>CALWVE010000001.1 GCA_944384905.1 uncultured Clostridia bacterium
GACCATGATCCACTAAGATGCTTCTTTTCTTTTTCCGTCCTCCTTTGGAGGGCTTGGTTTCCTGCGCCCTTTTTTCGTCACTAAAAATTTCTTCGCAAATGACTTGACTTCCTATAGTTGGTCACCTCATTTTTTAGTATACCTCATAACCACAAAAGTAGCAATATTTTTTTGAAAAGTCTTGACTTTAACTATTTTAGTAGTTATAATTGTAGCAAACAAACCACTATTGTGGTTATAAAGAGGTGATATACTTGAAAATCAGCCGTTTGAAACTCGATGCGCTACAAGCCGAACAGGGGTTGACCTGTGGACAAGTAGCAGAAAAGGCCGGGATGAGCCGCCAAAACTTCTCCACCGTGAGAACCCGTGGCACCTGTACCGCCGTGACTTTAGGAAAAATTGCTCGTGCATTGGGCGTACCAGCGGAAAGCCTGCTGGAAGATAGGAAGGAGGAATGATCGTGGAAAAATTAGCTATCAACGTAAAGGAAGCGGCCAAAATGATGGGAATCGGCCTTGCCAGTATGTACACGCTGGTACATCGGGAGGACTTCCCCGTCATTCAGGTGGGAAACCGAATGGTTATTCCCCTGGAAGCGTTTCGGCGCTGGCTGGATCAGGCCGGAGAAAACATCCCCACGCCCCTTTTTCTATTTCTGCCGGAGGTGTGAGCCATGGAAGAAACCCGCACAAATGAACAGTTGGCTATTGCTGGGCAAGATGGAGATCAGCAAGCCATAGCCCAGTTATGGAAGCAAAACAAAGGCTTCATGTGTGCTTGGTGCTATCGCTTTTATGAATGCAATCGTGACCGTTGCGCGGCTTATGGTGTGGAATTATCAGACTTGCAGCAAGAAACCTTTTTTGCTATCATAGAAGCAATAAAAGCATATAAGCCGGAACAAGGTCATTCTTTCCTTGCTTGGCTCAAATTCCCGCTCAAGAACCGTTGTAACGCCCTTTTGGGAATGAGAGGTAACAAAGCGCCCCGGCTGCTGAATGGATGCGGAAGCCTTGACGAAACCATAGGAGAGGACAAGGACACCGCTATAATAGACATGATCGCCGACCCCAGCGCAGGGGAAGAGTTTGAGAGTGCAGAGGATCGGGAGTATAACCGGCAGCTGCATGAAGCCCTTGCACAGGCCATGGACACCTTACAGGAAAAACACCGGGACATATTGCAATGGCGGTACTATGATGGGCTGACCTTACAGCAATGCGGGGAGAGGATGCAATGCACCCCAGAATATACCCGGCAGCTCAGCAAACAGGCTATATACCGGATGCGGAAAGGACAGGCCATGAAGATTTTGAACCGGTTTCTTGACGAAAGCAGCCGAGCCTATACGGGAACCGGCTTCCAGGCATGGAAGAACGGCGGCAGCGTCCAGGAGCGCATAGCCGAGCGGGTAGAAAGAACCCTATACCCATACCCCACTTTTTACCCCAATGCCGATGATGTGGGTACAAAACAGACAGTTTGAAATGAAATCAAAAACGGCTTGAAACCTGAATAAATGCGCCTATATGGCACACGGTAAAATGCTGAAAAACACACGAAAACAGGTTCAAATCCTGTCACCTCGACCAGAAAAGGTGATCAATGAATAATTGGTCATCTTTAATTTTTTATTAAACCGAAAATGGAGATTCGGGAGGAATTTGTATGAATGATTGTCCAAAGTATCTGAAAGAGTATGAGGAAATTTGGAAAACAGATCCCAAGAAGGCTAATTTGGTGTGGTTTCAAAATGCACGCTATGGTCTTTTTCTGCATTATGGTCTGTATTCTATGCTGCATACGCGGGAATGGACGCAGTTTTATGATAAGATTCCGGTTGCGGAATACGAAAAACTGGCCGAACAGTTTACCGCGCATAACTTCGACGCCGATTATATTACAGACCTCGCTTTGAAAGCAGGGATGAAGTACATCAATTTGACAACCTGCCATCACGAAGGGTTCTGTCTTTGGGATTCCAAAGTAGAGCCGTTTAACAGCAAAAATTCCGCTGCGGGGCGCGATCTGGTCAAAGAGCTCAGCGAAGCCTGCGATCGAAAAGGCTTGGGATTTTTCGCTTACTATACGTTTATGCTCAACTGGCGTCATCCTTACTATGTGGATCGCACGGTGTTTGATAATGCGCGCCCGGATTATGAAAAACCCGAACCGCGTTACCTGTATCGTCAAAAAGAAGATTTCAAAAAATATATTGCTTATATCGAAGATGTGATGGATGAGTTGCTTTCCAATTATAAGATCACGGGTATCTGGCTGGATTTGATTGCGGCTTGGTATGCGATGGGCGAAGAGTATATTCCAATCGAGGAGATTTATGCTCGATTGCGCGCCAAACATCCGGATGTACTGATTTCCTGGAAACAGGGCGCAACAGGCACAGAAGATTTCGCTTCCCCGGAAAATACGTTCCACGATATGGCCGAGAAGATCCGCCCTCGTTTTGGTGATGCAGGCGCCGAACGTGCGCGCAGAGGATTTGAGGGCAACCGCTTCAAACATAATGAAATCTGTTCCACCGTTCAGCGCGGCAGTTGGGCTTACAATCCGCGGTGTGAAAACCGCAGCGTGGAGGAATTGTATCAGCTTTTGGGCCACGCGGCAGAAAATAACTGCAATCTGCTTTTGAATGTGGGTCCCATGGCAGATGGTTCGATTCATCCGAAACACGCTGAAATTCTGTTGGAATTGGGGGAGAAAATACGCCGGGAAGGTTTTCCGTCTAGTGGAAGTGTTGTTTCCAATGAAACAGGCGCCGGCGCCGAATAAGCCGGAACCGATTTCGATACAGGATGAAGCGGGAGAAAGAGAGAACGCATAGATGCGCAAAAAGATTTGGATAAAAAGAATTTTTCTGCTTTTGGTTTCCGTTTGGCTGATGACTTTGCTGGTTTCGTGTTCGCCAAAGGTGTATAATGCGGAAAATACCGATCAGCTTTATCAGGCGGATTGGATCATCGGAAAAAACAGGGAAGAGATTCAAGACCGCTACGGACGCTTTGACCGTGAATTTGTATCGGACCAGGGAGACATTTTGGGCGCGTATTACGTAAATTATGAGAACGGTGCAATCGACCCGAGTTATCTTCACGATACCTATTTTGTCCGCTTTAACGAAGCCGGCAAGGCCGTTGAAGCCTATTTTGAAAACACCAGCGCAGGCGGATAAGGTGCGTAAGAAGCTAGTATACATTTTATAAACAAGAACGGCCTTCCAAATGGAAGGCCGTTTTGCGTTTTAGTTCTCTTTTTTGGGGGTAGTAGGGCTTTGTTTGAAAATACGCAGCAGCATGAACACGGCGACAATGGAAAGAATCAATTCCGCGCCAAACTGAGCATAAGCCAAACCATACAGCGGGAAGATCATGTTCAGGATGAACAGCAGCGGGATCTCCAACACGATCTTGCGAAGAATGGCAAACAACAGAGAGTATTTGCCGAATCCCAAAGAGGCGAATACACCCACCGCCGTAAAGTCGATACACATAAACGTCATAGCCAGGCACATGCCGCGCAGGAAGGCTGAACCATAGGCCACGATCTCTGCGTTCTTCATAAACAGCTGGATCAGGTTGGGTGCTGTGAACCAGTAAACGGCCGTTACAAGCAGCATGGCCGGGATACTGACTTTCAGGGCAAACAAAATGCAGTCTTTCATGCGCTTGCGGTTGCCGCTGGCGTAGTTATAGCTGACAAGCGGCATAATGCCTTGTGAGAAGCCCATTTCCACCTGCATAGGCAGCATATTGATTTTCTGCGCTACGCCCATGGCCGCTACAGCGGAAGCGCCGTAGGCTGCGGTGAAGTTGTTTAAGATGGTCGTTCCGGTTACGTTGAGCAAATTCTGGATAGAAGCCGGAATGCCTACGCCCAGAATTCCCAATACGGTGGGCTTATTGAGCTTTTTCAGCTTGCGGATATCGAGGCTGATAAACGTTTTTCCGCGCTGTACACGGGTAAGTACCAGGAAATAAATGCAGGCCACACAGTTGCTCAGGAATGTAGCCAGACCTGCGCCCGCAGCGCCCATATTCAGGCCCCACGGCAGGACAAAGAACGGGTCGAGAATAATATTGAGAATACAGCCGCTCATCGTGCCCACACTGGCGTGAATGGCTGCGCCCTCGCTTCGAACCATCTGCCCCTGTACCACGTTCAGAATAGCCGGCACAGCACCGCAGGTTACTGTCCAGAACATGTAGCTGGCGGTTGCATCCCAGGTGTTACTGTCTGCGCCCAGAAGCCCCAAAAGGGGATTTTTCATAACAGTGCAGCAAAGTGTGAACAATAAGCCGCTGAACACGGCTCCATAAAATCCAAAAGCGGAACTGATGCGTACGGTTTCGTAATCGCCGCGCCCCAAGCTGCGGCTCATCATACTGGATGTACCTACGCCGAAAAGATTGTTTACGGCGTTAAAGGCCAGCATAACCGGATAAACCAGCGTAACGGCAGCGTTTTGAACCGGGTCGTTGAGCATGCCTACAAAAAAAGTATCGGCCAGATTGTACACCACCATGACCAGCGAAGAAACCATCATGGGAACGGCCAATTCGGCCACGGCTTTGGGAATGGGTGTGGATTCAAATAGCTCTGCTCTACTGTTTTCTTGCGCCATCTTGCGTCCTCCTTAGTCAGTCTTTTGTTTTACGTTTTCTTAATCCAAAATACACATCTACTTAATAGGATAGCGCATTTTAACAGAGTTTGTCAAGTTTTGTCTATTGAACATTTTGTGCCTAATTTGTTTATAAATTAAGAAGAACGAGCAAAGAAGAACATAGAAATGAAACGCTTTTTTATTTATTTACCGAACCATAGCAGAAAGCATTTGACGACGGCCGCCAAAGCGGATGACACAGCCAGCGGCAGGATCAGATCGTGCAGCAGATCGATTTTCAGATCCGTTACTTTTAAAAGGCGATGGATGCTCAGCGAAGCATTGAAAATGGTGCTGAAAAAAAGGATGCAGATATAGGCCGAAAGCCCGAAGCGCGGCAGCAGAAACGTAACCAGAATCACCCGGATCGAAGAATCCGTTACATTGTATTTGAACGAGCTGAACTGTTCATCCAAGCCTTTCAGAATGGAATCGACCACGCCGTCGAGGTACATCAAAATGACCAGCGGGGCGAGCAGCTGCAAATAAAATCCCGCCGTATCACTATTATAGAGCCAGCGGCCGGTTTCCTTTCCGAAAAAGAGAAAAAACACCATGGCGGCGCTGCCGAAAGCCAATGTGGCGGCCAGCGCACGGTGGGTGACATGGCGGATATAAGCCTGCCGGTTGGCCGCGTGCGCCTTGGCTACCTGCGGGATCAGCAGGGAAGAAAAAGCCGTAAGAAACGCCGAGGGGAAGAACAGCGCCGGATATGCCATGCCCTGCAGCACGCCATAGGCGGACATGGCTTCGCTGTAAGAGGCGCCGAATTGCCGAAGCCCGCGCGGGATCATCAGGTTTTCTGTGGTTCCCAGCAGATTGCGCGCCGCCGAACTCATCGTTCCGGGCAGCGCAATGTGCAGCAGACTGCGGAAAATGCCTTTGCTGCGCACGCCTTTGGGCGGCGTGTGCCGTTTCAGGCTGCGCCGGTATAAACACCAGGTGAGCAGACAGCCGGCGATTTCTCCGGTTGAAGAAGCCGCCATCGCCAGCATACAGGCGTCTGTGGGCGTTTGCGGGTGCATCCAACTAAACAAGCCGATGGTCAGGCCGATGGTGAGCAGCTGTTCCGTTAAATCGCCGCTGATCGTGGAAAGCGATTCGTCTACGGCCAGAAAATAGCCGCGCATACAGGTGCATACCGACATAAACGGCAACCCGACGGCCAGCATCCGCAGGGCGGGGGCGGCTTGTTCCGTTCCCAAAAGACGGTCGGCCAGCGTGGGCGCCAGCATCAGAAAGATCACGGCGATGGAACAGCTGACACACAGGCAATAGCCCAAACACCGGCTGACCGCACTGCGCACGGTATCGCTGCGCCCCTTTACCAGACGGGCCGAGACGATGCGCGTAACGGCCAGGCTGATGCCGGAAGTGGAGAGTGTAACGGAAAGCGTAAAAACGGTGAAAATCAGCTGATACAGCCCCACGCCTTCCGTTCCCATACTGCGCGCCAGGTACGAGCGGTAAATGATTCCGGTTACACGCATAAAAAAAGAGACGGCGGTGAGCACAATCCCCTGGCGGAAAAATTGATTTTTCTGCATCTGTCCGCGCCTCCTTAAAAAAATTGCTTCCCTTTCGCTGCAAGATCCGCTATACTAATAAAAGAATTTTGCGAATAACGGATAAGGAGAACAACAACATGGAAGACTGGACCGAAGTCATTATTACCGTCGATGCCTCCAACGCCGACGCCGCGGCGGATATTGCACAAATGGTGGTGCCCTACGGCATTTATATGGAGGATTACTCGAACTTAGAAGAAGAGGCGATGGAAATCGCCCATATCGATCTGATCGATGAAGATCTTTTGGCGCGCGATCGTACACACGCCTGGATTCATGTGTACATCAGCCCCGAAGAAAATCCCACGGAAGCCGTGCTGTTTTTGCAGGAACGCTATGCCGCCGCGGGTATCCGCAACGAAATCGATACGCGCCGCTGTGTGAAAGAAGACTGGATCAACAACTGGAAAAAGTACTTTAAGCCGATTCCGGTGGGCGAAAAGCTTTTGATCCGTCCCGCCTGGGAAGAGATTGAAGATCCGCAGGGCCGCGTTGTGCTGGATCTGGAACCGGGCTTGGCTTTCGGAACCGGTACGCACGAAACGACCCGCCTGTGTATGGAACTGCTGGAACGCTATGTGCGCCCGGGTATGCAGGTGCTGGATGTGGGCTGCGGAAGCGGCATTTTGTCGGTGGCGGCGCTGCTGCTCGGGGCCGAAAAAGCCGTGGGCGTGGATATCGACCCGCTGGCCGTTAAAACAGCCGACGAAAACGCCGCGCGCAACCATGTGGAAGACCGCTTCACGGGTATTTGCGGTGACCTGACCGACCGCGTGAGCGGAACGTACGACGTGGTTGTGGCCAATATTGTGGCGGACGTGATCTGTGTGCTTACCGCCGATGTGCGCCGGTTTATGAAGCCAGATACGGTTTATGTAATGAGCGGCATTATTGATACGCGTGAAGCCGATGTGCTGGCCGCATTGGAAAAAGCCGGCTTTGAGCTGATTGAACGCCGGGAAGAAAAAGGTTGGGTGGCGCTTGCCGCCAAGATGGCTTGATAGGCAAGTAGCCGGTGGGAAATACTGATGTGCCATAGAGTGATATGGTAAAGCCTGATTTGTGTTTGGAGGTGCGGTATTTATGAAAATAGGAATATTAGCTGATATACACAACAATGTGGTCGCTTTAGATGCAGTCCTGCAAGAATTTGAGAGACAGGGCTGCGAGAAAGTTGTTTGTGCAGGAGATATCATTGGAATAGGGCCGTATCCAGAAGAAACTGTACAAAAAATGATGTCCATTCCAAATTTAATTGCGGTTAGAGGTAACCATGAAAAATATTTATTGGAAGGTATGCCTTCTGAATATCCCAACGATGAGGGAATGGATTATGATGAAATGGAGTATCATAAGTGGGAGCATCAGCGTTTAAGCCCATCTTCGATTGAATTTCTAAAGAAACTGCCCTACCGTGCAGATTTTAACGAGCATGGCAAAAAAATTTCTGTGATGCATTACTGTATGAATCAAAAAAATCAGTATGTTCATTACACGCCCAATCCGACTGAAACTGAATTATTGGAGTTATTTCCAGAGCCGGATCAGGATATTGTAATATATGGACATGATCATGCCAGAATGATTTGCCACAATCAAAACAGGTGGTTTATTAATAGCGGTTCACTGGGTTGCCCGGCAAAAGATAAAGATGTTGCAAGGGCAGCCATACTTGAAATGGCCGAAAATAACCATATTTCGGTATACAGTATAGAGGTTAAATATGATGCGGCCAAAGTTGTCGAGCATATTGATCGCATAAAATATCCCTCTTTTGCAGACATTAAAAAATTCTTCTTTGGCGTAAATTAGAAGTTGCCTGGCTGCAAAAATTGATTAAGCTAACCCGGTCAAGGCGAGCGGATTGTGCAGCAGGAGAAAGGAATTTCCCTGCGCATATCTGACTTGACCCTCGGATGGCAAGCGTCCCCTGTTCCGGGATGGAGCAGGGGGCGTTTTTTTCTTTAAGATAGCTTGTCAAGCGTTGCGGCGAACGGCAGCCAGACGCCTTCTTTGGGCGGGCAGGCCGTGTAAACCGATGGGCCGGGCAGGGTGAGGCGAAAAGCCCAGAGTGCCAGGGAAGCGGCCGCTTCACCGCCGTATCGGCGATCACCCAGCAGCGGAAGCTTTCGGGCGGCGCTTTGTGCGCGGATCTGATGCGTGCGCCCGGTATAGAGCCGGATCTGCACCAGCGTGTAGTTGCCCTGCGTATCCAGCACCTGATAGGCCAGACGGGCGGGCTTCACGCCGCGGCGTTCCCGCCGGACGGCATAGGTTTTGTTTTTGGCACGGTCGTGGAACAGCAGGTCGTTCCATTCGCCCGCGTCTTCTTCGGGCCGGCCGCAGAGAATCGCAAGGTATTCTTTTACCATCCCGCCATTTTGAATGATCTTTGAAAGTCGGGCGGCTTCGCCCGACGTTTTGGCATACACCATCACGCCGCCGGTTTCTTTATCCAGACGGTGAACCGGATAAACCGACACGCCGATGTGTTCGCGCAGCAGCCCGGGCAGGCAGGGGGAGGCGGGATGCTCTTCCGAAAGCAATCCCGGATTTTTGATGCATACGATCTGTTGCTGATTTTCAAATAAGATGTCCATTTTTATTATACGCAAATTCAGGGGCGTACGGCCTCTCTTTCTTCGGCGATTACGGGCGTTTCTTCCTCTATGGTATCACAGATGGCGCAAACTGAACAGGGATTTTTTGAGATTCACACAGTCTTAACACAAATTAACACAAAATAAACGCCTGCTCCTTGAACTTTTCGACAAAATAGAAAGAATTGTTTCAACATCGTTTGACTTTTCCTGTTTGTTTGTATATGCTGTATACTACGGAGGAATTCGTTTTTTTTGGAAATGGCAAGGCGTTTTGAAAAAAGGAATTCCTGCCTGTTTGGGAGCGGCCGCCGCCTGAACAGAGCTCAAAAAGAGGAAGCGTTTGGGGAGCGAGCAAAAACGGACCCGGTCCGTGCGGCCTGATTTTAGAAAGGGATGAGTGAGTTGGAAATCCTTGCGTTTGTCATTTTGGTTGCATTGGGCGCGCTGGCTTATGCGGCGTTCAATTTTATGCGCGTGCGTAAAATGGAAGAAGGCACGGAAAAGATGCAGGAAATTGCATCGGCTATCCGTGTGGGCGCCAATGCCTTTATCGTGTATGAATATAAGATTTTGCTGGTTGTCGGCCTGGTGATCGCGGCGGCGCTTTCCGTTTTGGTCAGCTGGCAGACGGCGGCCGCTTTTATCATCGGCGCCGTGATGAGCGCTTCGGCCGGTTGGATCGGCATGAAGATCGCGACATACGCCAACGTGCGTGTGGCCAATACGGCCCGCAAAACCAAGAACATCGGCGAAACGCTGAAAGTGGCGTTCAGCGGCGGCTCTGTCATGGGTCTTTGCGTGGGCGGCTTTGCGCTTTTGGGGCTGTTTTTTGTTTATCTGATCTTCGGCCTTGCGCTGGGACAGCTCGAAGTTGAAAACGCCGTTTCCATCAGCAACTGGCTGGGCGTTGAATTTGTTCCGTTCACCATGACCGTATCCGGCTATGCGCTGGGCTGTTCGGTTATCGCCATGTTCAACCGTATCGGCGGCGGCATCTACACCAAGGCGGCCGATATGGGCGCCGATCTGGTGGGCAAAACCGAAGCGCATATCCCCGAAGACGATCCCCGCAACCCGGCGACCATCGCCGATAACGTGGGCGACAACGTGGGCGATGTGGCGGGCCTTGGCTCCGATTTGCTGGAAAGCTATGTGGGCGCGATTACATCGGCCGTTATTCTCGGCTTCCATCTGTTTTTGACTTCACAGGCTACGGGCGGGCTGATGACCACCCAGATGCTCCAGCGGATGTTCCTCTATCCGCTTACCTTTGCCGCGGCCGGACTGCTGGCCTGCATTTTGGGCATCGCATTTTTGCAGTTTAAAAAGGTGGGAAGCAATCCCCATCGTGAACTCAACGGGTCTACCTGGCTTTCGGCCGTGCTGACCCTGGTGTTTGGCTTTATCCTCACCTGGTTTACGTTTAAAGACGTTTCGCTGGCGTTTGTCAGCTTTAACTGCGGCGTGATTTCGCCCTGGATCGCGGCGGCTGTGGGTGTAATCAGCGGTATCGTGATCGGCCTGATCGCCGAATACTACACCAGCTACGATTACAAGCCGACGAAGAAAATCGCTTCCGCTTCCACGGAAGGCCCGGCGCTCACGATCACCCAGGGCATGGCTGTGGGCATGAAATCCTGCATGGCGCCGCTGATCGTATTGGGCATTGCCATTCTGGTCGCCTACGGCGTTTGCGGTATGTATGGCGTGGCGATTGCGGCTATCGGTATGCTTTCGTTTGTAACTGCTACCGTTTCTGTAGATACGTATGGCCCGATTTCCGATAATGCCGGCGGCATCGCCGAAATGAGCGAGCTGGAACCCGCTGTGCGCGAAATTACCGATAAGCTCGATTCCGTTGGCAACACCACCGCGGCGATCGGCAAGGGCTTTGCGATTGGCTCGGCCTCGCTGGCGGCTTTGTCGCTGATGGTTTCGTATCTGTATTCCTTTAACGACCCCGCCACGCCTTTGATGCTGAACCTGATTCAGCCGATGACGCTGGCCGGTGCGCTGGTAGGCGCGGCGCTGCCGTTCCTGTTCTCTGGTATGCTGATCGAAGCCGTAGCGAAAGCTGCGCGTAAAATGGTGGCGGAAGTTCGCCGTCAGTTTAAAGAAATTCCCGGCATCCTGGAGGGAACAGCCAAGCCCGATTACAAGACCTGCATCTCGATTTCGGCACAGGGCGCCATCAGCGAGATGAAGATTCCCGCTGTATTGGCGATTCTGGTTCCGATTGTGACCGGCTTTATTTTCGGCGCGGATTTTGTGGGCGGTATTCTGATCGGTTCCACGATTTCGGCCATTATGCTGGCGATCTTTACGGGCAATGCCGGCGGCGCTTGGGATAACGCCAAGAAATACATCGAAACCGGCGCGCTTTCCGGACAGAAGAAAGGCTCCCCGGCGCATGATGCGGCGGTTGTGGGTGATACAGTGGGCGACCCGCTGAAAGATACGGTTGGCCCCTGCCTGGATATTTTCATCAAGATTATGTCGGTGGTTTCGCTGATTGCTGTATCGATTTTCAGCAAGTATAATCTGGTGGAATGGATTTCGCAGCTGTTTGCTTAATCTGCGGGCGGCAAGTTGCCGCTCCCAAGTCACGGGTAAGCTTTGCTTAGGTGTTTTAGCCAAAGTCGCGCGGCAGAAGCTTGAAATATAAACATTGAGAGTTTTACTCGATTTTTTTCAAAAAATCGTGGGGTCGAGGGGCAAAGCCCCCGGCGCGCCTCGCAAGGCGCGAAACTCTTTTGCGTCATAAAGCGCAGGAGGGTAGAATCAAACATCCGGGGGATGTTTGATTCGTAGGGAACCCTCGCCGGGGGTTCCCTGGCGGCGGTGCCGAACCGGCACGAGATACTTCGCGAACAGGCTTTGCTTAGGTGTTTTAGCCAAAGTCGCGCGGCAAAAGCTAAAACTTTGATTAAGGCTTTATCCGCGGCTTATGAGCGGAGATTCTCCGCCCCTCGCCGGGAGTTCCCCTTGCGGCAAACCGTCGCTATTATACTTCACAAACAAAAAAAGAAAGCTAGGGTCAGATGACCTTAGCTTTCTCTTTTTATTATCGATTCAATGCTTCGTGGTTTCTGTAGGCGATTTCCTGTAAGTAACGATACAACGCCTGGATCTTGTATTTCTTGGGGAATTCAAACTTTTTCTCTGCAACAGATACCCCTGTGTTTGCTTTGAAATACGGTGAAGTGATGTAGTGGATGTTGATTTCGCTGTCATCAATACCAAAGCCTGCAGTTTCTGCGGAAACATGAATGATGCTGCTCAGATTGATGGAATCCACACGCATTTTCTGGCCAGTGGCACCCTGCTTATCAAAGTCGATGATACGTCTGTCTGTAAGCAGCACCACATCGCGAATCAGCTTGAAACCGGTCTGGATTGTTTCGCCATCCATCAAATAGGCTCCGTATTCCTGCATCAAGGATTCCGGTGTCATTTCATTGAGGTTTCCAGCCATTCCCTGCATAACGGCCCCGCCGATTTTGTCCATAAATCCCATGTTCTTACACTCCTCAAAATGATTTTTATTAATACGCCATTTAGCGGATCAACCTGCTTCTATACTGATATAGAAAAACCTGCGATTATAAGCATAATCGCAGGTTTGGCGGAGAAGATGGGATTTGAACCCATGCGCCGGTTACCCGACCTACTCCCTTAGCAGGGGAGCCCCTTCACCACTTGGGTACTTCTCCGGGTGAATATATCAAAATAATTATGAATATGTAAAACTCGTATTGGCGGAGAGGAAGAGATTCGAACTCTTGGTACCTTGCGGTATCACTGGTTTTCAAGACCAGCTCCATAAACCACTCGGACACCTCTCCGTGTGAATGCGAGAATAATAATAGCATATTTACAGCTTGTGTGTCAAGTACCATTTGTAAAATTATTCAAATTTCTTTTTTTGATTGTTTTGTACAGCCGAATCACACAGCGCACAAAGCCCCATGGCGGGAAGTGTGAGCAAGGCCCAGAGCAGGCTGAACGGCAGGCAGACCTGACCAAATAAGTTCAGCGGCAGGGCGGAATAATCCCATACCTGCATCTTGAGCACACCGTTGAAAATCACGCCCACGGCCAGTTCCACCCCGGTGATGATGCCGGCACCCGCCAGACATTTTTCAATCAGCGGACGATTTTTCATGCGGCGATTGCAAATTTCGTGGATGCCGCATAAACAGATCCCGCCGGCCAGCGCCATGGAATAGTGGGTGTGTCCGCGCCATACGATTTCCAAAACCGGGTAGGCGATTCCCCCGGCGAGAAAAAGCAGCGTCTGCGTTTTGCGTTCTTTCATGGCAAATGCCCTCCTGAATTTTTAAGGATACAGACAGTATTTTCCTTGCAAAGCCGGATTATGCAGCGATTCCCGTAAGAAAAACAGGGGTTTACAAATCTTTGGCTTTTGTGAGATAATAATACAGGTAAATACAACGCGTCTCTCTAGGCGATGAGGCAGCGTTGTATTATAATGTGAGTACCATAAGAAATGAATCGATCTTACAGGAGGTTTTAGAGATGAAAATTCTGGTAACGGGCGGCGCCGGTTATATCGGCAGCCATACGTGCATCCTTCTTCTGGAAAAAGGCTATGATGTGGTTGTTGTGGATAACTTCTCCAACAGCAAACCCGAAGCTCTTCGCCGGATCAAGAAGCTGGCCGGAAAGGATTTTGCTTTCTACGAAGCCGACGTGTGTGATGAAGAAGCGCTGGATAAGATCTTTGCGGCCGAAAAAGTAGACGCCGTGATCCATTTTGCCGGCCTCAAGGCTGTAGGCGAATCGGTTGAGATTCCGCTGCGCTATTACGACAACAACCTTCGTTCCACGCTGAATCTGCTCAATGTGATGAAGAAATACAGCGTACACAACATTGTGTTCAGCTCCTCCGCTACGGTATACGGCAACCCCGCCAGCGTGCCGATTACGGAAGACTTCCCGCTTTCCACCACCAACCCTTACGGCACCACCAAGCTGATGATCGAACAGATCCTCAAAGACGTGGCCCATGCCGATCCCGAATTTAACCCGATCATTCTGCGTTATTTCAACCCCGTTGGTGCGCATAAGAGCGGCGAAATCGGCGAAGATCCCAACGGCATCCCGAACAACCTCGTGCCGTATATCACGCAGGTTGCCATCGGCAAGCTCGATCACCTGAATGTGTTCGGCAACGATTATCCCACGCCCGACGGAACCGGCGTGCGCGACTATATCCATGTGGTAGACCTGGCCGAAGGCCATGTGGCTGCCCTTAAACTGTATGAAAAGCCCAACTGCGGTCTGCGCATTTACAACCTGGGCACCGGTCAGGGCTATTCCGTGCTGGAGATTCACCACGCCTTCGAAAAGGTTGTGGGCAAGAAGATCCCGTTTGAATTTGCTCCCCGCCGCGCAGGCGATATCGCCGAATGCTATGCCGATCCCACCAAGGCTTACCGCGAACTGGGCTGGAAAGCCACCAAGACGCTTGACGATATGTGCGAGGATTCCTGGCGCTGGCAGCAGCAGAATCCCAACGGGTACGACGACTGATGCTGATTCTGGCTTCTGCGTCTCCCCGGCGACGCGAACTGCTGGCACAGGCCGGCCTTGCGTTTGAGGTTGTGCCGTCGGGCTGGGAAGAATCGGCTCCGGCCGGGCTTTCCCCGCAGCAGCGTGTGCAGGCGCTGGCCCGCGGTAAGGCACAGGATGTGGCGCGGCTGCATCCGCAAGACGTCGTGATCGGCGCGGATACGCTGGTTTTTCTGGACGGCGAGCCGCTGGGCAAGCCGCATTCCCAAAAGGAAGCGGCCGATATGCTGGCGCGGCTTTCCGGGCGCACGCATCAGGTGATGACCGGCGTATGCATTCTGGCCCCGGGGGGAAAGGAAATCTGCTTTGCCGCCGAAACGGAAGTGACGTTTTATCCGCTTGGCGAAGAAGAAATTGCCGCCTATATCGCTACGGGTGAGCCGATGGATAAGGCCGGAGCCTATGGCGTCCAGGGCCGCGGTGCGGTGCTGGTGCGTTCGATCTGCGGCGATTACAACAACGTTGTTGGATTGCCGCTGGCCGAAACGGTGCGCGCACTGCGCGGGCTGAACGCGGCGAAGAAAGGCATTTGAGAACCGAATTGACCACCTTCACATAGATTGGTAAAGAACAGACCTTTTGTGTGGAGGTGGTCTTTTTGAAAATTCGTCGGAGAAGGCCGCCTGGGCGGTATCGGAAAATCCGGTTGCTGCTTGTTCTTTGCCTGCTGCTTTATGCGCTGGCGGCCCGCCTGGTGGCCCCGCTTGCGGTCGATGTGGCCGAAACGGAGATCCGCCGCGTAGCGCTGGAATCGGTTTACGAGGCGGTGGAAGAAGTGTTTGCGCAGTCGCCGCAGGCGCTGACGCAGACGATCCGGCGCGAAGACGGCAGCGTGGCGGCTGTAGAGGCCGATCCGCAGGCGCTGGCTGCATTGCAGGCTTCGCTGAGTACGGCGATTTCGCAAAAACTTTCTCAAAACCGAACGGCTGGGATTCACCTGGGCAACCTGACGCCCATCGCGCTGCTCAGTGGAAAAGGCCCCGAACTTCGGCTGAAGCTTAAGCCGGAGGGGACGGCGCAGGTTGATATTTCCAGCGAGTTTTCTTCCGCGGGGATCAACCAGACGCTGCACGGCCTGCGGCTGGAAATCACGGTTCAGCTGACGATCCATACCCTGTGGTACCACGAGCCGCAGGAAATTTCCGCTTCGATTCTGGCGGGAGAAACGCTGATTGTGGGCGATCCGCCCAGCGGCTGGTATCGCATGGGAGACAGCTCTTGAATTTTTTGTGAAATTGTTCGGGATGCCTTTATTTAAAGCCCCGCTTCGTGTTATACTGTACATATCGGATCAAATTACAGGAGCGTAGAATATGGATTTTGCCGAAGCATCCCGTCTGGCGGCCGAGCTGCGGGAACAGATTGCTTATCACAACCGAAAATATTACACAGAAGATGCCCCCGAGATCAGCGATTATGAATACGACAGGCTGTATCGCCGGCTGCAAACGCTGGAAGAAACGTTTCCGGCGCTTGCTACGCCCGATTCGCCCACGTCCAAGATCGGCGGGGTGATTTATAACACATTTGAACCCGTTGCGCATACGGTGCCCATGGAAAGCCTGCACGATTCTTTTTCTGAAGAAGAACTGCTTGCGTTCGACGCCCGCGTGCGCGAAACACTGCCCGATGTGGAATATGTGCTCGAGCCGAAGATCGACGGCCTTTCCGTTTCTGTGGAATACCGAAACGGTATTCTCGAGCGGGGTTCTACCCGCGGCGACGGCCTTACGGGCGAAAATGTAACCGAAAACATCAAGACGATCGCGTCTTTGCCCAAAGTGCTCAAAGACCCCGTGCCGTATCTTGAGGTGCGCGGGGAAGTGTATATGTCGGAGGAAACGTTCGCCGCTTTGTGTGAACAGCAGGAACTCGACGGCGAAAAGCTGTTTAAGAATCCGCGCAACGCCGCCGCCGGTTCTCTGCGGCAGAAAGACCCCACCGTTACGGCCGCGCGCGGGCTGGATATTTTTGTTTTCAATGTGCAGCAGATCGAAGGACATTCGTTTGCCACGCACAGCGAATCGCTCGACTGGCTTCGCGCACAGGGGTTTTCCGTTTCGCCGTTTTATTTTGTCTCGTCTTCGATGGACGCGGTGCTGGAAAAAATCCGTTCGTTCGGCGAAGAACGCGGCACGCTTTCGTATCCCGTGGACGGCGCGGTGCTCAAAGTCAACGCGCTGGCTGCCCGCCCGCGTTTGGGCTCTACGGCGAAATTCCCCCGCTGGGCCGAGGCGTTTAAGTATCCGCCCGAGGAAAAGGAAACCACGCTTTTGGATATCGAGGTCAATGTGGGCCGCACCGGTGTGTTGACGCCTACAGGTGTGTTTGAGCCGGTTACGCTGGCCGGTACGTCCGTTTCGCGCGCCACGCTGCATAACCAGGACTTTATCGCGGAAAAAGACATCCGCATCGGTTCGCGCGTGCTGGTCCGCAAAGCGGGCGAGATCATCCCCGAAGTGGTGCGCGTGGTGTCGAATCCGGCCGAAAGCGTACCGTATACGCTGCCGGAAACCTGCCCTTCCTGTGGGGAGGCGGCCGTGCGTGAAGCAGGCGAAGCCGCCGTGCGCTGCGTGAATCCGCAGTGTCCCGCGCAGCTTTTGCGCAACCTCATCCATTTTGCCAGCCGCGACGCCATGGATATCGATGGCGTGGGCCCGGCTGTACTGGAACTGCTGCTGAGCGCAGGGCATATTCATTCGGCGGCCGATTTGTATCATCTGCGGCCGGAAGATCTGCTTTTGCTGGAACGCATGGGCGAAAAGAGCGCCGCCAATCTGGTGGCCAGCGTGGAAAAATCCAAACAGAACGATTTGTCCCGCCTGCTGTTTGCCCTGGGTATCCCGCATATCGGCGCCAAGGCGGCCCGTCAGCTTGCGCTGCATTTCGGCAGCATGGACAAGCTCTGCGCCGCATCTGCGCAGGAGATCGCCGAGATCGACGGATTTGGCCTGATTATGGCCGAAAGCACAGCCGATTTTCTGCGTCGCGAGCCGGTTCAGGCGTTGATTGCCGCACTTCGTGAAAGCGGCGTCAATATGCTTTGCCGCGAAAACGTGCGCCAGGGGATCTTTACCGGCATGACGTTTGTGCTCACGGGCACGCTGCCCACGATGACCCGCGCCGAAGCTTCCGCGCTCATTCAGGGCGAAGGCGGCAAGGTGAGCGGTTCGGTTTCCAAAAAGACCTCGTATCTGCTTGCTGGCGAAGATGCCGGCAGTAAACTAACGCGTGCGCAAAGCCTGGGGATCCCGGTTTTGGACGAAGCACAGTTTCTTTCGATGATTCAACAAACCCAAACAACGGAGGATAAACATGAGTGAAAAACAAGATCTTTCGGCTTATGATGAGCTGATTGAAGACGTCGTTCGCGAAGCCGGTGTGGAGGATGAACCGGAACAGCCCGAACAGGAACCGACGCTGGAAGAAGCCATCAACAGCGAAGTAGACGATTTTGTCAACAGCGTGGTGGAAGAGGCGCAGATGTCCACGCCGTCCGATCCGCTGAAAAAAGCAAACGAACCCGTGGGGCAGGGGGACAAGCCGGAGCATATCAAGCGCTCGCTGGCCGATTTCCCGGATGCCGATTACAAGGTGATTTCTTATAACGATAAAAGCGACCAGAAAGCGTTTTATCTGTATTCCATTTTGGGCCGCTATAAGATTTTCCCGATCATCCTGCTGCTGGTGGAAGCCGGCCTTTCCGTGTGGTTTGCTTTCAACAACAACCGCCAGGATCTGCTCACGTTTTCCGGCCTCTATTTTGCGCTGTTCCTGCTTGCAGACGTCGGCTTTTTCGCCCTGCGCATTCATACGATTGTCAAGAAAATCGGCCAGAAAGACGAACACGCCCTCGATACCGTCCGGGTGGAAACGGCGTTTTTCAAAGATTATCTGGTGCTGATCAAGTACGGATTTGATATCCGCATGGACTATAACCAGCTGGAGCATTACGGCCGTATGGGAGACCGCATCTATCTTTATTTTGATAATCATAAAGCGCTGCTTCTGCACGTGGATGATTTTGATAAACAGACTTATACGCAGGTGGACGCCCTCTTAAAGCGGGCCGTACACGAAAACAAACTGGCACGTTCGCTGAAAAAGCAGAAATAAATACATAAAGGGGAACCAACCATGAAAATCACATTTGACGAGCTGTACGGCGCGGCAGCCGCACAGCAGGCGTCTCGCTATGACAGCGTGGTACGCGGCTTTGAAGAATACTTCGGAGACAGCACCGGCGTTTCTTTCTTCAGCGCGCCGGGACGCACGGAAGTGGGCGGCAACCACACCGACCATAACCATGGCCGTGTACTGGCCGCGGCGATCAATCTGGATATTATCGCGGCCGCCAAAAAGACGGATACCGGCGTGATCCGCCTGAAATCGGCCGAATACGAAAAAATCGATGTGATCGACCTGAGCAATCTGGAAGCCGTAGAAAGCGAGCGGGAAACGTCCGCTTCCGTTATCCGCGGTATCTGCGCACGCTGCGCCGCGCTGGGCTACAAAATCGGCGGCTTCGATGCCTTTACCACCACGCAGGTGCTCAAAGGCTCCGGCCTTTCCAGCTCCGCCGCGTTTGAAGTGCTGGTGGTCACGATCCTCAACCATCTTTATAACGAAGACACGATCGACCCCGTGCTGAACGCGCAGATTTCGCAGTATGCCGAAAACGTGTACTTCGGCAAGCCCTCCGGCCTGATGGATCAGACGGCCAGCAGCGTGGGCGGCTTTACGGCTATCGATTTTAAAGACCCCACGAAGCCTGTGCTGGAAAAGGTTGATTTCGACTTGGATGAAGCCGGCTATGCGCTGTGCATCGTGGATACCGGCGGGAACCATGCCGACCTCACCGGCGAATATGCGGCCATTCCCCAGGAAATGAAAGCCGTTGCCGCCTGTCTGGGCGGGGAAGTGCTGCGCGATGTAGACGAAGAAAAGCTGTATGCCAACCTCGCCGAAATCCGCGCCAAAACGGGGGACCGTGCCGTTCTGCGCGCGATGCATTTCTTTGATGACAACCGTTTGGCAGCCGAAGAGGCTCAGGCGCTGAAAAATGGCGATTTCGAACTGTTTAAGACGCTAATTCTGAAAAGCGGCCGTTCTTCTGCCGAACGTTTGCAGAACGTATTTGCCGTTGTGAATCCGGCGGAACAGGGACTTTCTCTGGCGCTCGCCGTTACGGAAAAACTGCTGGCCGGAAAGGGCGCTGCCTGGCGCGTGCATGGCGGTGGTTTTGCCGGTACGATTCAGGTGTTTGTTCCCAAAGCGGAAGTGACTGTTTATAAAGAAGCCATCGAAGCCGTGTTCGGCAAAGACCATTGCTACATCCTGTCCATCCGCAGCGCAGGCGGTACGCAGGTTCTTCGCTGAATTTCTTTTGTATTTTCGATTGTGCCGTGCCAAAAGAGCGCGGCACAATCTTTTTATCAAAGAATTTCAAAAAAGTTTTATTCGATTTTTTCAGCTGTTTTCTGACAAATTTAAAGATTTGCTTTTTTGTTTCAAAAAAATTTAAAAAAATTGAAAAAAAGGCTTGCATTCTTCTGCCGGGTGTGGTATTATATTCAAGCAGTCGAGAGAAAAACGATTGAGACCTGGGGTATTAGCTCAGCTGGGAGAGCGCTACACTGGCAGTGTAGAGGTCAGCGGTTCGATCCCGCTATGCTCCACCAAAACAAAAACGAAACCTGTTGTCAACCGACAGCAGGTTTTGTTTTTTCTTTATTTTTTCAGTTAAAAGCTTGCCGTCCGTTTTATGCGGGCAGCAGGCTTTTTGTTTTTTCGGGGAACGGCTTTGCCGCTTTTCGATATGCCGCGCCGGTTCATAAAAGCTTGGCTTTTGCCGTATCTGCCGTACCCTGATTTTGCGGCTCGTTTTCCATAAACAGACGCACGTCTTTTCCCGGGGAAAATGGCGCTTTATCATTTTTGTTGCCGTTGAAGGCGCAGAAAACCCCACCTGTTAAAAACAGGCGGGGTAGATGCTACTATGTTTTTGCCGGGTTTCCTTTTCGGGCAGATTACAGCCACAGAGCAGCCGTTACGATGCGGGGGTAATACGGGCCGCCCACAACCTGACGGGTATCGCAGAGAACCTGGTCGGAGATCGTAACCTCGCGTGCGCTTACCTGCGCCCAGCCGATGATTTCTTCCACCATGCCCTGCGGCAGGGTGAGACCCAAAGCCTGTTCCATCGCATAAGCCGTCAGAACCGCCTTGGAAGGCCAGGTGTTGCGGCTGGTGCTGCTCAGACGCAGACCGCCGGATACGGCATCTGTGCACACGCCGGGCTGCAGGCAGGCCTTGCAGTGGGCGCGCAGCAGTTCAAACAGCAGGGACTCGTCTTTTTCGTCCAGAACGCCCAGCATATAGGGAACAGAGAGCGGTTCGGCCGCGGCCGATACGGCGCCGGGAATGGCCTGATAGGCGTTGGCTTTCAGCAGGTCGCTTCCTTCCGTTTGGAACAGACAGGACGACGCACGGCATTTTTCCAGCATCGCCTGGGCACGCTGTGCGGTTGCTTCATCGCCGACCGCCTGGCAGCAGCGGGAAAGCAGTCCCAGCGCACACCAGGTTTTGATGAACACATACAGGTTGCCCGCGGCTTCCAGCAGAGAATGATCGAGCGCGTCGTAGGTGGTGCTTTCCAGTCCGCAGGTGCCGCCGCGCGTGGAAGAAGCTTTGAGCACGCCGTTGCGTTCTTCCGGCGTGGGCGCGTCGCGGTTTTCCAGGCTGTCCATCAGTTTGGCGAGCAAATCTCTGTGGGAATCGAGCCACTTCGTGTTGCCGGTCTGCAAGGCGTAACCCGCCAGACAGTAGATCCCGTTGAGCAGTTCCTCGGTGGTCATATAGAAATAGAAGCCGTTGCGCGTGGCGTTGGGACGTTCATAGGCGCTGTAGCCGTGCGGGGAATAGGTGAAGTAGCAGCCCATATCGTGCGTAAAGCTGATGCCGCCCGGATAATCGCCGGGTTTGCCGGGGAAGGTTACGCGGTCTTCATAGGAATAATCTTCGATAAATTCGTCCATCAGACAGCGGACAACCCAGGGATTGCGGCGCAGTTCCCAGGCGATGTGGTCGGCGCACAGATCCATCGTGTTGCGCCACAAATACGCGCCTTCACACAGATTCCAGCGCACACGGCCGTCGGTGTCTTCCAGAAGCTGAGAAGAGGCGTAGTAGCCGCGCACAGCCTGGCAGAACAGCTCCCGGCGTTTGGGGTTCTGCTGCGGGTTCATCAGTTCTTCATCGGTTTTCTTCGCCAGCGCGCGAAGCGCATCGGCGTGCTGCAAAACGGCCGCCGCCGTTTCATCTACATTCGAAAAATACCGGTTGTAATAGTAATGCGAACGGCGCGCACCGTTGCTGCCGTCTTTTGCAAAGACGCTCCAGGCTACCGTGAGCGTTTTCACTTCACCGGCGGGAACGGGCAGGCACAAAAAGACCGGGCCGTTCTGATGGACAAACGCCGTGCCGCTCTTAAGCAGTTCGGGCGTGTCCAGCCCGCGCACGAGATACGCGCCGCTTGCGGTTTGGGCGGCA
This sequence comes from uncultured Clostridia bacterium, assembly GCA_944384905.1. Lineage (GTDB taxonomy): Bacteria > Bacillota > Clostridia > Oscillospirales > Acutalibacteraceae > RGIG7265. The sequence continues at coordinate 22,002 of CALWVE010000001.1, forward strand.
AACATCCAGTCGTCGCGGTAACGGATGGTGCACAGACCGTTTGATTCCAGCGCGGAAACACGCTTCATATCGGCGTATTTCAGGCCGAAAAAGGCCGTAGCGTCTTCGCTTTCGCCGCGGTTATCGACCGTGATATCCATAATCAGTCCCGGCAGGCAGGAAAGCATGGGAATCTCGCCTTTTTCGGGATCGGGCATCTCGGCATAGGGCGTATAGACGGTGAACGAAACCGGGCCTGCCGCAAATGTATCGCACGAAGGCGTCAGCGTGCGGATGATTTCTTCCGACGCGAAAAAGCCGAAAGGATTGGCGGGTTTGGCTTCGGTAACTTTTTTGTTTTCCTTATCGCCTTCAGCGGTAAGTTCGGTGCGGGGTGCCTGCGGGCGTTCGGCAAATCCGATGGTACGAATGCCCTTGGAATTGGCCATACCGACGAGCAGCGAGCCGGATTTTTTCACATTCGGTTCCTGCAAATCGATGCTGATGCCGATTTCGGGTGCGCCGAATGTCAGGCTGGCCCAGGCGCCGGCCGGGGCGTGGTGGGTGTTGAATAGCGGACAGCTCATAAAACAGTTCCTCCCTTGAGCAGAAAATAAACATTTGGGTTTATTCATTTCTTATTTTAACAGAAAAACAAGAAAAAGCAAGCATGCGGCGAGCGGGCGGAGAACCTCCGCCGGTGAGTCGCGGGTCGCTCGGTCCCTCGCTTCGCTTTGATAGAAGTTGCAGAAAAGCGGTCGCGTAAGAAGCTTGAAATATGAACATTGAAGGTTTTACTCGATTTTTTTCAAAAAATCGTGGGGTCGAGGGGCAAAGCCCCCGGCGCGTCCCGCAGGACGCGAAACTCTTTTGCCTTCAAAAGCGTAGGAGGGTAGGAGAAAACGTCCGGGCGGCAAACCGCCGCTGGATACATCGCGGGTAAGCTTGTCGCTGTATCTTTACTTTAGTCGCGCGGCAGATGATTCTTATTTGCTTTATGCTTAGGTTGCGACTTGTCAGTGGGGACTCCCCGCCGACAAAAGAAAAAGCTAAAGCCGCGGGGCTTTAGCTTTGTAAGGGGATTCTGCTTTACATATTGAAAAGAAACGAATCCTTATTCTGCTGCGACGGATGTCATGGCAAAATACTTTTCATTGGGAATGTAATAGGGGATGCTGTTCCCGGAGCCCAGCGCATAGCCACCTTTTTCTTCGGCAAGCGCCAGCATGTTCCGGGCGCGTTTGCGGATTTCTTCTTCCGGAGAACGGATCAGGAAATCTACATCCAACCCGCCCAAAATAGCGATCCGCCCGCCCCAGCGGCGATAGGCTTCTTCAACCGGGATGATGTTGTCTTCGTAAGAATGGCGGCCGTCGTACTTCATGTCTTCGATAATATCTTCCATGATGTCGCCCATGTAGCCGCAGGAATGCAAAACAGCCAGCTTGCCGTTTTTGTGGGCGGCTTCTACCATCTTTTTGTGCCAGGGGAACACATACTTGCGCATGTCGTCTACAGAAAGCATCGTCTGTGTATTGAATCCCCAGTCGTCGTTGATCATCAAGATACCTACGGAATCGTAACGGGCACAATTTTCATAATAATCGAGCAAAATGCCGCCCACGCGATCAAAAATCGCCTGAACCAGTTCGGGATCGTCGTAGATCATCAGGCAAAGGCTTTCATAGCCAACAATGCTGATTACATTTTCCAACAGACCACAGGGTCCGGCTGCCATCAGCTTCATTTTGGGCGGAAGGTATGGCTCAATCGCTTTCAAACGGGAATAATCGTCATTCTTTGCATCCGGCCAGGGGTAGGCGTTAAAATCGTCCCAATCCTGAATCAGCGCATGTGCATTCAGGGAAATACTGCTTTTTCGCTCTGTTTCACCTGTTGGAAACGACAGATCGCAGCCGTAGCTGTTGGCGTAATCATAGCCGCAGGCCGCGTACACGCGGACCATATAAGCCAGCTGAACCACCGGGTCGGGATCAGACGGTGCAGGCCCCGCAACGGCCTCGTAAACGGCCGGATTCATAAAAAATTCGAACAGCGTCGGGCGATCCGGCTTTTCACAGCGAAGAACTTTTCGGATATTTTCAAAATCGGGTTCACGGTGTACACAATTCAATGACATCATACACGCCTCCTTCCGTTTCAGTATACGGTTTTTCATTTATAAAAGGAAAGCGCATTTGTTATCGCGAATCATACATTTTTTGTCCTTCTGCCTGGTAATCCGAAGGCGTTTGCCCCGTGAGACGCTTAAAGGCGCGGCAAAATGAAGAAGGCGTATCGTAACCCAACGCATACGAGGTTTCTGAAATGCGCATCCCGTCGGCCAGCATGGCGCGGGCGGCCTGTATTTTCAGCTTGTCTGTGTACGCTTTAAAAGACATGCCCATTACCTTTGAAAAGTAGCGGGAAAAATATGCGGGGGAGTAGCCAGCATATTCTGCCGCCGATTGCAGCGAAAGCCGGTTGGAAATATTCAGACGCAGGTATTCTTCCATTCGCTGCGCCGGTTCCGAAGAAGCAGGCTTTTGTCCCAGCGGCTGGCCCTGCCGTTCCATCATTCCTAAAACCTGCCACAGCAGCCCCTGTGCAATCAAAGCGTAGCCGCTTTTACGGAAAGTGAACTCTTCCTGTAACCGGGAAAAAAGGCCCGGCATGGATGAAGACTCTTCGGCAGGCAGATACAAGCTCGACAGATTTTTAGGCGGGAAAAAAGCCACCACGCCGATATAGCATTCTTCTTCCAAAGCCGTAGTGGCGTGAACGGCGCCCGGGGCGATCAGCAGCGTATCACCCGGATGCAGTGAAAACGATTCCCCGTTGAGATGCTGCCGGGCTTCGCCACCGAAAACGAATAGCAGCTCGGCGCTGGGATGCCAATGCTGTGCTGCCATTTCGCCCGGCGAGGAACGGTGGTTGATGAACGCAAGCAAAGGAGCTTCTTCGAGCTGTTCTTCTGTATGTTCGCGATAAGGCAGCATGAAAAAATCCTCTTTTCTCGTTGGCAGATGCTTTCAGTCTACCAGAAAAAAGAGGAAATGAACAGAGGTAATTCATTTTTTATCAATTGGCCGATTTTTGCAGGCGATATCGTTCAAAAGCGTCTATAACCTGACGCCGTCCGTTTCGATGGATCGGAAAGTTTCTGCCGTCTTTCATTTCGAAGGTGCCTTCTTTTTCCTTTACAATGTAGTCCATATTTACGGCCACGCCTCTTGTGCATAACAAAAAACGTTCGTCATTAAGCAAAGAATAAACATTGGAAAAGAAGATTCGATATCTTTTGACACCTTTATGCATGGTAAATACAGTATAATTGTTGTCAGCAGTAATGTATAAGATACCGGATAATTGCAGCGAAATATTTTTCTTACCGCTTTTAAATTCTAAAATCCGGTTGGCTTGTGCCGAAGCGGCAGTCTCCAATAAATCGGATAAAACTCCCGATATTTGTTCTATTGTATAAGGTTTCAGAATGTAATCAAAAATGTGCAGATGAACGGCTTCAAAAATATTTTCCCGGTTGGCGGCCAGGAAAACAATAGGAACCTTTTTATTTTTTTTACGAATTACCCGCAGCGTTTCGATTCCGGAGGTTGTTCCGGCATCGCAATCGATAAAAATAGAGTCGAAAGTACGCGTATCATGTTCCATGAAAGGCTTGTCGTTGTCTGCAAAGATAGATATCTGGAGAGATATTTTTTTGGATAGAAACCATTTGTTTAGAACGGAAGTAAGTTTATCCCGCTCTGATTCTTTGTGACTTATAATTGCTATTTTCAAAAAATTTCGCTCCTAACAGCAACTACCTCGATAAAGCTTATAAAAAACATTATATATCAGAAAAGGCATTGTACGCATTACATCTCACACCAAAAACCGACAGCTTGCACCATTATGAAAAAAATACTGGTTATTCTCTTTTTTAATTTAACTAAATAAAACGAATTTATCCAAAATTTTACAACTCACAACATTCTGATACAGTTCGCACCAAACGCAACAAATTTATTACAGACCTTATATAATAGGGATTGTCAATGGTTCAAGCGAGAAAGAAAAGTTTGTACGAATAGTAAAAAAGCACAAATTGTTGAGCGGATAATAGACAATTGTGCATTTTGTGGATAGTTTTTTCTTTGATTTTTATTCGGGAAGGGGGAAACGCCATGCGAATGTGGGAGCAGAAGTTACGGAGCGTAAGGGTAAATTTTGTTCCATCGCCTGATCGGCCTGGGTAGGACTGGCTGATTCGGTATAAAAGCACTTTTTAGTGTAAAAACAGGAGGAAATTCTAATGAGCAAGAAGAAAATTGCCAGAATCGGCGCTGCTTTTCTTGCTGCGGTGCTTTTGCTCACCAGTACGGTGACAACGGTGTTTGCAGCAGGCGGCGATCCGGCAAAAGTCTCTGTCACGAGCAAGGACGTTATTGTGAACGTTTGTTTCGTTGACGAAAACGGCGAAACGGTTAAGGGCGGCGATATGTTCCTGACCGAAGGTAATCATAACTACAGTGAACTGGAACTGCCGGAAGGCTACGAACTCGTCACAACCGGTGATTTCTTCGTAGAGGAAGGTAAGTCTTACACTGTCGTTCTAAAGAAGACTATTGAAGGCACCATCATCAACGCTCAGTTTGTTGATGCTGATACGGAAGAAGTTGTAGGCGGCGGCGACTACTTCGTTGATAAAGACGATGACGGCATTGCCAACTACAGCGAACTGCCCGTTCCGGAAGGCTACGAGCTCGTTACGACCGGTGATTTCTTCGTTGAAGAAGGCGCTAAGATCGTTGTCAGCGTTAAGAAGATTGCAACCGGCACCGTTATTAACGTAGTTTACAAGAGCGAAGGCGGCAAGAACCTTGGCGGCGGCGATTTCGTAGTTGACAAAGACGGCGACGGTATTGCCAACTACAGCGAATTGTCCCTGCCGGAAGGCTATGAACTCATCGAAACCGGTGATTTCT
>CALWVE010000002.1 GCA_944384905.1 uncultured Clostridia bacterium
ATTGTGGCGGCTGTCTGTTGTTTTTTTGTGTTACCTTATGGCACATGATTCAAGAAAAGTTCGGCACACGTTCCTTTTTCAGCGCACGGGCATATTGATCCATGCGCTGTATCGTATGGCGGATATCCTGGATAGAATTGATTTCTTCATTATCTGCTCTGGTGATGAGCACAGAATGATAGCTCGCTTTTTCAGGATCGCCTTCCTCGGCTTTCATCACGATCGGCTCCAGATCCGTACGTTCCACGCCAAGAGCCAGCGCCTGCGAACCCATATAAGCCATATCGGCATTGCCTGTACGCAGCGCTTCAATAATCGCATTGTAGTCGCTGGCCTGAATCTCTTCTACCTCGCAGCCAAGGACTTTTTCGAGATCCTCCGCCAAACCCTGACGAGCATCTGCGGCCTCGGTGTTGGATTCATTGGGAGCATACGCAATGGTAAAAACACCATCTTCCCCGCCGGGGTTGTTTGCGGCTCCGCTTGTGTTTGCAGAAGAACTGCCGTTTCCGCTGCAGCCTGTCATCAGACCGGCTGTAAGCAAAGCGCCAAGAATCAGCGCGAGCATTCGTTTACCGAATTTCTTATAACCGTACTTCATGGTCATTCCCTCCTGTGTCACAATATCACTCATAAATGGAGTTTAACATTCTTTCAATCTTTTCGGATTTCAATTCTGCGGGGTTGTTGTCCGCTCTGCCTTTGGTGATTCCCAAAGCGGCAAGACGGGTAAGATCGCCGCGCCGCACGCCCCAACCTTTTAAAGTAGAGGGCTGACCCGAACGCTCCAGCAAATCGGAAACACGCTTTTTCAAACCGGCCGCATTCTCTGCTCCCAATGCTTCGAGCAACCGATCCATACCGGAAGTAACGGGAACATTCATCTCAAGAACCGGAGCCAGCAGCATAGCTACTGCGGCGCCATGCGGAATTCCGTAATGCATGGTCAGCGGATAGGAAATGGAATGACAAGCGGTCGTTTTCGTGTTGCTAAACGCCAGACCGGCCAGCATACTTCCGCGCGCCATGGCATCGTGCGCTTCGATTTGATCCGAGAACAGATTGTCGATCTGCCCCATAATCGTACGGATGGCTTCCAGAGCCAGCGCACGCGAAACAGCATTGGTTCTGCGTGCCCAGTAGCTTTCTACCGCGTGGGCTACGGCATCCAGTGCACTGGAAATGGCCAGCTTAATCGGCATTCCCTGCGCCAGTTCCGGATCTACAAATGCGGCCCAGGCATAATTTTCTTTGCTTTCCAGCGAGCGTTTAGCATCTCGCTCCGGATCCCAGATCGTGGCCCAGCAGGTCACTTCACTGCCGGTTCCTGCTGTAGTGGGAACGCCGATCCAACGCGCGGCAGGTTTCAGATCTCCTGCAACGATTCTACGTCTCAGGTCATCTGCGCTATTCAGTTCGCAGCCATACAGACAGCACAGCGACTTAGCTACATCCAGAATCGTACCGCCGCCGACGCCGATCACAACATGAGGGCAAAATTCACAGGTATCTTTCCAGGCATCGAAAAGCTGATCCACGGTAGGATTGGAAGCGGTAAATACCAGGCTGCGGACTTCAAATTCGCTGTTTTCTGCCAGCAAACCGGCAAAAACCGGCTGGCGCAAGGCTCCTTCGCTCCAGGCAAGAATCAGTACACGGCGCTGATCCTTGGGAAGGCTCTGCAGCAGTTCTGGCAGCTGAGCCAGGCTGCCGGGGCCTTGAAACGTATGTACGGGATTGTAGTAACTGTTCACAGCGTTTCCTCCTCGGCGCAGGCCAGACGGCGATTGAGTTTCTCGATCGCGGCAGGCAAATCACGGATCGAATCAATCACCAGATCCGCTCCAGCTGCAAGGTAACGCTCACGGGTTTCCTGCTTGCGCTTGGCCAATTCTTCGGCGGGCATGGCGGTGTATTCTTCCGGACTCAGTCCCAGCAGGTTCGAACCGGTCAGAATACCAATGCTGAATGCGCCGGCGTTTTTGCCTTCGTACATATCCACCACCGTGTCGCCAACTTTAACTACGTGGCAGGGCGGATAAACGTTCATTCGACGCATGCATTCAAACAGCATAAACGGACTCGGGCGGCCAACACCTGTGGCATCCGGGGTCACAACACAGTCGGGGGAATATCCACCGGCTGCGGCGCGAGGCAAAACCTGCTCCATCATCCAGTCGTTATAGCCGGTGGTGGAACCGATCTTCAATCCGGCACTGCGCAGGGCGTCTACCGTTTCTACCACGCCTTCCATGGGTTCGCTGCGCTCTGCAACAACCTCGTGCAGTGTAGTCTCAAAATTCTGATACAGCGTTTCTACATCTTCTTCATTCCAGGAACGTCCATACTGTTTCTGCCACTGGCTGCTGCCGGACTCACAGGAAAGCAATTCCCGGATATGAGCCTTTTTCTCCAGACCCATCGGACGATTGATCTCTTCCTTGGTCAGATGCAGACCGGCTGCACTGAAAACACGTCCAAACACTTCACTCGGGGCGCTGGAACCATAATCTACCGTTGTTCCGGCCCAATCAAAAACTACCAATTCAATCTTGTTTTTAGCATCCATCAGGAGCACCTCTTGCTTACATACATTTTGCTGTTATCTGCGGCTTTCGCTGATCACAATGCTATTATAAGCCGTAAAATACCGCATTATCAATCAAAAAACCGCAAAGAGTATGTAAAGAAATGAACAAGAGCGGCCCCGAATACCGTTCGGAGCCGCTCTTAAAGCCTGCAAATAAATACTGTATCAAAGGATTTGAATGCCCTTTTTTTGATATTTTTCTCGAATTTCAGACGGAACATGATCGTCCATAACAACAAAATCCACCTGTTCGGGGGCCAGAACCTTACATTTGGAACACTGCCCCAATTTGCTGGAATCCATAACGGCAACCACTTGACGCCCGCGAGATGCCAGCAGCTGAATCACGCCCACTTCGTTCATGCGGAAATCGGTGTAGCCATCTTTATAGTTGATCGCGTTGATGGAAAGCAGCACTAAATCGGGATAAAACTGGCTGAAATCCTGTTCGCAGATACTGCCGTACGTCGAACGTTCCTGCGCATCCAGCATACCGCCGATGGCAATGACCCGAATGGTAGAAGACTGCATCAGAACATTGAGCGCCGCACAATTATTGGTTACAACGGTACAATGCAGCCCGGCCGCAACCATCTCCTGAGCCACAATGGTATTTGTGGTACCGGAATTCAGCGCCACGACGCTGCCTTCCTTGATATGAGCCAAAGCTTTACAAGCTGCTTCTCGTTTAAGGTCGCTATGAATAATCTCGCGCCCGGTAAAATCAGAAAACAACACCCGGCATTCCGGCAGACAAGCCCCGCCGCGCACACAGCGGATCAAGCCGTTTTGCTCCATCGCTTTGAGATCCCGGCGTACCGTGTCCACCGAAATGTGCAGCTGATGGCTCAATTCACTGACTTTAACGGTGGATTGAAGCTGAAGCTGCTGCAAAATAAAATTCTCTCGTTCCTGAAACAGCACTTACATTCCCTCACTTTGCCGCAAATCACTGTTTCTATCCTACCGTATTTTGCGGCTTTTTGCAAGAATCAAGTTTTATGAAAAATACAGGACGCTCTCCCCTACCAACAAGAAAACCGACATATTCTTCTTCAAAAAAGAACACGTCGGCTTTCCGGCACTTTTATATTAGCTAAATTATTTTACAGCTTTTTCGTTTGGGTATTCAGAAAAAGAATTTGACAAAGCGGAAAAAGAACTTTTTGTAAATCGGCAGCTGCGCATACAATCTTTTCACCACGCGGAAATAGAAGTTCCTTACTGCTTTCGTTTGGGAATGCGCAACTCTGGTGCCACCGAAAGCCGCTCGATTGACCGTATCCAGAATACCATCGAGTTCTTTGGGCTTAAATTCCGGCAATGCTGCGATAAATTGTTGCTGAAAATCAATCTCACCGCCCTCATAATCACGTAATCTTCCGCAAAAATGCAGGGCCTGCATCAGTTTTTCAAACAGCTGACGGCTATCCATACGCTGCAGATGCGCCAGACGGATATGTCTATACAGCCAGTAAAAAACAAAGGCTAGCAATAACAGCAAAACCACAGCCAAGGCAATCGTATAGCCATTGATCGGAATCAACCCAAACCAGGAAGCTGTTCTGGCTGTAGCATAGCCGGTAAATCTATTGGAAGTCGTCTCTTCCAAAACAGACAGATCCCAATCCTGTGACGCCAAAATTTCCTGTAAAGTATCGGGACTCAGCCCCGGATATCCGCCGGAAATTCCTTCCCCGGAAGGCGTAACCTCTACCGGCGTCCATCCATAATCATCCAGAAAAATCTCTACCCAGGCATGGGCGGCTTCATCCGTAACAATCGCGCTATAGCTTTGCCCATCGGAATGAAAATCATCGGGAAAAGCCACATATCCCGTAGCATAACGTGCGGGAATGCCGAACATCCGATACATCGCCACTGCGGCCGAAGCATAATGCTGGCAGTAACCTTTTTTGCTGCTAAACAGAAAGTATTCCACCGGATCCTGGTTGGTAGGGGAAAATCCAGGCGTACGGGTATAGGTTGTATCGTTTTGCAGCGTGTATAAAATAAAAGCGGTGATCTCATCCAACGTCTGCAAATCGTTTTTCTGGCAGTGACGTACAAGATTCGGGAAATTTTCAGATGGAATCTGCGTATATACTTGTGCCGCTTCCCGGCTGTATGCCTCACGAAAATTCAGATAAACAGCACTATAAGCCCCGTTACGAGTAGATTCATCTTCCCAATTGATATCCATCTTGCTAAAAGGGAAATAGAGTGCCTGATACGTATAGTCTTCTCGAAAGCTGACCGCAACATTTTCGCGGCTGTAATACGGTTTGTACAAGACACCTGTTTTGGCTAAATCTGCAATGCGCAGATTGGACGGATCAATTCTCTGCACTTCCTGATTCGTTACAACATACATCGTTTCCAAAAGCGATGCAATGTCTACAACTTTTTGGTTGATATGTACTTCTTGAGCAACCTCATCAAAGATTTCTTCGTCCCGATTGGTCTGCCACACGCCATCTTGATAGTCTCCGCCCAAAAATCCCCTCAAATAAAGCGTTTCCTCGGGCTTGGAATCGCTGGTTATTCTCAACTGATTCGAGCCTACTGGATAGAGATTTCCGCGGCTGATCACACCGGTGTTCGGATCATTTGCGTTTCCAAGATTCTGCTGCACCGCTCGCCGTACAGCACCCTCCGCCTGATAAGAAACGGTATAGAGCGGTTCGCTTCCTAACCCCACAACCAGCCAAGCGGCCAAAAATAGAACAGGTAACCCCAGCAAAACCGTAAAAGCAACCTGGCGTCCCGGATTACCCGCCGGCCGTTTAGGTGTTCCGGAATGTTTACGCGCGCGTCCGGCGCTGCGCAGCCCCCAGCATCCCAACTGAAAAACAAGCAGGAAAAAAATACAAATCAGCTTAGGGTACACCCCGGCAATCGGAGCCACCGGCACCAGTACAGCCGTAAGCAAAAGCAGAGGCGCATGAATTCGGGCTACCCCTTCCAGCCAAAAGACGACCAGAGCGAGCGCCACCGCAAGCCAAGTCATCGCCCCGCCTACATCAACGGCGTATCCGCTCGTATTCAGGAAATTATTCACCATAAAACGCAGCTGAACCTGCAGTTCTTCGCTAAACCACAAAATCACGCCCAGCAGCGCCGGTATTGCCGCTGACAAAATCCAGAAAGGCTTGCGTTCTTCCATCTGGTAAACACGCCAAAGCACAAATTCGGTCAGCGCGCCGATGGCGCAGGTAATCCATGGATTCCAAGACAGCCTGTCCATAGAAAAGGCAAAAAACAAGATTCCATAGACGCCGCAGAGCATGAAAATCCATTCGATCTGCGCGCTTTTGAAAAAGTTTTCTCCGGAGCGGACCTCCTTTTTCTGATACATTTTGATCTCCTTTAACCCAAACGAATCCTCTGTTCCAGCTCTTCTTCGTAGCCCGTTTCAGTAAACGATATCGCGGGCGTGCCGTTATACCAAATGCAAAGATCCCGGCCAAAACGAAGTCCTTCGCCCCATTCGTCTTTTGCTTCATACGACTGACCCGCGTGGATTTTTTCGCGATACAGACGAACCATCAATTCGCAGCAATCCTGTTCTCCGGAAAGCTCGAATCCTTGCCTGACCGACTCGTTTTGCCACACAACCACCGGTCGAAACTGCTGAGAAAGCAATCCCATTAAAAGTGCGTACAGCAGTTCATAAAAAACGCTTTCAGCCTGTGGCTTGGCCTTTTTCGGCAGCGTCAAATCGAGAAAAAGGCGTACCCGGCGTTCTTCTTCCCGGCTGTATTCTTTGACCAGCAGGGTATCCGTTCGGGCGCTCTGGTTCCAATGGATCATCCGATAGGTATCGCCCGGCGCATACGCGCGGATTTGGCGAATTTCTTCGCGATTGTTGCCCGAAAGCAACGGTGCGCTTTGTTCAAAGCCTGCCGATTCCGGCAAACTTTCGGCTGCAAACTCTAGTTTCATACGACGAAGGGGCGGCAGCACGGCTACCTCCAGCTGAGGTTTGCGGGAAATGCGAGACCGAAACAGCGAGAGGTAGTCATAAACATAGGCACGGTGAACCGAAACAAAAAACAAACCGCAAAAAGGCGTCGGAAAACCGGCACGGATCTCTTCCGTTTCACCGCCGGCCACACTGCCCGAACGTTTACATTTTTGCTTTTGTCCACGAAAAGCCTTTGAAAAACAGCGAAAACGCATCCCGAACCGGCCGACCGGAAGACGTCCTTTATTCTTCACACGAAGATCTACTTCGATCTCTTCCCCCTTTTCCACAACAGCCAGCGACTGTGGAAAAGAAAGCTCAAGCTGTTTTTTAAGAAAGAAAGGCAGAATTCCCGCAATCAGGAAAACCAAAATGCCGACCACGGCAACAACCAGTAGCGGGAAAAGCCGATACATACCCGCCAGATACCAGCACGCGCCAATCCACAGCAGAAAAAGAAACTTTTTCATTCTTTTCTCCCCACAGCAGGTCGTTTTACCGAAGCAAGAATTTCGTGAATCACATCCTCCTGCGTCTTCTGGTTCATCTGAGCCGTATGATTCAAAAAGACGCGGTGACGGATAATATAGGGAAATTGCCGCTGGACATCCACCGGCGTGACAAAATCGCGGCCGTCCAGCCAGGCCATAGCACGCGACATTTTTACAAGCGCCAGTGTAGCACGCGGACTGCCTCCCTGTTCCAAAAGCGGATGCTCGCGCGTGGCACGAACCAAATCGACAATATACTGCGCTACGGATTCTTTGAGGTATACATGGGAAATTTCGCGCTGAATCTCCAGCAGATCCGCACCGTCCATCACAGCGCGCACTTCGTCCACCCGGTTTTGTTCCGTCACACCCAGCGCCATGGCCAATTCGCTTTCCGGATCAGGATAGCCGATCGACAGGCTCGTCATAAAGCGGTCCATCTGAGCCTCCGGCAAACGCTGCGTACCAATGCTGCCGGCCGGGTTCTGCGTTGCGATTACATGGAACGGCAGCGGCACCTCGCGGGTAATCCCCTCTACCGTAACCCGATGTTCTTCCATGACTTCCAAAAGCGCAGACTGCGTTTTCGGCGATGTACGGTTGATTTCATCCGCCAGCAGCAAGTTACAGAACACGCTGCCGGGCTGATACACAAAATCTTCGCGATCCCGTCGGTAAATCGAAAAGCCCGTCAGATCAGACGGCAAAACATCTGGCGTGAACTGAATTCTTTTATAATCCAGATTCATTGCTCTGGAAAAAGCAAGCGCCAGCGTGGTTTTGCCCACACCCGGAATATCTTCAAGCAAAATGTGGCCGCCCGCAAGAAAGGTCAGCATAATTTCACAAATTTCTGTTTTTTTGCCAAGAATAACTCGATCCACCTGCTCCATTACGCGGTAAACCGTGCGCAGTTTATCCATATTTTTCTCTCCTTATTTCGACGTATCTTGCTGCAATTGCAAAAATCATATCCTAAAAATAGCATACCACAGATTTTATGCGCTGTCTAACGTATTGTAAAATTTAAGAAAAACTTATGAATTAAACAGGCTTATAAAAACAAAAAAGCTGTGCAGAAAATCTGCACAGCTTTTATACGGGTTTTGTTCCCGCTGCAATCAGTCGGAGCTGAAAGGCAGCAGAGCCAGATGACGGGCGAGCTTGATGGCGCTCGTCAGCTCACGCTGATGATACGCACAAGTACCGGTCACACGGCGGGGAAGAATCTTCGCTCTCTCGGAAATGTAGCGGCGAAGTTTGGCAACATCTTTGTAATCGATGAATTCGGACTTATCAACACAGAAGCTGCACACCTTACGACGGCCCTTACGGGGACCACCGCGGCGAACTTCTCTTTCCGGTCTGTCAGCCATGGGAAATACCTCCTTATAAAATGGTGATCGTAGAAAAGAGATCAGAACGGCAGATCATCATCGCCGGGAATCTCTTCAAAATCCCCGCTTGTCCCGCTGGAATAGGCGGATGCGGGTTCGTTAAACGCGGCGGGTCTGGAAGGAGCATAAGAATCATTACGGGAATAGCTGCCGCCTTGCCCATAAGAATCGCCTTCTTCACTCCGCTTGGATTCAACAAAGTGAACGTTATCGGCAACGATTTCAACCGCCTTGCGGTTGTTGCCGTTCTTGTCCTGATAGGTACGCGTCTGGATGGAACCCTGTACAGCCATCAGCTGGCCTTTGCGGAAATAACGGCAGATAAAATCGGCCGTGCTGCGCCAAGCAACCACATCGATAAAATCGGTCTGGCGCTCGGTGCCCGCTTTGGCATAAGAACGTCCCACAGCCAGCGTAAAGCTGACTACAGATACGTCGCCGGATGTGTGTTTCAGTTCAGGGTCCGCTGTCAGGCGGCCTACGATTGCTGCAACGTTTAACATACTAGCTCTCTCTTTCCGTCCGCTTATTCAGCAGCGGTTTCAGCTTCTGCCGGAGCAGCTTCAACAGCCGTTTCAGCCTGCTCGGGGGCCTTCTTCTGAAGCTTGGAAGGTTTCACTTCGATCTTCTTCACAGCCGAACGAAGCACGCCATCGGTAATGTTGTAGATACGGTTGAGCTCGCTGATGAAGTCCGGTTCGCTCTTGAAGCTGATGAGGGCATAATAGCCTTCAGTCTGCTTTTCGATCGGATACGCCAGTCTTCTTTTGCCCCATTCGTCAACAACATCGATAGTACCGTGGGCGGCGATGAGCGCTTTGAACTTTTCAACTGTGGAAGCAATGCCTTCCTCACCCAGCTTGGTGGAGAGGACCATCACCGTTTCATAAGAATTCACGATTCCTGCCATGTGTTTGCACCTCCTTTTGGACGTTTGGCCCGTAATGGGTACGGGCAAGGATGAAAAATTTCCTTATCTGGCGGCATAAACGCAGATACGCATGCCGCAACGCATAATATTATACCAGCCGGATTTCATAAAGTCAAGAAAAAATACCAGGTTTTTTCGGGATTTTTATTTATCGCCGGTGTATCCCGCGGAATAGCCGGGTGCATCCGTTTCAAAGGTGAAATCATCGTCGATGTCCGCTTTGACGCGCACGGTACCGGTGGCCCAGGCCAGTTCCATCTGCGTTTTGATCTCCTGCGCCCCGGCATCCCAGTAATCGAGATGCAGGCGCACATCCCAGTAGCCCGGATAACCGCCGGGAAGCGGATGCTCCACCCATTCGACCTGCGTTTCATATTTGAAATCCAGAAAGGATACCCTCAGCTGACGTTCGATTTCGTTCAGCTGCGTACGGTCGGAATCTTCCCGGTATATCGATTCGCCAACCAACAATTCTTTATTCTCCTTGTACTGGCTTCGCTTTTCATCTGTAAACGGCTGGATAAAATCACCGTATTTTTCTTCGAGCAGCGCCTGCACATCCGCCGCGTCGTCTCCGGTCACTTCCAAATACACGCGGTATCCCAGCGTTTCATCCAATTCCAACCCGGCGGTCAGGGTAAACGCATAATCAACATAAGCTTCGCCATACGGCATAGACTTAATTTCGTACCACCAGGCATACGCGTCGTTGGCTGAATATTTGACCTTGCGAAGCTCTGACGGGCGTGTCTCAGAATCTTTCACCATCTTCTGCCAGTACCCAAGCGAATGCGTACTGTCTTCCGTGACGTAGAGAATTGTAGGGCCTCCGTTTTCAAACTGCACACCAGCGTAATCTTCCGGCGCCGTGCCTTCTCTGGCTTGTTTGACCAATTGATACACATGCTCTACTTTCTGATCAGGCATCTCGCCACAGCCGACCAAATAAAGCAAAAATATCAGGCAGAAACCAAAAACAGAAAAACGCCGCAGCATGGTCAAAACCTCCTTACATCAAATGATTTGATTTTAATAAACAACTCAGCGTTCCCCGGTATATCCAGCGGAATAACGGGGTGTATCTGTTTTAAAAGTAAATTCATCGTCGATCTCTGTACGGACAACGATAGTAGGGGGATCCCACATCCTTCCAATCTGAATGCCAATCTCTTGTGCGCCTGCATCCCAATAATCAAGATGCACATATACGTTCCAGTAGCCCGGATAGCCGCCCATGATCGGATGATCTACCCATTCGGTCCATGTTTCGTATTTGAAATCCAACGGTGATTCTTTGAGTTCCTGTTCGATTGCGTTCAGGCGGTTCCGATCGGAAACGACTTCATAGAGATACGGTCCTGCCATCGAACTCGAATCCTTATACTGATACGTTTCCCACAACTCATTGGAGAGCGGCTGGATAAAATCGCCATACTTTTCCCCCATCAGATTGAAAACAGCCTGGCCATCCGGACCTCCTGTACGCAGATAAACCCGCCAGCCCAATTGATCCGTCCATTCATACCCACAGGTCATTGTAAAATCATAATCAATATAAGTTTCCCCATAAGGCGCTTGCCGAATTTCCTCCCACCACGCCTGCGCGGTATTCATGTTGTAATAATCCCCGGCAACAACCACCGCCACATGATAGTAGTCATCTTGAAGCAGCCGCTGCCAGCGGCGCAGGCTGTCGTTGCCGTCTTGTGTGACGAATACGACAATTTCGCTTTTCGAGCCGGGAACCAGCGTCCAGCCTGCGTAGTCTTCCGGCGCCGTTCCCAGCCGCACATCCTGTTCGAGATATTCAAGCTGTGTATAAGTTTTTTCCTGTGAGGTACAGCCGGGCAAACAAAGCAAAAGCAACACAGCCAAACAAATGTAGTGGATCGATCTCTTTTTCATGTTATCTCCCCCTTTTTTCTATGCGTTTGACCGCAAAAGGAAGTTTAAACAAAATTTTTCTGCCTTCTTTGTAAGTTTATTGTAAATTATTTTCAAATATTTGTCAATAATTTTTGTGTATTATGACGGTTTCCTTTTGATGGTTTTTGGCAAAATCCACACGCCGGTTGATTTTCAAGCCGTCCTTGTGTACAATGAATACGATCCAACGCGGACTTTTCATTTTATATAGATAAGGACGGAATGACCATGAAGACACAGCGACCCTATCCCCGCTTTTTTGTAACGCCCAAAGGCGAAAAATGGCTGCAGAGCGGCCACGCCTGGGTATATGACGCCGAAATCACCCGCCGGGAAGGCGAAGCCGAAAACGGCGGACTGGTGGATGTGCTCAGCCCGAAAGGAAAGTACATCGGCACGGGCTTTTTAAGCGAGACTTCCAAAATCCGCGTGCGCCTGATTTCACGCAACGCCAACGACACGTTTGATGACGCTTTTTTTGCCCGCCGCCTGCGCTGGGCTTGGGAATACCGCAAAACCGTATTGGCAGACAGCCTCATTGGCTGCCAATATCCCAATGCACGTCTGATTTTCGGCGAAGCCGATCAGTTCCCGGGGCTGACCGTCGACCTTTTTAACGACGTACTGGTGATTCAGGTGCTTTCGCTCGGCATGGACCTGCGCAAAGAAATGCTGATGCACACGCTGGTTTCGATTTTGGAGGAAGACGGCCTGACAATCCGCGGCGTGTACGAGCGCAACGATGTGGGCATCCGCGCGCACGAAGGACTGCAGGAAAACAAAGGCTGGCTGTTCTGCCGCGAGCGTCCGGAAGACACCAAAACGCTGATCAGAGAAAACGGCATTTTGTATGAAGTTGATTTTGAAAACGGGCAGAAAACCGGATTTTTCCTCGACCAAAAGCTCAACCGCCGCGCCGTGGCCCGCATCGCCGCCGGCAAAACGGTTTTAGACTGCTTCACGCACACGGGGTCTTTCGCGCTGAACGCGGCCAAAGGCGGCGCCAAACAAGTCACGGCTGTGGATATTTCCGCGCTGGCTGTGGAAGAAACCAACGCCAACATTCGCCGCAACGGTCTGGAAAACGTTGTCAGCTGCGTAGAAGCGGATGTATTCGATTATCTTTCGGGCGGAAGCGTAAAGCCGGGCGAATACGACTTTATTATCCTCGACCCGCCGGCGTTTACGAAATCGCGCAAGACCGTGGAAAGCGCCATGCGCGGCTACAAGGAAATCAATCTGCGCGCGATGAAGCTTCTCCCCCGCGGCGGCTATCTGGCCACCTGCTCCTGCTCGCATTTTGCAACGGAAGAACTGTTCATCAAGATGCTGCACAGCGCGGCTCGTGACGCGGGCGTATCGCTTCGACAGATCGAAGCCCGCCAGCAAGCGCCGGATCATCCGATCCTTTGGAATATGGAAGAAACCAACTACCTGAAATTCTTCCTGTTCCAGGTCATCTAAACCGGCAAACGGATATAATTATTAACGTTCTGTAAAAAAGAAAAAAATCCCATGAGGACCCCTTGATTTTTCTGCGCAATGGTACTACAATAGTTTTAGCACTTGAGGACAGAGAGTGCTAAAGTTTCTTTGTAAACTACCTAAGGAGGAATATACAATGACGATCAAACCCTTGCTTGACAAGATTCTTATTCAATCTGAAGAAGCAGAAGAAACCACCAAAAGCGGCATCGTGCTGGCCGGCCCCGCACAGGAAAAGCCCCAGATTGCCCGCGTAGTAGCCGTAGGCCCCGGCGGCATGGTAGACGGCAACGAAGTCACCATGACCCTGAAAGTCGGCGACCGTGTAATCATCAGCAAGTATGCCGGTACCGAAGTGAAATTCGACGGCGAGGAATACACCATTGTACGTCAGTCTGATGTACTGGCCGTAGTGGAATAATTCATTCGCTTTTTATATTGAAAGCTAAATCAGACGCTTTACAGGAGGAACATGAACCATGGCTAAACAAATTGTTTATGGCGAAGAAGCCAGAAAAGCATTGATGAGCGGCGTAAACCAGCTCGCCGATACCGTAAAAATCACCCTGGGCCCGAAAGGCCGCAACGTTGTGCTCGATAAGAAATTCGGCGCTCCGCTTATCACCAACGACGGTGTAACCATCGCCAAGGAAATCGAACTGGACAACGCTTTCGAAAACATGGGCGCTCAGCTCGTGAAAGAAGTTGCCACCAAGACCAACGATGTAGCCGGCGACGGTACCACCACCGCTACGCTGCTGGCTCAGGCCATCATCCGCGAAGGTATGAAGAACGTAACGGCCGGCGCCAACCCGATGATCCTGAAGAAGGGTCTGCAGAATGCCGTAAATGCCGCTGTAAAGGCTATCGAAGAGCATTCCAAGCAGGTTTCCGGTTCCGAAGACATCGCCCGTGTTGCTTCCGTTTCTTCCGCCAATGAAGAAATCGGCAAGCTGATCGCCGAAGCGATGGAAAAAGTAACGGCCGACGGCGTTATCACCGTTGAAGAATCCAAGACGGCTGAAACCTACAGCGAAGTTGTGGAAGGCATGATGTTCGACCGCGGCTATATCGCTCCGTATATGGTCACCGATACTGACAAGATGGTTGCCGTAATCGATGACGCTTATATCCTGATCACCGACAAGAAGATCTCCAACACGCAGGAAATCCTCCCGCTGCTCGAGCAGATCGTACAGTCCGGCAAGAAGCTGGTCATCATTGCTGAAGATGTAGAAGGCGAAGCACTGACCACCCTGATCCTCAACAAACTGCGCGGCACCTTTACCTGCGTAGCCGTTAAAGCTCCTGGCTTCGGCGATCGCTGCAAGGAAATGCTGACCGATATCGCCACCCTGACCGGCGGCCAGGTTATCTCCTCCGACGTAGGTCTGGAACTGAAGGATACGCAGATGTATCAGCTGGGCCGTGCTCGTCAGGTTAAGATCGACAAAGAAAACACCGTGATCGTAGACGGTGCCGGCGACAAGGATGCCATCAAGGCTCGTGTCAACCAGATCCGTTCTCAGATCGCTACCACCACTTCCGATTTCGATCGTGAAAAGCTGCAGGAGCGTCTGGCGAAACTCGCCGGCGGCGTAGCCGTTATCAAAGTTGGCGCCGCTACCGAAGTGGAAATGAAAGAACAGAAGCTGCGCATCGAAGATGCTCTGGCTGCTACCAAGGCTGCCGTTGAAGAAGGCATCGTAGCCGGCGGCGGTACCGCTCTACTGGATGCTATCCCGGCTGTAGCTGCTTATGCCGACAGTGTAGAAGGCGACGAAAAGACCGGCGCCCGCATCATCCTGAAAGCTCTGGAAGAGCCGGTTCGTCAGATTGCTGCCAACGCCGGTGTAGAAGGCTCTGTGATCGTAGAAAACGTTCGCAAGGAAAACACCGTGGGCTATGGCTACAACGCGCTGACCGAAACCTATGGCGACATGATCGCTCAGGGTATCGTAGATCCCACCAAGGTAACCCGTTCCGCTCTGCAGAACGCTGCTTCCGTGGCTTCCATGGTACTGACCACCGAATCGCTGGTTGCCGACATTAAGGAGCCCACGCCTCCGGCTGCTCCGGCTCCGGATATGGGCGGCATGTACTAATCCCATCCGCTTAAATCAAGCAAAAAACAACGAGGTTTGGAACTCTATACGAGCTTCCAAACCTCGCTTTTTTTATAGATCATAGATAAAACAAAAAGGACGTGCCTTTACAAAATGAGACACGTCCTTTTGCTTACAGAAACGGGAAAATTTCTCCGCCCACATGGTTAACCTGCGCCTGTACATCCACAAAAATTCTGTATCGCCCTACAATCGATTCAGGATCTTCCCGCAGCTTTTGCCACAAGGATCGATCATGTGCGGCCAGGAAAATACCAAATCCAAAAACATCACATTGATTTTTCACCAATGTTTTTTCGATAACCGCTTCTGCCTGCTTATAAATTTCCTGTGACAAAGCCGCTGAAAGGGTTTGATCGTTCCAGCCGTCTCCGCCCGGCGCGCTGTCATAAGAAATCATATCCGCCTCGCAGCGGATCTGAACTTTAATATCGTAGGTATTTTCCCCACGGGAAAACTTGACGTCTGATTTTCCGATACGCAGCGAAACGGTTTCCCGCTGGTCGTTTTCCAGCGCATAGGTCACCCCTTGCAAAGTGCCCTGTACAGCCAGCAGGCCGCTCGTTTCGTAGGTATCGAGTGTATCACAGAGCTTCCCCTGCGCAAAAAGAGCAGTATCTTTCAGCTCGATCAAATCTTTTCCGGCGCTTAAAATCGGCAGACAGGCCGCAGACCCCGGAATTGTACGTGCGTTTGAAAAATCGATCACACGCATATTGACGGCGCTCCCGCCCGTGATATCGACGTCGATCATATCCTCGATCGCATCGCTTGCGATCAGTTCGTCATTTTGCTGGACATTCAGAAGCTCCTCTGCCGATCCATCTGCCATAAACAGTTTCACGGACGGACGGGATTCAAAATGTCTTGAGAAAAAATCAAGGGCATCATCGAGTCCATTCTCGCAGCAGGATCGACCCAGAATCACGAGATAGTTGTGGGAATAGAGCGGATATTTTCCGGTTTTCATCTTGATGGAATCGAGCGCCAGAAAAACAGTTTCGCCCTCGCCCGTCAGAACTTCTTCTTTCTCTTCGTCACCAGCACGTGCAGCCCGAACCGTCGTGCGGTAGCCATTTTCCGTGCGGTCTACGCCAATCGCGTGAATCAGCAGCCGATCGTACAGCTGAATGGAACATCCCGTGAGCATCGGCAAAATAGCGACCAGCACAACAAAAGCCGATGCACGTTTCCATACACTTTTACACGCAAGTTTCATGTCTTTTCCTTTCTGCTGCCTTGAACCCAGCTAATCACCAAAACCAAAAGTGGAATCACGATAAAGAGCAATGCTGTGCTGTACAGCACAAGCTGAGAAGAAAACAGATATTTTTGCAGCGGGAAGAAATTTGCGGTGGCGGCAGCCAACCCGGACACCACAACAGCCTGAAGCAGCATCAGCCACAGCTGCGGAGAAATCCGCTTCTTTTTTTGCAGCAGACTGCGATCCTGAAACTGGAATGCGTAAGAACCCGATAAGAAATTTAAGGTAATTCGCATCACCAGACTGACGATCCACAGCACCAAAAACACCATATCCAGCCGCTGGATAGCCCCCAGATTGGCCATAACCGACAGCGTATAGGCGGGGAACAGCTGGTTCACAGCAAAAATACCCAGGGCTCCGGCTATCAGCGTAATCAGTACGGCCGAAAGCACATGGCCGACCGCATTGCACCACAAAAAGCCCTTGACCTTTTTCCCGCTGATTTTAGGCAGCAAAATCACGATATCCATCAGCATGGTACTGCGTCTTGCAATCAGCATAGCGGCATCCTGCGGTGCCCAGGTGCCCATCGAAAACATACGGATGCGCTGCGGCTCTACCTGCCGGATCAGCGCAATAAACATCAAAGCAAAGCTGAAAACGATCAATGCAGCCGCAAAAATACCTGCACGGGACGTTGTCGCCAGACCTTTCCACGCCCCATACAATGCGGCGCACACGATACTAACGGATATCATCCAGACCGGCACAGAAGGATTGAGCGTATTTTCGATAAACACCAGGAAAAACACCAGAAACGAATAGCTGTAATACGCGCCCGCGATAAAATACAAAACGCCCAAAACGCGTGCCGTTCCCGCCCCCAGGCGAAGACGAACAGTTTCCAACAAGCCCAGGCCCTGATGATCGAGAATCAGAACCGGAACGGCCGCCAAAGAAGTTACGGCAAATGACAAGAGAACCGTCATAAGCCCTTCCATCATACTGCCGTTGAGCAACCGCGGGCTCACGGATGCCGCCGATACCACAGCCGCCGCAAACGAAGCGGCAAAAAAACTTCCTGCCGTTATGGTTGCGCGTTTAGTCATACCGTCCCTCCTCCATTACGCCCGGCATAGACTGCACCGGCGCGCTTTGTTTGGAAAGCCGCCGCCAGCTTACACGCAAAAATACATCGCGCATACGCCGCAGGGAAAAAGGCGCTACAGGGGATGTGATCGGGATTCCGTAGGTTATTTCGGAGCAAACATTAAACAGCATAATCAGTCCGCCCAAGGTGATTCCCCAAAGTCCCAGCGTTCCGCCTATGAGTATAAATACCAGGCGCAATAATGTAGCCGCCTGATAAATTTTCGGAACAACATAGCCGGCTATGGCGGTGATCGCCGTAATAATCAGGGTTGTTTCACTCATTAAACCCGAAGAAACCGCCATATCGCCAATGACCAGCGCACCTACGATACTGACCGCATGGCTCAGACTTTTAGGCGCACGCAGTCCCGCTTCACGCATCAATTCATATAAGAAAAACGAAAG
Source organism: uncultured Clostridia bacterium (assembly GCA_944384905.1). Lineage (GTDB taxonomy): Bacteria > Bacillota > Clostridia > Oscillospirales > Acutalibacteraceae > RGIG7265. The sequence goes on from CALWVE010000002.1 coordinate 17,678, forward strand.
AATCGACTCGACAAAAATCGAAAACGGCGTGCCGGAACCGGATGACGCGATTTTGGTCAGCAGCGTTTCGGGCAGCAGTTCGGGATGAAAGCCGGAAATCGCCACATAAATTCCCGGCAGAAAAACGCTGATGAGAAAAGCAGTCATCTTGCTGAGACGGTTAAAAGACGCATAAAGCGGACGGTTGGCGTAATCGTCCGGCGTTTGGAAGTTCTCTATAAACAGCTGCGGAACAATCACCACGCTGGCACAGCCGTCCACCAGAATCACAATGCGTCCCTCGGAGATTTTACCGCAGGCGGCATCGGGGCGTTCGGTATAGCCCACCTTATTAAAAACGCCGTTCCGAGCCAAAAAAGGGGTTAGATACTCGGAAGCAAACAGATTTTTCAGACTGCATTTCTCCAGATCCTGTTTAACCTTTTCCACCAATACAGGGTCGGCGGCCGATTGCAGATACGCGATCAAAACCGGTGTTCGGCTTTCGGTACCTACCGTACAGCGGACAAACTTCATATCTGTGGTGTGCATTCGGCGGCGGATCAGCATCATATTGATCTGCGACGACTCGACAAAACCGTCTTTTGCGCCGTGCTGCATGGTTTCGTTTTCCGGCTCGCTCAGGCTTCGGATATTGAATCCCTGCACGCCGAATCCAATGGCGCGTGCCGAACCATCCACCAAAACAACGGCAAAACCCGCCATCAATTTATCGATCACATCATCAAACGTCCGAATTTCCAGCTGGTCAACTGCGCCCAAAACATGCTGATTCACCCAGTCTACCGTCTCTTCCCCGCTGCACGGCGGAATTTCCTCGCTGAGCAGCGGATTCAAAATGCTGATCGAAACATGCTGTTTCCCGATCAAACCATCTATAGCGAGCAATACGGCCCGGCAGCTTCCCAGCGTAAATTTGCGGCAGATAAAATCGGCGCAGTCTTTGAAATCATTGTTGAGATGATCCATATTCCCTTTCAAGGAAGGCACTAAAGGTTCCGGCATAACATCACATCCTTTACGCTGTATTGTGTACCAACATGCGTAGTTTATCCACCGTATAACGGATTTGATGAATAAGGCTATCGTATTTCGAAAACAATAGCTTGGAAAGGATGTGAAATCCCATGGTGGTTTCTTTGGCGCGCACCCTTATCTTGTATGCGGTCATCATTTTTGCCGTTCGTGTGATGGGCAAAAGACAAATCAGCCAGATGCAGACAAGCGAGCTGGTGGTTACGCTGCTAATCTCCGATCTGGCCGTTATCCCCATGCAGAATGTTTCCCTGCCGCTTGCGGGCGGATTGATCCCGATTGTGGTTCTGGTTTTCTGCGAAATATTTGCTTCCGTTTTAATGCTGCGTTTTCCCAAGGTACGGCGCATGATCTGCGGACAGCCTGTCGTTGTCATTGCGCACGGAAAAATCAATCAGGAAAACATGAAAGCACTGCGAATGACTTTGGAAGATCTTTTTGAACAGCTTCGGCAAAAAGACGTAAAAAGCCTGAACGAAATTGATTATGCCATTATGGAGACCAACGGCATGCTCAGTGTCGTTCGATACGACAAGGAAAGTCCCATCACACCCAAGCAGCTTAAAATTCCGGTAGAGGACGAAGGGCTTGCTGTCGTATTGATTGACGACGGTAACTGGTGTCCGCACTCTTTGATGCTATGCGGCAAAACACAGCAGTGGGGGGCTGATGTTCTGCGCGAACGCAAAGTAGCTTTGAAAGACGTATTTTTGATGACGCTGAATCACCAGGGCAAAATCTGCATTATCAAGCGCACACAGACAAGGAGGAGCAAAGCGTGAAACGCCTGATCATAGCCTGGCTGCTGCTGGCTTTTGTTATTCTATCCGGATGGCTGGGACAAACCTATTTGGGTTACGCCACACAACGGCTTGAAACACAAGCAGCCGAAGCGCAGAAACTAAGCGAAAACGATGAATGGGAAACCGCTTATGAAACATGCGAAAAGCTGCATCGTGAATGGAAACAGCTTCATGATATTTTATGCCTTTTTGTCGACCATGGCATGCTTGAAAACATCGAAAAAGAAATTGCTGTTCTGCCGCAGATTTGCCGCGACCGGGATGTGATTCAGCTTCGCCGCCATTGTATTCTGATTGAAACATATGCGGATCACCTAAAACAAAGCGAAAAACTAAGTTGGAAAAACATCCTCTAAACAGAAAAAAGGCCGCCAAACAGGCGACCTTTTTTTGAATCAAATTATTATGCCTTTTTGCTTCCCTGCTCACAAATCTGATCCACAGAGCGGATGATTGTGTGAGAAACCGGCTTCCAGGTAACGTCTTTAACCAGAGCAGCTACGGTCATCGGGATATAGGTGAAAATAAACACCGGGAAAGCGAACAAGTAGAGAATTCGCTTATGCAGGGGGCAGTGAATCTGCTTGCGTTCGGTAATCAGCGTAATCACACCGAAGAACAACAGCGAAATATAAACGTTGATCAAGCAGCCTACCATACCGTCGCACGCGGCGGCAATCATGATGCTTTGGGATGTAGCAGCACCCAGAATCATGAAGAAGGTATTCAGAATCAGCGAAGCCAACGTGAGCAGGTTACCGGGAGCCAACGTCATCAGCATATCATAGCACTGGAAGCTATGGTGCTTCACACAACCGTTGATCAATCCCTTGCCGTAATTCCAGAAAACCTGATAGAAGCCCTTCGTCCAGCGCATACGCTGGTTCCAAGAAGCCTGCAGCGTAACGGGCTGCTCATCATACAGCACAGCCGTAGAGCAGTAACCGATTTTATCGCCGCGGATAATATGGTCGGTAGAGAATTCAATGTCTTCCGTGAGCAGAGAATAGCGCCAGCCGCCATCTTTTTCGATCGTTTCGGAAGAAACCAGGAAGCCAGTGCCGGAAATCGCACAGCTGGTTCCAAGCTTCATGCGGGCGCCGTTGAGGAAACGGGATTCACGTAAAAACCACAGGGCATAGCTTGCGGAAACCCAGCTGGAATCGTAGTTCTTGGAATTACGATAGCTGGTTACCACGGGATAGCCCATGCTGAACGTCTTGTTCATTTCGGCAATGTAGTTGCGATCCAACACATTGTCGGCATCGAAAATCATGTAGCCATCGTAGTAACGCAGGCCTTTTTCTTTGGCAATCAGGCCAAAAGCATAATCCAGCGCATAGCCCTTGCCTACCTTTACCTGATTAAAACGGCGGAACACGCGTGCGCCGTGCGCCTCGGCAATTTCTGCCGTATCATCCGTGCAGTTATCGGCGATAACATACATATCTACCAGTTCAGCCGGATAATGCTGCGCGCGGATACTGTCCAGCAAGCCGCCAATAACCGCACGCTCATTGCGCGCCGAAATCAAAACGGCAAACCGGTGCTGCTTGGGATTTTCCGGGCGCTTACGTTCTTTCTGGAAAAGCCCGACAACCACATAAACAGCCTGATACAAGTAGCACGTGGCAAAGAGGATGAGCAGCGCAAAGTTGTACAGCTCAATAAATTTTACCATTTTCGTTTTCTCCTTTTTAATAACGTTCAAGAGGAAGACATCTTTCCTCTGCTTCCAAAAAGGGGAAGTCTCTTAACAAGTTCTTAATTTGTCCTTAAGATATTATAGTATTTAAGCCTAAATTTTCAAGTCGCTTTTCCAGTTGGAAATTCTCCCAAACCCGAATAAAGGCATATATTTTTAAATAGCCGCCTTGTATGCTTGTTTTTCTTTTATTTTCTCTTGTTTGCTCCTGATTTCGTTTTTGAAAATGCACTTTTTGTGTTTGTAAAAACTATGTATAACGATTTTGTTCATAAATCGTACAAAATTTTAAAAAAGGCCGTTCCAAGGAACGGCCGGATTTTTGGTCTGCTTTACCTGTCGGAGACCGGCATGCAAACGCACAAAGCGTTCACTCGGCGACAGGCAGCCGCAGTAAAAAAGGGGAAATTAAAAACACAAGCCGATATTGTGCTACTACTCGCATGATGTACCCTCCCCAGAGTACGAAAACAGTATACCATTGCGATATGAAAAAAGAATGCCGAAATTATGAAGCCCGCGTGAATTTTTCAAATTTTTGCGGACTTATTCCAGCGTCTGCAAAAGGCTCTGCACAATTTCATCCGTTTTCATGCCGCGCGAACCTTTCACCAACATCGCATCGCCGGAGCGAAGGTTTTCTTTCAAAAAAGCTGCGGCCGATTGATTATCGCCAAAGGCCACGCCCTGGTTTCCTCCGGCGTGATGATAGCCCTCGAGCATAGCGGAAGCCTGTTCCCCTACGGCTGCCAGAACATCCACGCCGCAGCGTGCCGCATGTTCGCCCACTTCGGCATGCGCCTGCCGTGTCCGCTCGCCCAGTTCAAACATATCGGCCAGAACCGCAAACCGGCGTTCGGCCTGCATAGAGGCCAGAATGTCCAGCGCGCCGTTTACGGAATCGGGGCTGGCATTATACGTATCGTCCAGAATCGTCACGCCACCGGCGCGGCGGATCTGCTGACGCATAGCCGGCGGAACATAACCCGCAAGCGCACGCGCCGCATCTTCGGCTCGAACGCCCAGTGCTTCTGCCACGGCAATCGCCGCCAGCGCATTGCGCACGTTATGCAGCCCCGGTGCAGGAACGGTAACCGGCAAACTGCCGTTCGGCGTTACGCATACAAAGGAAGAGCCTTCGCCGTCGCTTTCAAGCTGTTCGGCGCGATAATCGGCGTCTTCGCACAGGCCGAATCCCACAGTATGGAACGGGCAGGTTCCTTTCAGTTCACGCAGCAGCGGGTCATCCTGATTCAGAAACAGTACGGAATCCTTTGTAAACGCATCGGTGATATGGAATTTCTGTGCGCGGATGTTTTCCTGCGTTTTCATGTATTCAATATGAGAAATGCCGATGTTGGTCATCACGGCAAAATTGGGACGGGCCACCGCGCACAGGCGTTCCATTTCGCCCGGCATGCTGACACCCATTTCAACCACAGCCGCTTCGTGTTCCGGCTCCAAACGGCAAACCGTCAGCGGCAAACCGATCTGGCTATTAGCATTGCCCAAGGTTTTCATCACGTTTTTGCCGGCGGAAACAGCCAGCGCCACCATTTCTTTGGTGGTCGTCTTCCCTACGCTGCCGGTAATGCCCACAACCGGTATGGAAAACCGACTGCGCCAAGCAGCAGCCGCTTTTTGCAGCGCGGTTACGGTATCTTCCACCCAAATCAGCGTGGCGCCGGGAAGCGTCTCTTCTCGCTGGGTAAACGAAGCCGCGGCTCCGGCCTCAAATACCTGACCGATAAAACGGTGAGCATCTACCTTTTCTCCGACAACCGGTACAAACATCAGTCCCGGCCCGGCCTGTCGGCTATCGGTCACAAAACCGGTCACAACCGTTTCACCCTCGCCGCACAGCAGCTTTCCGCCGCAGGCCTCGGCGATCTCACGGACGGTCATCTGCATGGGACTCACCGCCTTTCATCGAATCGAGAATTTCGCGCACAACAACGCGCTCATCAAACGGATATTTCTTTCCGCAAATTTCCTGGTAATCTTCGTGACCCTTACCGGCCAGCACAATCATATCCCCCGCCTGCGCGTTTTCCAAACACCAGCGAATCGCTTCGCGGCGATCGACAATTTCGATAAAGCGGCCGTTGGTTTTGGCCATGCCTACTTTAATATCGTCGATGATCGCCTGCGGTTCTTCAAAACGGCAGTTATCGGACGTAATCACCGAAAGATCAGCCAAACGTCCGCAGACTTCGCCCATTTCATAGCGGCGCACTTTCGGACGGTTGCCGCCCGCGCCGAACAGGCAAATCAGGCGCTTGGGGTTATATTCGCGCAAAGTGGAAAGAATACTCTCCATGCTCACGGCGTTATGCGCATAGTCGATCAGCATCGTATACGGGCCGGGCACTTCAACCGGTTCCACACGGCCTTTTACTTTTACGGTATCGAGGCCTTTCTGCATGGCTTCCACCGGAATATCGAACAGGCGGCAGCAGGCAATGGCTGCCAGCGAATTATACACGCTGAAACGCCCGGGAATATCCACTTCGGCGTGGAAATTCAAAGCACCGCATACGTCGTAAGACACGCCCACATAGCCCGGACGGGAAAGCAGGGCGTCGTTTTTGGCATACAGGTCGGCGGAAGGATCGAAGCCGTAGCTTGTCAGCGTGCAGGTATGATTTTTCGTCACGCCCTGCCAGCTGGGATCGTCGATATTCACCACGCCCTTTTTGCAGCGGGTGAACAAAAGGCTTTTGGCCCACAGATATTCTTCCATATCTTTATGTTCGTTGCCGCCGATATGGTCTTCCGAAAAGTTGGTGAACACACCCGCCTCAAACAAAAAGCCATAGGCGCGGTAATGCTGCAAACCAATGGAAGAAGCTTCCATCACGCAGAAGTCACAGCCTTCGTCCGCCATTTTGCGCAGGAATTTCTGCACTTCATACGATTCGGGCGTTGTGTTGGCGGTAGGCGTGAGTGTGTCGCCGATCAGCACACCGATGGTGCCGATAATGCCCACCTTATAGCCTGCGGCCGTCAGAATGGCGTGGATCATATAAGCGGTTGTGGTTTTGCCCTTGGTGCCGGTGATGCCGATCACCTTGACCTGCTGAGCCGGATGGCCAAAAAAGACATCGCTGAGCCGCGCCAGCGTTTCGCGCGTATCTTTAACCAGCAGCACAGGAACATCCACCGAGACGGATTCTTCGGCGATGATCACAGCGGCGCCGGCTTTGGCCGCCTGAGCGGCATATTGATGACCGTCGACATTGGCTCCCCGCAGGCAGACAAACGCACAGCCGGGCACAACACGGCGGGAATCATAGATCAGATCGGTTACATCCAGATCCGGATCATAAGCAGCCGGCCAGGTGCAGGGAATATCGCGGAACAATTCGCAAAGCTTCATCGTGTTTCCTCCAAATTAAGCGGACATCCAGGCCGCCTTTGTGTTTCTCTAACTGAAATAATACTACTATGACGCCGGAAAAATGTCAACCAAAAGCGCCCCGCACAGCAAAAAGGCGGCAAGCCGCAGCCTGCCGCCTTTTGGGTTAGTGTTTGGAACGGGACTCTTTCGGTTTGTCAAAATCCCAGTCTTTGGGAAGCCCCTGGGCAATAGCCGGAAATGTGTTATCGGTATTGGCTGTGGGCTGAATTTCATACGTGCCGTATTCGTTGATCATGTCGAACGCATCCTTCGAGGCTTCTTCGCTATTGCGGCGATCATCGCTCAAAACCCGGCGCAGTTCGTCCTGGTTCATGGCCTTTTTGCTGGATTCGGTTTGTCTGCGTTTTTTCATCGCAATCCCTCCCCTACCAGTATGCCCCAAAGCACCATCATCATGCGCCAATTTGCGCTTATCGGGAAGAAACCGAACACACCGTAAGCGTCTGCTCCGAAACCGTAAAATGTACTTCCAACTCGCCGAACGCCATCTTATAGACGCGCTCCGGCTCATGTTGGTAGGCAGGCCGCGGGTCTTGTGCCAACACGGCGCGCAGCGTTTCGCGCTGCTGCGTCGGTACGCGGTTCAGCCATTCAGACGGAAAAACAACCTGAAGAGGGCCTTCTTTTTCCTGAAAAGCAAAACCGCCTGTTGCATCTGGATGCGCATCAGTATAAGGAAGATAGGGCTTAATATCGAAAATCGGCGTACCGTCGAGCAAATCGGCCCCGCTGACATACAGCACCGGCCCCTGCGGTCCGGAAAGTTCAATTCCCGTAAGCCGCACAGACGAGAGCCCGATGGCGTTGGGGCGAAACGGCGAGCGTGTAGCAAACACGCCCATGCGCGTATTGCCGCCCAAACGCGGCGGACGAACCGTAGGCGACCATTCATCCCGTACTGCGCGGGAAAACTGCCACAAAAGCCAGATATGGGAATAGCCTTCCAGTCCGCGCAGTGCATCGGGGTTGCGGTATGGCGGCTCAAACACGATCGTACCCGGATTTTCTACCAAACCACTTTGACGCGGAATACCGAATTTTTCGGTAAAATCCGTATGGATACGGGCGATAATCTGCATTGGTATCATCTCCGGCATGAAAAACCTCCTGTTTTCGGCGGATAAAGAAAAATTCCGGCCACCATGTGACCGGAATTGTTTGGAGGTGACACCCAGATTTGAACTGGGGAATGAGGGTTTTGCAGACCCTTGCCTTACCACTTGGCTATGTCACCATTTTTAGAAAAGACGCTTGGAAAGAAGCGTCTTTTCTTAGTAAATGTGGAGCGGACGACGAGGCTCGAACTCGCTACCTCCACCTTGGCAAGGTGGCGCTCTACCAGATGAGCTACGTCCGCAAATGGTGCCTCCGATCGGAATCGAACCAATGACACGGGGATTTTCAGTCCCCTGCTCTACCAACTGAGCTACAGAGGCATATATGGCGACTCGGAACGGGTTCGAACCGTCGACCTCTAGCGTGACAGGCTAGCGTTCTAACCAACTGAACTACCGAGCCGAATAAGTGGTGGGGACAATAGGACTCGAACCTATGACCCCCTGCTTGTAAGGCAGGTGCTCTAACCAACTGAGCTATACCCCCACGACCTTTAGTGAAGTTGTTTCTTCACAAGCGACGTGTATTATAATACAGCATGCGGGCCAATTTGTCAACCCTATTTTTCAATTTTTTTCATTTTTTCTTGCCGGGTATTGAGGCACTCGAAAAAACATTAGGGAAAAACTAGTAAAATCAAGTTGGCGTAATATAGAGGCCAGGCGGCGAAAGGGCCGCCCAGCTCAACAAACGCAGAAAGATTTAGCCTGCGCAGCAGCGAGCCAAGCCAATTTAACAATTAAGCCTGCTTTTTATTCTGGCGCAGCTGATCAGCCAACTGTTGCAGCTCTTCCTTTGTAAACGTATAGGAATGGTTGCAATACTGGCAATGGGCCTCCATCACGCCGTTTTCATCGGCCAGATGTTCCACTTCTTCGGGCGGCAAAGTGGAAAGTGCATTCTTCACGCGGTCTTTACTGCAGGTGCAGACATAGCTGACGGGATACGAATCCAGCACTTCCACTTCAAAACCTTCCAGCGCGCGCAGGCACATGGCATGCGCGTCCATACCTTTGGCCAGCATGGTCGTAACTGGCTCCAAAGACGCCACGTTCTTTTCAAGCTTGCTGATCGTTGCTTCATCCGCTCCGGGCAGCAGCTGAATCAGCAGGCCGCCGGCCAGCATGGTTTTGCCCGTTTCGCGGTTGACCAGCACGCCCAGCGCACACACGGTCGGAATCTGTTCGCTTGTGGCATAATAGCTGGTGATATCCTCGGCAATTTCGCCCGATGTGATCTCCACCTGCCCCACATACGGCTCGCCTTCGCCCAGATCACGCACCACGCTCAAACGACCGTTGCGGCCCACGGCCTCCCCTACGGCCAGTTTTCCGTTGGGAGCCAGCGGAAGATCCACTTCTGGATGATCCACATAGCCGCGCACATTGCCTTTTTCATCTGCGATGGCGACAACGCTGCCCAGCGGACCGCCGCCGTTGATTTTCAGCGTAAGGGCGGCGTCTTCCTTTTTAAGCAGCGTGCCCATGATGGAAGCACCCGTAAGCAGGCGTCCCAGTGCAGCCGTGGCCACCGGGCTGGTGTGGTGCAGCTGCTGGGCGGTATACACCAGGTCGCTGCTATCGATTGCGACGGCCATAACGGTGCCGTCGGATGTGATGGTTCGGATAATTTTATCCACAGATGATTCTCCTCTTTAAAATCAGGTTACCTGCCGATGGGCGGCAAAAATGATGCGCTGTGTCTGTTCCCCAGGCGGATCAAAAGACAGATCGCCATAGCGGCGCACTTCGTCAAAACCGTGCGCAAGCAGCAGCTTTTCCAGCTCGTCGGGGTCGTATCCTGTCTCCATAAAATGCTCGTGGCTGCGGTGATAGACCGCCCCGTCTTTTTCAAAGAAATCAATATCCACACGGGTGCGCAGCGTACGCGGATCGGTACTGTTCTGCCACACGCAGTAGATCTCTTCCATGTCGTACACAAACGTGTTGTTCCCCAGCACTTCACGATGCTTATACGGGGAATTGACGTCAAAAACAAACCAGCCGCCGGGATTCATAAACAGCGAAACCCGTTCGAATGTTCTTTCCACCTCGCGCAAAGAAGGCAGGTGGTTTAAGCTATCCAGGCTGCAAAAAACGGTGTCTACCGTTCCGTACAGGTCGATTTTCTGCATCTGCTGGCACAGATACAAGATATCAAACCCGGCATCCGCCGCTTTTTCACGCGCCCGGGAAAGCATGGCATAGGAACCGTCGATGCCGTAGATATCGATCCCCCTGCGCGCCAGTTCTAAGGTTAAACTGCCCGTTCCGCAGGCAAGATCGAGCGTCAATCCCGCCGGATGTTCCAGTTTTTCCAGCAGGCAACACAAATACCCCGCCCGAGCTTCGTAATCGACGTTGCGGGTCAGGGTATCGTAATAATCGGCAAAAGTTTCGTAGCCGCTCATGCGTTTTCGTTGTGCTTGTCCGGGCCGGCTTCGGCAGGCAGGCGGTTAAAGGCAATATCGTAGCCGTCGTTTCCGTATTGCAGGGAACGGTTCACGCGGCTGATCGTAGCCGTGGAAGCACCCGTCTGCGCCACGATGTCGCTATAAACGCGCTTGGTGCTGAGCATACGGGCAATGGCAATACGCTGGGACATAGCTTTCAGCTCGTCCACCGTACACAGGTCTCCAAAAAAGTTGTAGCATTCCTCTTCCGTCTGAAGGGAAAGAATGCACTGGAACAGAAAATCGAGATGATCGTCTTTCAGTTTAAGATTCATAACATCGTCCTCCTTTACTTTCGCATTTTAGAGCATAAAAGCAAAAAAGTAAATAGTTTTTTGAGAAAAAATAAAAATTATTTTGCGCAAGCGTCTTCAATCCACTCTTTCAGGCGCTCCAGACCCTCTCCTGTTTTGGAAGAGAGCGGTAAATACGGAATCTGCGCTTCCTCAAAAAACGATGTGTATTTCTGATTCTGCTCCTGTGTTTCCGTTTTATTCAGCTTGTCGCTTTTTGTGCAGACAACCGCAAACGGCAATCCGCTGCTGACCAAAAAATTGAGCATGTCCACGTCGTCCGCTGTAGGCATATGGCGGAAATCCAGAATCTGCACCACCAGCCGGATCGGACGGTCTGCGGCAAAATAACCTTCTACCAGGCCGGCCCAGCGCTTCTTTTCTTCTTTGGAAACGCGGGCAAAACCGTAGCCCGGCAGATCGACCAGACGCATTTCGTTGCCGCGATAGAAATTGATCGTCGCGGTTTTTCCCGGCGCCGAACTGACGCGCGCCAGCGATTTTCGCCCGGCCAATTTATTGATCAGCGAAGATTTGCCCACATTGGATTTGCCGGAAAACACAATTTCCGGCAAATCACCCGCAGGCAGCTGCGGCAGGAGGCCCGCCGCCATCTCAAAAGTCAGTGTCTGAAAATTCAAGGTGTCAAACCTCCCTGTGCAAGCTGCGCTTTATACAACCGTTGTACAATCGGCTCTGCCCGGCTTGGGCAGTACATAACGGTTTTCTTCTTCCTGGGGTTCGGCCAGCGGTTCCGGACGGCTGCAAAGCGCCAGTTCCAGCACCTCGTCAACCCGGCGAACCGGCACGAACGTCACGTTTTTCTTGACGACTTCATCCACCTCGGCCAGATCCGGTTCATTATCGGCCGGAATAATCACCGTGGAGATGCCGTTTTTATAGGCCGCCATCGATTTTTCGCGCAGGCCGCCGATGGGCAGTACACGCCCCTGCAGGGTGATTTCCCCTGTCATGGCGATGGTATGGCGAATCGCAATACCCGTCAAAGCGGATGTCACAGCCGTAGCCATGGCGATACCGGCAGAGGGGCCGTCTTTCGGAACGGCACCTTCGGGTGCATGCAGATGGATATCCTTTTTGGCATAGAAATCGGGCGAGATACCCAGCTTGCGGGCGCGGGTACGGATGCAGGTAATCGCCGTACGGGCAGATTCTTTCATCACATCGCCCAGCGAACCGGTCAGCTCGATTTTGCCCGTGCCTTCCATCACAGCCACTTCAATCGGCAGCAATTCTCCGCCTACACTCGTCCAAGCCAGGCCGTTGACAAGGCCCACTTCGTCTGTTTTCGAGGTAGGATCGTTCTTGAATTTCTGCGGACCAAGCAGTTCTTCCAGATTTTCGGGCTTAACGGTGAACTTCTCGAAATCCTCTTCGGAAACGATCTTCTTGGCCGTCTTGCGGCAAACCGTGGCGATGGTGCGCTCCAGCGTACGCACACCGGCTTCGCGGGTATAGCCATCGATGATCGCACGCATAGCAGCGGGCGTAAAATGCAGCTGCTGCGGACGGATACCCGCCGCTTTGAGTTCACGCGGGATCAGATGACGGGCAGCGATATGATACTTTTCCTCGCTGGTATAGCTGCCCAGCGTAATCACATCCATACGATCATACAGCGGGCCGGGGATCTGCGAAGCATCGTTGGCCGTGGTGATGAACATCACGTGGCTGAGATCGAACGGAAGATCGATGTAATGGTCGTGGAACGTGCTGTTCTGATCGGGATCGAGCACTTCCAGCAGCGCGGCGGCCGGATCGCCCTTGAAATCCTTGCCCAGCTTATCCACTTCATCGAGCAGCAGCAGCGGGTTGTTGACCCCGGCCTGCTTGATACCGGCGATGATGCGCCCGGGCATGGAACCGACATACGTGCGGCGATGGCCGACAATATCGGCTTCGTCATGCACGCCGCCCAGGGAAACGCGCACATATTTGCGTCCCGTAGCTTCGGCAATCGAACGGGCAATCGACGTTTTACCCACGCCCGGAGGCCCCACCAGGCAGATAATCTGCGGCGTAGTTTCCGGCGCGAGCTTGCGCACAGCCAGCGTTTCGATAATGCGTTCTTTCACTTTTTCAAGGCCATAGTGGCCGCGGTCCAACACGCTCTTCGCCTTAGCCAGATCGATCTTTACCTTGCTCTGCTCGTTCCACGGCAGTTCCAGGCACGTTTCGATATACGCGCGCATCACAGCGCCTTCGTGGGAGCCGTACGGCATTTTGGCGAAGCGGTCGCATTCTTTCATCAGCTTGGCGGCCGCTTCTTCGGGAAGATTCAGCGCCTCGATACGGCGGCGCAGTTCTTCCGATTCCTCGGCCGGGTTATCGTCCTCGCCCAGTTCTTCGGCAATTGCCTTCATCTGCTCATGCAGGAAATACGCCCGCTGACTTTCGTCCATCGAAGCACGGGCTTTTTCGGTGATTTCATTTTCGATGCGCGAAACCTGAATTTCATCCTCGAGAATTTCGGAAAGCTTCTTCAAACGCTTCACCGGGTGCATTTCGTCGAGGATAACCTGCTTTTCTTCAAAATCCAGCGGGACGTTCGCGGCGATAAAATCGGCCAGTTCCCCGCAGTCTTTCTTTTCGAGCACGCCCAGAATAATATCCGGCGGCACCTGCTTGCTGGTGCGGATGTATTCCTCAAACAGGTTCTGGATATAACGCTGCAGCGCTTCCGTGCGGTTGGTCGTGCGGTAATTCAAAGAAGCAAACGGAGTGACTTCGGCCCGCAGGTACGGTTCTTCCAATACCAGGCGGTTCACCTCGGCACGGCAGACGCCTTCTACAAAAATCTTCACTTCATCATCGCCGCGGCGAACCAGCTGTTTGATGCGCGCCACCACGCCGACTTTATATAAATCATCCGCAGTGGGTTCATTTTCCGAAAGGGATGTCTGGGTTACCAGAAAAATCAGCTGATCGCTTTCCATGGCTTTCTGCACAGCCAACACGGACTTTTTACGGCCGACATCAAACTGCAGCAGCATTTTCGGGAAAACGACCAGTCCCCGCAGAGCCAGCGCCGGATAGGTTACCGCGGTCTGCTCTTTCAAAACGGATTCACTCATTACGGACCACCTTTCTTATTTGGAATATAGAAGCAAGATAAGGGCTGCACAGTCCCAAAGCTCGGGCTGCGCAGTCCTTTCCTGTCATTTTTCAGCCAAAGGCAGACACTTCTCAGGAAGCGTTGGGCTTTTTGCCCCGCCATTTACGGCCGTTAATTTTAATTTTTACGGGTTTGCGTTCTTCGTTATACACAAACTCCGGTTCGGCGCCGTTGAGCACCGTATCTTCGGTTACGGTGATTTTCTCTACCGTATAGTTGCTGGGCGTTTCAAACATGAGGTCACTGAGCGTTTCTTCCATGATGGCACGCAGACCGCGGGCGCCCGTTTTGCGTTCAATCGCCTTGGCAGCCACGGCGCGCAGTGCACCGGGAGTAAACTCCAGTTCCACTTCGTCCAGCTTGAACAGCTGCTTATACTGATTCAGCAGGCAATTCTTCGGAACGGAAAGAATCTTCACCAGCGCGTCTTCCGTAAGGCCTTCAAGTGCCGTAATAACCGGCAAACGGCCTACGAGTTCCGGGATCAGACCGAATTTAACCAGGTCCCCCGGAATAACATCTTTCATCCACGCAGAGGAATCCAGCTCTTTGCGACCCTTGACTTCAGCGCCAAAACCCATGGCGGAAGAAGACTGACGCTTCTCCACAATCTGGTTCAAGCCGTCAAACGCACCGCCGCAGATAAACAGAATGCCGGAAGTATCGATCTGGATAAACTCCTGCTGCGGATGTTTGCGTCCGCCTTGCGGCGGAACGTTGGCAACCGTGCCTTCCAGAATTTTCAGCAAAGCCTGCTGTACGCCTTCGCCGCTGACATCACGGGTGATGGACGGCGTTTCGGATTTACGGGCAATCTTATCGATTTCGTCGATATAGATAATGCCGCGTTCGGCACGCTCGATATCAAAATCGGCAGCCTGAATCAGGCGCAGCAGAATATTTTCCACGTCTTCGCCCACGTAGCCGGCTTCCGTCAGCGTGGTGGCGTCCGTAATGGCAAAGGGGACATCCAGCATTTTGGCCAGTGTCTGGGCAAGGTAGGTTTTTCCCACACCGGTGGGGCCAAGCAGCAGCACGTTGCTTTTGGTCACACCCGTTTCGCCCTCTTCGGCGCCGAAATAAATGCGTTTGTAGTGATTGTACACCGCAACCGCCAGCGCTTTTTTGGCCGCATCCTGACCGATCACATACTCATCCAGCCGATCTTTGATTTCGCGGGGCTTGAGCAGTGTTGTCACTGTACCACCCTTCTGCGGCTGCGAACGTTCGGCTTCATCCGCTTCATCTTCAAGGATGGAAAGACAAAGCTCTACGCAGGAATCACAGATATACACGCCGGGGCCTGCGATCAGACGCTTGGCGAAATTCTGCGGTTTACCGCAAAAAGAACAGCAAATCTCTTTTTCGTTGTTATCCTGGTTATTTGCCATGAATGTCTCCTCTCTCTGTATTCAATGCGAAAGAAGGTCAGCGCTTTTCAATCACCTTATCGATCAGGCCGTAAGCCAGTGCTTCTTCGGGTGTCATAAAGTTATCGCGCTCGGTGTCGTGTGCAATCACTTCATAAGGCTGACCCGTGCGCTCTGCCAGAATGGTGTTCAGGCGCTTCTTAGTCTGAAGAATGTGGCGGGTATGAATTTCCATATCGGTAGCCTGACCCTGCGCACCGCCGCTGGGCTGATGAATCATGATATCGCTGTTAGGCAGCGCCAGACGCTTGCCCTTGGCGCCTGCGGCCAGCAGGAAAGCACCCATGCTGGCAGCCATGCCCATGCAGATCGTAGAAACATCGCACTTGATATACTGCATGGTATCATAGATGGCAAGACCGGCCGTAACCGAGCCGCCGGGGCTGTTGATATACAGGCTGATATCTTTTTCAGGGTCCTGGCCTTCCAGATACAAAAGCTGCGCGACAACCAGGCTGGCCGTCGTATCATTGACTTCATCCGTCAGCATAATGATACGGTCATTCAGCAGTCGGGAGAAAATATCATAAGAACGTTCGCCGCGGCTGGTCTGTTCCACAACATAAGGGACTAAACTGCTCATACATACTCACCTTTCTCTTGTAATCTCTTTAAGTATAGGTTCTTTTTCATATCAGTATGCCCGCCGCTCATACAAAGCAGCGGGCATTTTTTGTTTTAGATCAAAATTTAGAAAAAACTTATTCAGCCTTTTCTTCTACGGCTACCGCGTTGTCGCGTACCAGACCCATGGCATGCTCAACAGCGATGTCTTCGCGCAGGTTCTTTTCCGGAATGAAGGCCTTAACCTTATCGGCTTCCAGATTGTAAGCATCGGCATACTTCTTGTATTCGGCTTCCAGATCTTCTGCGGTTACTTCGATATTCTCGAGTTCAGCGATCTTTTCCAGAGCCAGACGTACCTTAACCTGCTGTTCAGCCTGCGGCTTGAACTGCTCGGCCATGGTTTCTTCGGTCATGCCGGTGTACTGCATATAGGTCTTAAGATCCAGCCCCTGGGACTGCAGACGATAACCGAAGTTGTTTACCATCTCGCGGGCGGCGTTGTCGAACATAGCCTGCGGGATTTCAGCCTTAACCAGCTCGGCCAGCTTGTTTACCAGAGCGGTGTCAACAGCTTCCTTAGCGGCTTCTTCGCGGTTCTTCGCGAGCTTTTCCTTCAGGTCTGCTTTATAGGCATCCAGCGTATCGAATTCGCTAACATCCTTAACGAACTCGTCGTCTACTTCAGGCAGTTCCTTAGCCTTGATCTCGTGCAGCTTGCACTTGAACACAGCTTCCTTGCCCTTGAGGTCTTCTGCATGATAATCTTCCGGGAACTTCACGTTCACGTCGAATTCATCGCCTACGTTGTGGCCGGCAACCTGCTCTTCAAAGCCCGGGATGAAGCTGCCGGAGCCCAGAACCAGAGCATAGTTTTCGCCCTTGCCGCCTTCAAAAGCTACGCCGTCAACGAAGCCTTCGAAGTCGATTTCAGCGGTATCGCCCATAGCGGCGGCACGATCTTCAACAACAACCATGCGGGAGTTGCGATCGCGTACTCTTTCGATTTCAGCATCGACATCAGCGTCGGTTACTTCTACAGAGGGTTTTGTTACTTCAATACCCTTGTAGCCTTCGATCTCAACTTCCGGCTTTACCGTAACGGTAGCCTTGAAGGTGAAGCCGTCTTTGGACAGGTTGTCCATATCAAAATCGATCTTATCATCTACATAAGCCACGCCGGACTCTTCGATAGCAGCCTGCAGGGCATCGGGATAGATCATGTTCACGGCATCTTCATAGAAGACCTGTTCGCCGTAGTATTTTTCGATGTATTTGCGCGGGGCCTTGCCCTTGCGGAATCCGGGGATCTGGATTTTCTTGCTTTCTCTCTTAAAAACGGTATCGAGCGCCTGGGCGAATTCTTCTCCCGTAACCTCGATCTCGAGCTGTACTCGGTTGGTATCCACCTTATTGGTCGACTTCAGATTCATGTTGTTTCCTCCTTGAAATGCTCAGAGCTACTGGCTATTATAACACAGGGCAAGGCAATATGCCAGTATGAAAGGTAAATTTTTTTTGAATTTGCGCCTGTTTTTCCGGTATTTTTAAAGAAAATCAAAAAATACTCAGCTTTTCGCCACCAGAACAGGCATAAAGGCGACATGATCGGCCGAAATGAGCCGCATACGGATTCCGCGGTATTCGCCCACCAGAAAGCGGCGCGCGGCCTGGGAACCATGAATATGGCCGAAATAGCATTCGCGGATTCCGTGGCGTTCCAGCACGTCCAGAATTTCGGTGCTTTCGATTCCGTCGTAAACCGGCGGATAATGCAGAAACACCACGGGCGTGCCGCCCAGCTGTTCAGCCAGGCGGATCGACGTTTCGATCCGTCCGGCCTCGCGGCGAACAATTTTCTTATCTTCTTCGGTTACGGCGCGGCACATCCAGCCACGGGAGCCGCACACGCTGATCTCCCCCACCCGGCAGGCGCTGTTGTGGACGATTTCGATATCGTCGTATCCAAGCGAGCCGAGATAAGCCTCGATCTTGGCACGGGTAGACCACCAGTAATCGTGATTCCCTTTAAGCAGCAGTTTTTTGCCGGGCAGCGCGTGAAGAAAAGCAAAATCTTTTTCCGTTTCTTCCAGGCGCATCCCCCATGAGATATCCCCGGCAATCACAACCGTATCGTTTTCCGTAACCAGCGCGCGCCAGTTTTTTTCCAGCCGCTGCACATAGTTTTCCCAGCCGTGAAACACATCCATGGGCTTATTGGCCGAAAGGGACAGATGCAGATCGGCAATGGCAAAAAGCGACATGGCTTCCTCCGATTAGGACAACAGCGAAAGGACGGTGTCCTTCATCTGTCCGGCGTCGATGCTGCGGGTAAAGCGTACCGTGCGCTCGGCCAGATCGGCCAGCTGCTGCGGCACAGCCAAACCGGAACGCTCGTTGAGGCGGCGTACGTTTTCGAATTCATCTTCGCACGTTTCCCCGCCGATTGCAGCAAGCACATGGTCGGCAAACTTATAGGGGTTCGCCGTGGAAGCGATCACCGTGGGCGTGTCGTCGCCGGTGCGGGCACGGTAATCTTCATAAACCTTAACGGCAACGGCCGTGTGCGTATCGCACAGATAACCTTCTTCGCGGAAGATCCGTCCGATGGTTTCGGCCGTTTCGGCATCGTCGCAGAAACCGGCCGCAAAACGCGCCTGCACATCGCGCAGGGTGGCGGGATCAACCGTATACGCGCCCGTTTCGCTGAGCGCTTTCATCCAGGTGCGCACGGAAAGATCGGAACCGCCGCTGAGATGGAACAGCAAACGTTCCAGGTTGGAAGAAACCAGAATATCCATGGAAGGCGACACCGTGGTGTGGAAATCGCGGTTGCGATCGTACGTGCCGGTGGTGATGAAATCAGTCAATACATTATTGGCGTTGGAAGCGCAGATCAGCTTGTTGAGCGGCAGACCCATGCGGCCGGCATAGTAAGCGGCCAGAATGTTGCCGAAGTTGCCAGTGGGCACAACCACATTGATGCGATCGCCGTTTTCGATTTTACCGGCAGCCAACAAATCGGCATAAGCCGAGAAATAATAGACGATCTGCGGCAGCAAACGGCCCCAGTTGATGGAGTTGGCGCTGGAGAACATCATATCATGGTGCGCCAGTTCATCGCGGATTTCGGAATCGGTGAAAATCTTTTTCACGCCGGTTTGGGCGTCGTCAAAATTGCCGTGAATGGCGCAAACATCCACATTATTGCCGGCCTGCGTCGTCATCTGGCGTTTCTGCATGGGGCTGACGCCGTCCTGCGGATAGAACACCAGAATACGGGTATGATCTACATCCTTAAAGCCCTCGAGCGCGGCTTTGCCCGTATCGCCCGAAGTAGCTACCAAAATAACAGCCGTCGTTTCCGGATGCTGTTTGCGCAGCGAAACCGTAAGCAACTGCGGCAGCAGCTGCAACGCCATATCTTTGAACGCGCAGGTGGGGCCGTGCCACAATTCCAGCATGTGCGTACCGTTTTTACGGGTTACCACAGGAGCCGGCACCCCGTTTTCAAACTTTTCGGGGGCATAAGCGGCGTCCACACAGGCGCGAATCTCTTCCTGTGTAAAATCGGTGAGGAAATCCTTCAGCACAAAAGCCGCACGATTCGCATAGCTCATCTGCTGCATCTGCGCAATTTCTTCTTTTGTATAAGAAGGCAGGCGGCAGGGCACAAAAAGCCCGCCTTCATCGGAGATTCCCTGCGAAATAGCCTGAGAAGCCGTAACCCGCACGGAAGCGTCACGTGTGCTCTGATAGTACAATTCTCTGTTCATGGGCAAAACCTCGCCTTTCTATTATAAGTACAAACGCCGGCTTACAGGCCGAACGCATTTTCAAGATAAATCAGATCCTTAAACGAGAGGGTTTCCCCTTCCGCCGTAACCGCGGCCACGTCAAAACGGGGCTGCAATTCACAAGGATGCTGCTGCAAAAAGCACTGAGCCGTCTGTATGATTTTTTTCTGTTTGGCTCGGGTCACCGTTTCCAGCGGCTCGGTCAGGCCGCCTTTGGTGCGGCACTTCACTTCCACAAAAGCAAGATACCGGCCATCGGCCGCAATCAGATCGATTTCGCCGTAGCGGCTATGGTAGTTGCGAAAAAGCACCCGCATCCCCCGGCTTTGCAGATAATCGGCTGCAAGCTGTTCGGCCTGTGCCCCGCGGTTCACGCTTTTCCCTCCGCCTGCTGCTGAAAAAACTTTTTCAGAAACGTCATGCGGTGGATCGGGCACGGGCCGTAAGCTTCCAGCGCGGCATAATGAGCGCGCGTGCCATAGCCTTTGTGGCCGTCAAAACCGTAAGCCGGGTACTGCTCGTGATACTGACGCATCACCCGGTCTCGCGATACTTTAGCCAACACGGAAGCTGCCGCAATGCTGGCGCTTTTGGCGTCGCCTTTTACAATCGTTTCGCCAGGAACGTCCAGCGGCGGCATACGATTGCCGTCTACCATCGCATAATCACAGGGAACGGGCAGCGCCTCCACGGCGCGCCGCATAGCCAGATACGTGGCCTGCAAAATATTCAGCGTATCGATTTCTTTTTCGTCTGCACAGCTGATGCCGCAGGCCACTGCTTTTTCGAGAATCACGTCGAAAAGCTGTTCGCGCCGGGCTTCGGTGAGCTTTTTGGAATCGTTAAGTCCTTCGATCACGCAATCGGGCGGCAAAATCACCGCCGCCGCATACACAGGTCCGGCCAACGGGCCGCGGCCGGCTTCATCGATCCCACACACCGCATGGAATCCCCGGGCTGCCGCTTCTTTTTCATAATAAAGCCAATCCATCGTTTTATCCCTGCTGTTCCAGCGTAATCCGGCCGATTTTGGCGCCGCGGAATTCATCCAGCACCATATTGGCCGCACGTTCAGTGTCGATCTCTCCGCCCGAAATCAGCATGCCGCGCTTGCGGCCGATCAGGGAAAGAATCTCCCAGCCTTGCATCGCGCTGTAATCGGGGTTATCCAGTTTATACCGGGCAGAAAGCTGCGCGGGATACAAAGCCGCAATCTCTTTGAGCAGCAACGCCGCCAGACCCTCGGTATCCATAATTTCATCGCGGACTGCGCCGGTAAATGCCAGGCGGAGTCCCACGGTCTGATCTTCAAATTTAGGCCACAGCACACCGGGCGTATCGAGCAGTTCAAAGCCCTTTCCGGCGGCGAACCAGGTATTGCGGCGCGTAACGCCGGGCTGGTCGCGCACTTCGGCTTTGCCCGCTTTTCCGCCGGCACACATCTTATTGATTAAAGAAGATTTTCCCACATTGGGAATCCCCACGATCATCGCGCGAATGGGACGGCCGGTCATACCCTTGGCTTCCCATTTTGCGATCTGCGGCGCCAGCACCTGCCGCACAGCGGGCGCCAGACGATTCACAGCTTTGCCGGATTTACAGTCGAGCGCCACGGCGGTAATGCCTTTTGCCTTATACCAGGCCACCCAGCGGTCTGTCTGCGCCGGATCGGCCATATCGAATTTATTGAGCACCACAATCCGCGGTTTATTGCGGATAATTTGATCCAACACGGGATTGCGGCTGCTTTCCGGGATACGGGCGTCCGTCAGTTCGATGACGATATCCACCAGCTTTAGACTCTGCTCAATCTGGCGGCGCGCACGGGCCATATGCCCCGGAAACCATTGTACACTTTTAATTTCTTCCACTCTGTCAGCCTCCGATCCAGCCGAATTTTGAGAAGGGGTAAACAAACAGCACGGCCTTTCCCAGCACGTTTCGGGTATCGATCATACCCACGTCCACATAGCGGCTGTCTTCAGAAACGGAACGGTTATCGCCCAGCACAAACACACAGCCTTCCGGCACGGTTGCCGGCAGTTCGGTAGCTTCCAGCGAAGCATACAGCGTGCGGGTGATTCCGTTTTCCAGACCGAACGCGGTTTCGTCAACCGGCTGATCATCCACATAAACGATTCCGCTGTCGTAATCGATCCACACGGTTTGCCCTTCGGTTGCGATCACGCGTTTGATAATCGGTTCATCCAGCACATTCACCGCCACAACCACATCGCCCATCTGATAATCCTTGGAAAGCATGGAAATCACCAGACGGTCTCCCTCATGATAGTTTGGCAGCATAGACGTGCCGGTAACCGTAATAACTCGAAAAATAAACGTAAAAACAAAGATGGCAGCAAGCATAAACATGGCCATCTGCGACAGGGTATCCAGCCACTGCCGCACAGGAGAAACTGCCTCCTCTTCCAAACGAACATGGCGGAAGCGGCGCGCTGAGGGCTCCATAAGCACGTCTCCTTTCTCTAAATAACAAAAAAAGGAACATTGCTGTCCCTTTTGTTTGTTATTACTTCAGCTGTTCTTTAACCTTAGCAGCCTTACCCACGCGATCACGCAGATAATACAGCTTGGCGCGACGAACACGACCGCGGCGAATGACTTCCACGCTCTTGACGTTCGGCGAATGAATCGGGAAAACTCTTTCAACGCCTACACCGTAAGACACACGGCGAACCGTAAACGTTTCGCTGATGCCGCTTCCCTTGCGGGCAATGACAGTGCCTTCAAAAGCCTGTACTCTTTCTTTGTCGCCTTCACGGATATTTACGCCGATGCGAACGGTATCGCCCACTTCAAAAGCAGGAAGTTCGGCCTTGACGGAATCCGCAGCAATAACTTTCAGTGCATCCATTTCTATTTCCTCCAAAAATAAATTCAGGCATTCTTGCCGCGCAAACGGCGTACAGAGGACTGCCCGCTTCATGATCCGGTAGCCCGGAGATGACCCCTATCGGCAGCTTGTGAGAGCCGACAGATTTCAAATGCCTAAGTATTATATCACTATCCCGCGCAAAATGCAAGCTTTTCTTGACAAAATACATTGTTTTCCCGAAACTTTTTGCAGCGCATGGACAAAATAAAAGCGCACTGCAAAAGCAATGCGCTCATTTTGGAGCGGACGACGAGGCTCGAACTCGCTACCTCCACCTTGGCAAGGTGGCGCTCTACCAGATGAGCTACGTCCGCATGTGTTTCAACAACGTGTATTATTATACACAACCGAAAAGTTGATGTCAATACCTTTTTCAAAAAAATCATTGTTTTTTATTCCAGGAAAATTTATCCATGCGCGGAATGTGTCGAATTTTCACGAATCCAAAGGGCTTTCATGGCTGTTTAGACGTATTCAAATAAAAAAAACTATGATATACTGGTTATATTGTCGGCCTGCACAAGCGTGATAGCGTTCGGCAAAACAAAGGAGATCGTGAATATGACCGAAAAACAAACCATTGCAGAAAAAATCCGAGCCATCCGAAAGGCCTGCGGATTCACACAGCAGCAGGTTGCGGCGGTTCTGAATGTAGATCGTTCCACCTACACCTATTACGAAACCGGCAAAACCACGCCGGATATTCACACCGTAAAACTGCTCGCCAACCTCTTTAACCTTTCGATTGACGATCTTTTGGCGGATGAAGGCGCCGAAAATCAAATGAACGATTCCGCTTCTCCGGAAGAATCCATGCAGGAAGACGCGCTTCTGCCCGAAACAGCCAACAAGCTCACCCGCACCGAACGCGAACTTCTGCTGTATTACCGTGCACTTCCGATTCAGGAACGGGTCAAGATGATGAGCATTCTGCACGATCTGGCCAAAGAAGCCGGAGAAAAATAAAAAATTCACAGCCGGCTGAAAATCAGCCGGTTTTTCTTTTACACTGCCTTTACAGCGGCCAGGCGTTCCAACTATAATAGAAGAAAATGGGTTTATTTTGGAAAAAAGAAGGGGAGTTGCTTTATGTGGCTATTATTTGCCTTTGGTTCGGCCTTTTTTGCCGGACTTACTGCCGTGCTGGCTAAAATCGGCATACAGGATACCGATTCTCATCTGGCCACGGCCATCCGTACCTTTGTGGTTTTGATCTTTGCCTGGGGTATCGTTTTTCTTACGGGCGCCCAAAGCGGACTGGCGCAACTGGAAAGCCGTACTCTGCTGTTTCTGGTTCTTTCGGGACTGGCAACCGGCGCTTCGTGGCTCTGTTATTTCCGCGCGCTGCAAATCGGGGACGTCAATCAAGTGACGCCTGTCGATAAATCCAGCACGATCCTTACGATGATCCTGGCTTTCCTGATTCTGGGCGAGCCGATTTCCCCCGCTAAAATCGGCTGCATGGTGTTAATTTTTGCCGGAACGCTGCTGATGATCGCGCCTAAACCCGCGGAAAAATCAGCTTCTTCCGGCAGAAGCTGGCTGATTTACGCGCTGCTTTCGGCATTCTTTGCCGCGTTGACGTCTATTTTAGGAAAAATTGGCATCAGCGGTATCGATTCCAATTTAGGCACAGCCATTCGGACGATCGTCGTGCTGGTGATGGCCTGGGTTATGGTATTCGTGGCCGGAAAGCAAACACAGCTGGCTCACATTCGCCCCAAAAGCTGGATTTTCCTATGTATCTCCGGCGTGGCGACCGGCGCTTCGTGGCTTTGCTACTACCGGGCGCTGCAAGGCGGACCGGCCAGCGTGGTATTGCCGATCGACAAGCTCAGTATTCTGGTCACCCTGGCTTTTTCGCGGTTTGTGCTGAAAGAAAAACTCAGCAGCAGGGCGCTTTGCGGGCTTGTTCTGCTCACCGCCGGCACACTGCTGCTGCTTTACGCTTAAATTTTTAATAGGTCAGGATAACAGCCATCAATTCGGTTTCTTCCTGCGTGGGGTTGCTTACGCTATGGCGGCCGCCGCCCAGAACCACACAGCTATCGCCGGGGAAAAGGCGCTCTTCATGGTCGCCGTCGAGATACAGCGCTTCGCCGCGCATCACGACAAAAATCTCTTCCTCGTTTTCGTGAACGTGTTCACCGATGGAAGCACCGGGTTCAAACGTCAGGCTGGCAAGCAGGCGGGCATGGCCTTTGTATTCGCCGGGCTCGAGAAAGCGGCGGACGGTTACATTCCCCACGCCGCCACGCATCTCATGGTTAACAACGGACTGCTGTTCATTTTTACGTTTGATCATTTTTGACTCCTCCAATGAAAAAATTTTTCCAAACGCCGCAAACCTTTTGCGGAATGCGGCGAGATGTGCTATAATAAGAAAAAGGACCGCAACATACAAGCGGCCAAACGCGAGGTGATTCCCATGGAATTTGACGCCTTTACCGGCGGTGTGGCAGACGGTGGTCTGCGCACCAAAAACGATATTAAAATTTTGATTTGCTATATGCTGGCCACATTGGACGCACCTTTTTCCAAAAACGATGTGATCCGTGTTTTGCAGGAAACCGCGCTGGCCAACTATTTTGAAATTAACGACGCTTTTTCTTCCCTTTTGGAGATGGGCAATTTGGAAACATCCGACGGCCAGTACTTCCGCCTAACGGAAAGCGGCCGCCAGATTTCGGGCAATTTGTATGCCATGCTGCCCCTTTCTGTGCGGGATAAGGCCATTCAAGCTGCTAACCAGCTGCGCGCACAGGCTAAAATCGAAAAGGAAAACACCGTGGAAATTGAGCGTGTGGAAACCGGCTACCAGGTAACGTGTCACGTTTCCGGCGGTTCGCTGGAACTGATGAACTTCACCGTTTATGTGCCCGATCTGTATCAGGCGCGCCTGGTGAAACGCAATTTTCACAAAGACCCCGAAAGCATTTATCGGTTGCTGTTGGCCGGCGTAACCGGCAACAAAGAGCTGGCTGAAGGGATTTTCCGCGATATTACCCGCTAAAATCGAATGAAATCAGATGAAACCGCTGCACCATAAGGTGTGGCGGTTAATTTATAGAAAAAGCCATCTACAATTTGAAGATTGCACAAATAAAAGGGAAACCCCCGACGAGGGTTTCCCCTCAAAACAGTCCATCGGACTGTTTTTTCACCCTTTCCTGCGTTTCGTGACGCAAAAGAGTTCCGCTTTCTGCGGAAAGCGGCCAAAGGCTCTGCCTTTGGGAACCGCAAACCTTTGAAAAGGTTTGATCAAAACTTTTACGTTTAGGCTTTATCAACAGACTGACCGCTGCACCATAAGGTGCGGCGGTTTTTTGTTTAGGCTTCAATCGGCTGCCCGGAAAGAATCAAGCGTTCCACCGCGCGGGCGGCGCCGTCTGCTTCACAGCGTTCGGTAACAAAGCGGGCAACCGAACGGATCGATTCGCTGGCATTCCCCATCGCAACGGACACGCCGGCAAATTCAAGCATACCACGGTCGTTTTCGCTGTCGCCCATAGCCATGACTTCACTACGGTCAATTCCCAGCACACGGCACAGTTCCGCCAGTCCTTTTCCCTTATGTACGCCGGGCGCGTTGAATTCCAGATTATCCTTTAGGGAATAGGATATTTCAAAAGTCCCAAGCTTGGAAACGGCATCCAAAAACGGCTGGCGCACTTCATCCGGCACATAGGGCAGGTTCAGTTTTTCCGGACAAATATTCCGCTCGCGGATATACTGCGCGGGATCTGCTGTTTCGTCAATATAATGTTTGCGCAAAAAGCGGCGCTTTTCCTCCGGAAAATGGAGAACATCCATGGCGTAATGCTCATGATCGGCAAATGTCACCGCACCGCCATCGGTATAAAATTCATAGTACAGGCCAAACTGATCGCAAAGCTTCATGAGCGCCGCGGCTTGTTCAACGGGAATCAGATCGGAAACCAGCATGCGGTTTTCCTCGCGGTCATACACCATGGCTCCGTTTGAAAAAAGCACATACCGCACAGGCAGCGAAAGCACCGAAGCCGGAACAAACGAAAGCAGCCGGCCGGTAGCCGGCACCAGTAAAACGCCTTTTTCGGCGGCGGCTTCCAGTGCGCGGCGGTTAGCTTCGGAAAGTTCGCCGTGGTTATAAAGCGTGGTTCCATCAAGGTCGAACGCAAGCAAACGAATCTTCATCTTTTCCCTCCAAACCACGAACGAATGCGGTCCGCGAGCGTTTCGTGGTCGGCTCGTTTGGCGCTGACAACCCATTCGGGCAAAATTTCTTCCAATACGGCCTGCGGCGTGCGATAGCTGCGGGAAGGACGCTGCTCCGTCAGGTCGCGGATCAATTCGGTATAAGCCTGCTGCGTGATTTCATCACAGCCGGGCGTTAATTTACGGTAGTCATCAGGCTTTGAAAAACGGGAAAAATAAATAAAATCAGCCCACACGCTGTATTCCGTCAGCTTCACATGGTCGTCCGGCACTTCCAGCACAAGGCGCACCGAACTGGAAACTTTCCCGTTGGTATTCTGCCGGTGATGCGGCAATACACCGAACACCGGGCACACACAATGCAAACCCAGCATATCGATCAGGGCTGCATACTCTTTTTTATATTTCAAACTGGGATAGGCGCGATAGACGCGGTTCTGCTTTAAAATACGCAAAACATTGGAAGACTGATACGTAATAATCGTCACACGGGTTCCCTCCGTTCCCATTTTTGAATCGCCCATTCATACAAAAAGCGGTCGAACCGGCCAAAGCGATCCGGCTGCACCAGATATTTATACAACAATCGTTCTTCATCCATACCCGTCCCGCCGTAAAACGCGTCGGCTATGCCGCCGGCGATACAGCTTACAGTATCGGTATCGCATTTTACACTGAAAGCGTTTCGAATGCAGCTTTCCCAATCCTGGCTTTCATAAAAACATCGAAGCGCCAGCGGCATGGTGCCCGCAGCCGTCACGTCAAATTTCCCGAACGGGCGGTATAATGCCAGCGGGCGGTGCACAGAATAACCGTAGCGCGAAGCATAGTGCATAATGTCGCTCTTTTTCGCCCCATGCAAAGCCAGATAAACCGCACCGGCGGTACATTTGGCCGCCGCAATTCCCTGCGGATGGTTATGTGTGCAATCGGCGCTCAAAGCCGCCTGCGCTTCCGCTTCTTCCAGAGAAAGCGCCCAATGGCCGATGAAACTCACGCGCATGGCGCCGCCGTTGCCAAGACTATTATACCCGCGCATACTGCCGGTTTCCAGCCATTGTTTGAACATCACGCCATACCCCGCCTTGGGATACCGGTTGCCGAACAAATGAAACACTTTGGCATACGGTGTGCCGGTTAAAAGTGCATATTTAACGGCTACCGACATGACAGTGTCGTCTGTATACCGGCAGGTACCGCCGAAAAGATCGACCTGCCAGGGACGAAAATGTGAGGGGCGGCTAAACTCATACCGCGAGCCTGCAATGTCCCCCAAAATAGCACCGTACACAAAAACACCGCCTTTCTTTTGTTCAAATCCATCATACCAAAAAACCATTCTCCCGTCAATTGTGCACCTGCCGACAAAAAATATTTTTCGTTTTTGACAAATGCAGGTTTTGATAGAAAGGATGTTTTCATCGTGAAAATAACACTCAAAAGCCTGACCATTCTGGTTGCGGTTCTGTGTATTGTGGCCGTTGTGGCGGCCGGATGTACCAATCGGATGATTCTGCCTTCCGATGATCCGGTATCTTCCGATTCTTCTCCCAGTCCTTCCCCTACAAGCGATTCAGCGCTTCCTGCTCAGGGTAATCTTACGCCCACGCCGACACCTTCCCCCACTCCTACGCCAAAGCCTGAATCTTCTTCATCCGCCCTGGAATCTTCCGAGCCGTCCGAACCTTCCGCTGACGAAACGTTTGAAGAAGCAAACACCGTTACAATTCCGGCTGATTATCTGGAAAAAATCCCGCTCGAACAGGTTTTGCGCGCAGCCGCCTTTTTAGGTGTGGATGACTACACGGAAAACGAAGATGGTTCCGTTACGTTTACAATCGATCCTTCTTTGCGCGACAGCCTGGCCGACACATATGCGGCCGCCATGCGGTCGTTTCTTTCGGGGCTGGGCGGCAGCGATCAGATTCCCGGCCTGATTGCCTGTTCGCTGAACGCCGAAATGGACACGCTTTCGCTCACAGTGGACGAAGAAGTTTTTGATCTCACGCAAAGCGAAAACCTGGGCGAATTGGTGTATACCCCGATCAGCATTTACCGTCTGCTCGAAGGCAAGCAGTCCGGCGAATTTAAATTAAGTGTCGTGGTTCAAAACCAAAAAGGCGACGTACTCGATACGACCGTATGCACACAAAGCTAAAAACAGCCGCAGTCCGGCAGCAAGCATCCGCTTACCGCCCAAACTGCGGCTTTTCATTTAATCTGTTTACCGTGCGCCGCCAAACAGGAGAAATCCCGCAAAAGCACGCACACCGTTTACCAGGGCACGTTCATCAAAATCGAACGTGGGACTATGTGCCGGACCGGCCGTAGGCACCGTAAGCTGCATAAAGGAAGCCTGTCCGCCATGCGCCTGCACGCAATTCATCATATAGGCAAAATCCTCGCTGCCGTGAGACACCGCACGCAGTTCTTTGGATACCTTGAGCCCACAGGCCGGAGCGACTTTTTGAATGGCCTGCATCAGTTCGGGACTGCTTTCCAGCGAACCGGCGGCACCCATGACCTGCAAATCCAGCGTGCAGTCGTGCATTTCGGCGGCTGCCTTAACAATACGCCGGGCATATGCTTCCATATAGTCGTTGAGTTCGCTGGTTTCCCCGCGGATTTCCAGCTCGAGCCGGGCGTAATCCGGGATCACATTCCGTCCCGTTCCAGCTTCCGCGCGGCCAACGTTGATTCGTGTCGCGCCGCCGCTGTGACGCGGAATCGCCTGCAAATTCAAAATCGCCGTTGCCATAGCCAGCATGGCGTTTTTGCCGCTTTCCGGACTGCCGCCGGCATGAGCCGCCTGCCCGTGGAAAACAGCGTCAAGCTTCGTGGTAGCCAGCGATCCGCCCGCGCCGGGAATCAAATCGCAGATTTCGTCTTCCGGCATCGCCGCCACATGCGAACCCAGCAGAATCTCTACATCGTCCAAATGTCCGGCGCCTACAATCGATTTTGCGCCGCGCACGCCTTCTTCTGCCGGCTGGAAAATCAGCTTGACGGTTCCGTTCCATTGATCGCGGTGGCGCATTAAAATTTCAGCTACGCCCAGACCGATTGCCGCGTGGCCGTCATGACCACAGGCATGCATACAGCCGGGATTCACGCTCGAAAAGTCCTCCCGTGCGGGGAAATGGCTCTTTTCACAGCTTTCCGTCACGCCCAGCGCATCAATATCAAACCGCATGCCATACACAGGGCCGTCCTGCGCACCATGCACAATACCGATCACGCCGGTGAAGCCGTCTTTGACCTGATCCAGAAATTCCGGGTCTGCTCCGTGCGTTTTTGCCCATTCGGCATGTTCCCGCAAAACTTCTTCCGGCGGCACACCCATTCGATCCTCTTCCCGGCAGACTTCGCGCCCCACGAGTACCGTATAGCCCAGCTCCGTTAAGTGGCGAGCAATTTTCGATGCCGTGCGCATCTCAAGCCAGCCGGTTTCGGCGTTGGTATGAAAATCACGCCGAAAAGCCGAAAGCTGCGGCGCCAGCGCTTGTGTTTCTTTCAAAAACCATTCGTTCAATCTCAACAGCCCCTTGCGTCTTCTTTTGCCTGCATTGTAGCATTCAGGACGCCGGATGTCAATCCACCACAATCTGGTATGCTAAAATAGTGACGTTCTGGGATTTTTAATCAGACCAGAACGCGCTATAATAGGGAACATACCACCGGAGAAACCGGTTCAGAGAGGAAGTCTTACGTATGAATCAATCCACATCGATCAAGCAGTTTTTCACCGTACGCCGCCTGGTGCTTGTCGGGCTGATGGCCGCGCTGGTTTTTGTCTTTACATTTATCGGGTTTGATATTCCAAGCCCCCTGGGCAAGACCAAACTTCATCTGGGCAACGTGATGTGTCTGCTTTCCGGCTTATTGTTCGGGCCGCTGACGGGCGGACTGGCCGCCGGCATCGGCAGCGCCATTTACGATTTGATGGACCCCGCCTGGGCGCCGGAATTCTGGATTACGTTTATCAATAAATTCTGCATGGCCTTTGCTGCCGGGCTGATTATGCGCGCTGCATTCTGGAAAGACGGCGTGCGCGTCTGGCTGGCCGGCGTGGGCGGTTCTGTAACCTATTGTGTGCTGTACTGCCTAAAGAACATTCTTTCCGGCCATATTGTAAACGGCTTTACCTGGGATGTTGCCATCATCGAAACCCTCACGGTAAAACTCCCGGTTACATTCGTTAACGGAATTATTGCGGTGATCGCGGCGGGAATTTTGTGGGCCGCCATTCGCCCGGCGCTGAAAAAAGCAGGGTTATTCAGTCAGATGCTGTAAATTTTAAAAAGTGCCTTCTGTAATGAAACAGCTCCCAAGGTTCGGTAAAACCGCGGGAGCTGTTTTCATACCTGCTAATGGATACATTGTCATGGCCCCAGCTTTTTCTCAATCAACGCGTAAACTTCCTCTTTGGTCATCTTGCTTTTTTCACGAACAACATCGAGAAAATCATCAAGGCGCATGTTATTGTATTGTTTCAGCACAGAAGTTTTCACATCCGCAGGAAAAACGCGGTCTTCTTCCGTGATATAAAACAGACCGTTCCAGCCCACATGCGGCATCCAGTATCCCAAAAGCGATCTGAAATCCACAAAGAAAACATACCGTTCACCGGGCAGCATAGAGGGGTAGCTGTTTTTTCCGTCGCTGCCTTCTTCAAATGCACACATATAAATTTCATCGCCCGCCTGCAGCTCACCGCTGATCGGCTGATCGACGCGAATCAATTTAAAATCGCCGAAGTAAACTTTTCCCGTTTTTTCGGAAACTTTGCGTTTTGTCTCGGGGTCGATATACACATACCCATGAATCGGCTCGGACACAACCGTCCCCACGAAAATGGCTTCCGCTTCTAAAGTGTACATAGAAAGGTCAACCGTAGGAACCCGACTGCCTGCCAAAGGCGGTTCGGAGAGTTCCGGGTAAGGGTTGGGGACGCTTTCGCCTACAGGCTCTGGATCTTTTTGTTCACAGGCACACAGCAGCAGAAGGCAAACAAGAATCAAACAAAGCATTCGTTTCATCATCAGGCACCTCCCCTGTTTTCAGTATAACAGGAGAGGTACTTGTTGTCAATATATACAAAAATCATTAAACAATATTGTTTCTTCTACAGTAATAATCCCCGCAACATTTGCAAAATTTTCTTTTCGCGCCGGCTGACCTGTACCTGCGTCATGCCCAATTCGGCCGCGGTTTGGTTTTGGGTTTTATGCTGAAAATATCGGGCGGTAATCAGCGCGCGGTCCTGCTGTTCAAGCGATGCCACCGCCTGATGCAGCGCAAGGCGGTCGGTGATGCTTTCTTCCGGAGCCTCCACCACCACGCTTTTCTGGCCGCCGCCTTCCTCTTCGCTTTCGGTGAGCGAAACCGGCGGCTGACCCGCGCCTAAAGCCATGGCGGCCTCTTCCTCCGAAACGCCCAGCAATTCGGCCAGTTCGCTTACACGCGGCGGACGGCCGTTCTGCGCCGTAAACTCGGAAGAACAGCGCGCCGCTTTCACGGAAAGTTCCTTAAGCCCACGCGAAACTTTTACCGCGCCGCCGTCGCGGAACAAACGCCGGATTTCTCCTAAAATCACCGGAACGGCATAAGTGGAAAAGCACAGACCGCGCTCGGGTTCGAAATGATCCACGGCTTTGACAAGCCCCATACACCCGGCCTGATACAGATCGTCGTATTCGATGCCGCGCCCCGAAAAGCGGCGGGCGCACGCATGAACCAATCCGATATTTTCAGCGATAAACTCATCTCTTGTCATAGCTCATGCGCCGGCTGAATCGTTTGGTCAGAGTTACGCTTGTCCCGCCGCCCGGCGTGGAATGCACCCGCACCGTATCGCAGAAGCTCTGCATCACCGCAAAGCCCAGACCGGCGCGTTCACTGCCGCCAGTGGTAAACAGCGGTTCCATCGCTTGCGCCACATCGGGAATCCCGCAGCCTTTATCGCGGATACGCACCGTAAGCTTACCGTCTTCGAACAGCTTGGCAGATATGTAAACAGTTCCAATCGTATCGCGGTAGGCATGTACAATGCAGTTGGTTACGGCCTCGCTCACGGCTGTTTTGAAATCGTTGAGATCGGCCACCGTGGGATCGATCTGCGCCGCAAATGCGGAAACGGCCGCGCGCGCAAACGATTCGTTGGCCGAAAGAGACGGAAACTGCATCTCAAAACGGTTACACGGCTTCATTGCCATCTGCCTCCTTTCGAACTTCCACCAGCCGCGGAATCCCGGCCAGCTCGATCATTTTTTGCAGTTCGGGCGCTACGTTTGTCACGATCACCTTGCCGCCCCAAACAGAAACCAGTTTGAGCCGTCCCAGAATCAACCCGATCCCGGAACTATCCATAAACGTGATTTCCGAAAAATCCAGCCGCAAGGTATGCGGGCGCATTTTCTGCGCAGTATCGTCGATGGTGTCGCGCACACAAGCCGCGCTGTGGTGATCGAGTTCACCGTGCAGCCTTGCCGTGAGCACCCCGTTTTTCAGCAGCAGTCGTACCTTCAATGTTAATCAACCTCTTTTAATTTTTTAGGAAATGCAAAAGCCGCAAAAAAGCAGCAAAAAGCCCCCGTACTCAGTGTACGAGGGCTTGCGTGATGATTTGGTAAAATTGTGTCGCAGGAAAAACTTTTTTAATCGGACGAAACTTCGTTTTCGTTTGATTTTTCTTTTAGCAGTGCGCTGCGGGCTTCTCCGGCCAGATAAAACGATCCGCAGACTACGACAGCACCGTCCGGGCCGCAAAAATCCCGGGCATTTTTAAGCGCCTGCCAAAAATTTTCCTGCGCAAAAACGCGGGAAAAACCAACTTCTTCGACCTGACGAGCCAATTCTTCAGCGGGAAGCGCACGCGGGGAATCGGGTGCCACGGCAAACACGGCCTCAAAATAGGGCGCGAGGATTTCTAAAACGCGATGGCTGTCTTTTTCAGCCAGAATACCCAAGACGGCGGCGACTGTTTTGCCGTCGAAATATTGACGCACCACGGCGGCAAGTGCCTGCGCACAAGCCGGGTTATGCCCGCCGTCGAGCAAAACCGGCGGCGAACCGGGGAAAAACTCCATGCGCGCCGGAATAAACGCGCGGGCAAAGCCGTTTTGTACAGCCTCATCCGAAACGGCAAAGCCTTTACCGCGCAGAACTTCAATTGTTTTCAGCACGGCGGCGGCATTACGCACCTGATGTTCCCCGGCAAACGGCAGAAAAAGCGGCAAATCCCGCCAAAGCAGCCGGCTTCCGGAAAGACTGCTTTCCAAAACGCGCAGGTTATTCCCATCTGCCGGGTAAAGCCGGGCATTCTGTTCCCGGGCAACCCGCTGCATTGCCTCTATCGTCTCCGGTGACTGCGGCATATACAGGATAGCATCGCCATCGGGTTTGATGATTCCCGCTTTTTCATAAGCGATTCGCCCGACGGTATCGCCAAGCACAGCGGTGTGATCGAGCGAAACGGAAGCCACCACCGCCGCAAGCGGCGTGGGAATGGCATTGGTGGCGTCGAACCGGCCGCCCATCCCCACTTCCAAAACGACGACCTCGCAACCGCTGTGTGCAAACCACCAGAGCGCCGCCGCCGTGATCGCCTCAAATTCCGTAACGTGCAATCCGGTTTCGGCTTCAGCGGTCTTTGCGGCGGCCTCCAGCGCCAAAGCGGCCTGTGCCAATGCATCGGGCGGAATCATTTCTCCGTCTATACGCATCCGTTCGCGGAAATTCATGACATGCGGTGACGTATACAGGCCGGTTTTCAGCCCCTGCGCACGGAAAACGGAATCGAGCAAAGTACAGATCGTGCCCTTGCCGTTGGTTCCTGCCACGTGGACAAACGCGGTTTTCCGTTCGGGGTGACCCAGCGCCGCCAGCAGACTGCGCATCACGGCGAGTCCCGGTTCCCGGCGGAACCGTGGACGATCGGTTAAGAGATGAATGCTTTCCTGTTCCGTCATGACAAAACCTCCGGGAACCTCTGTGTAAAATAATGGGCGAACATCCAAAGGCCGCCCGGATAGAGCGGCCTTTATTATAGAAAAATTTACGGGCAACTAAAGGAACCACGGCTTACAGCTGTTGCACAAACACAAGGCACCGACAGGGGAAACCCCTCCCAGCGCGTGGGTTTTCTCACCCCTTCCTGCGCTTTATGACGCAAAAGTATTTCGTCCGCTGCGGCGGACGCCCAAAGGGCTCTGCCCTCTGGACACCCGCAAACCTTTGAAAAGGGTGCCGTGTGCCAGTGGCACACAAACAAGGCGCCGACCGTAGCGGCAGCGAAGAATTGATCGAAACTTTTTACGTTTGTACATTAAGCTTTTGCCGCGCGAATTGAGCTTTCAATTTAATTCCAGCTTATTCGCGACTTACCTGTGCCGGTTCGGCACCGCTCACTCTATCTTTTCAAAATCTTCGGCGCCGTGTTTACAAAGCGGGCAGGTGAAATCGGGCGGAAGCGTTTCGCCCTCATAAATATACCCGCATACGGTGCAGCGCCAGCCGGTCTTGCGCTCGGGTTTCGCCTGCGGCTTAATATGTGCCTGATAATAAGCGTAGGTCAGCGAAGGCTGATCGGACAACACGTCGCCATTCTCTACATCGGCCAAAAACAGGGTATGCGTACCCAGATCCGTTGTGGAAACAATACGGCACGAAAGCCAGGCGTTCACAAATTTATCCAGATGCATCACGCCGTTTTCGCCGCGCTGCGCCGGGAACGTTCCATCGAATTTATCAGCCTGCCGTCCGCTTTGGAAGCCAAAATGGCGAATCAGGTCAAACGGGGTTTCTTCCGTCAGCATCGAAAGCGTAAACACACCCGAATCGCGGATCATATCGTGCGTGAGATTTTCCTTATTCACAGCCAGCGCCACGCGCATCGGGGAGCTGGTTACCTGCATTACGGCGTTTACGATACAGGCGTTGTCCTTTTCGCCCGTACGGGAAGAAAGAACATAAAGTCCGTATCCAATTTTATACAAAGCCTGCTTATTTTTCATCGCTGATTCACCTCGATCATCGTATTAACCGGATTGTATCCGGCTCTCGCCTTTATTATACCAAGAGAAGCGGGAAAGTCAACGGCGTGATGAAAAAACAACCGGAGTCCCGCAAGAGACTCCGGTCTTTTTCAGATTCAGCGCAGAGCGGCCATCGATTCCTCGATCAGGCGTACCTGGGCGGTCAGCTTTTCCGCATTGGCGCGCACACCGTCTACAACGGCCTGCGGCGCTTTGGATGTGAACTTTTCGTTGTTCAGTTTGGCGTTGGCAGAAGCCAGCTGCTTGTTGCAGTTATCCAGCTCTTTCTGCAAACGCTCGAGTTCCGCGGCGCGATCCACCAGATCATCCATCGGGATATACACCTTGGCGCCGGTGGAAACGATCGTCACGGCTCCGTCGATGGAGAATGCTTCGCCGATGGTTACATCGGAAGCGTAAGCCAGACGCAGCAGGAACGACTTGCCGGCTTCAAACGCGGCGGCGTCATCGGTTGCGATATAAACGTGAGCCTTTCTCGAAGGCGGTACATTCATGTCGCTGCGGCGGGCGCGGATGGCACGAATGCAATCCATGACCTTCTGCATTTCGGCGGCGTCACGGGTGAAGCACATGGCTTCGTCGTATTTCGGATACTCCGCCACGATCAGTGCGTCGCCTTCGTGCGGAATCGTCTGCCAGATTTCTTCCGTGATATACGGCATAAACGGATGCAGCAGGCGCATGGCGCGTTCGAGCACCCACACCAGCACATGGCGGGCACGGTCGGCGTCGGCTTCGTCGCTGCCGTTCATGCGCACCTTGGCCAGTTCGATATACCAGTCGCACAGGTCGTCCCAGATAAAGTCATACAGCTTGGAAACGGCAATACCCAGCTCGAAACGTTCCATGTTGTCCGTCACTTCTTTGGTAACGGCATTCAGGCGATCGAGAATCCAGCGGTCGTCCATAGCGAGCGTATCGGGCAGCTTGCAGGCGACGTCGTGGCCTTCGATATTCATCAGGATAAAGCGGGCCGCGTTCCAAATCTTATTGGCAAAGTTACGGCTCGATTCCGTTTTTTCCGTGGAATAACGGGTATCGTTGCCGGGGCTGATACCCGTGAGCAGCGTAAAGCGCAGTGCGTCGGCGCCGTAGGTCGCGATAATTTCCAGCGGATCGATACCGTTGCCCAGCGATTTACTCATCTTGCGGCCCTGCGCGTCGCGCACCAGGCCGTGGAACAGCACCGTTTTAAACGGCACCTGATCGGTATGCTCCAAACCGGAGAAGATCATGCGGGCCACCCAGAAGAAGATAATATCGTAGCCCGTAACCAGCGTATCGGTGGGATAGAAATAGCGCAGATCTTCCGTGTTATCCGGCCAGCCGAGTGTGGAGAACGGCCACAGAGCGGACGAGAACCACGTATCGAGCGTATCCTCATCCTGATGCAGTTTGCCGCCGCACTTGGGGCAGACCGTGGGATCTTCCTTGGAAACGATCATCTCGCCGCAGTCGTCGCAGTACCACGCCGGGATGCGATGGCCCCACCACAGCTGACGGGAAATACACCAGTCGCGGATGTTTTCCATCCAGTCGTAATAAATCTTGTTCATGCGCTCCGGGATCAGGCGCACACGGCCATCACGCACACAGTCGATAGCCGGGCCGGCGAGCGGCTCCATTTTCACAAACCACTGACGGGACACCATCGGTTCGATGGTGGTATGGCAGCGGTAGCAGGTGCCCACTTCGTGCTGCAGCGGTTCCACGGATTTGAGGAAGCCGCCTGCTTCCAGATCGGCCACAATCGCCTTGCGGGCTTCTACCGTGGTCATGCCGGCGTATTTGCCGCAGTCGAGCACTTCGGGCTCTCCGGCGGCGGCGCGTCCGCTGGCAAACAGTTCATCGGCAGCGGCCTTTTCGGCGGCGCCTGTCATATGGCCGTCATAAGTGAACACGCGCACGATCGGCAGATCATGGCGCTTGCCGACTTCGTAGTCGTTCGGGTCATGCGCAGGCGTAATTTTCACCACGCCGGTTCCCTTTTCCATATCGGCGTGCTCGTCGCACACGATCGGGATTTCTTTATTCAGCAGCGGCAGAATCACATGGCAGCCGTGCAGATGCGTATAGCGCGGGTCTTCCGGATTGATGGCTACGGCCGTATCGCCCAGCATGGTTTCCGGACGGGTGGTGGCCAGCTCCAGGAATTCCCCGGTTTCTTTTACGGGGTAGAGCAGATGCCAGAAATGGCCGTTCTGCGTTTCGTAATCTACTTCGGCGTCGGAAATGGAGGTGTTGCAATGCGGACACCAGTTGACCATACGGTTGCCGCGGTAAATAAGTCCCTTTTCATAGAGGTTGACAAACACTTCGCGAACCGCGCGGGAGCAGCCTTCGTCCAGTGTGAAGCGTTCGCGTTCCCAGTCGCAGGAAGAGCCCAGCTTTTTGAGCTGTTCCACAATGCGGCCGCCGTACTGACGCTTCCAATCCCAGGCGCGCTTCAAAAAGCCTTCGCGGCCGAGGTCTTCTTTCGTGATGCCTTCTTTACGCATAGCTTCCACGATCTTGGCTTCGGTAGCAATGGAAGCATGGTCCGTACCCGGCAGCCACAGGGCCGAATAACCCTGCATACGGCGGAAGCGGATGATCGAATCCTGAATGGTTTCATCAAGCGCATGGCCCATATGCAGCTGACCGGTGATGTTCGGAGGCGGAATCACGATGGTATACGGTTTCTTTTCCGGATCGGCTTCGGCGTGAAAATAATTTCCCTGCATCCAGAAATCATAAATTCGGTCTTCCACCTCACGCGGGTCATACGTTTTGGCAAGTTCTTTGCTCATGCCAACGGGGCAGGCCGGTTTTCCGGCAAACCCCTTCCCCCTTTCAAAATAAAATACACATAGCTGTTATCCGTTCGTATACAACCAGACAAATAAAAAAAGTCCTAAAGCGAAAAACGCTTTAGGACGGAATAAACCGCGGTACCACCTAAATTCGGGAAACTCCCGCACTCGGGCTACCGGACAAAACCGGTACGCAGCCCCTTAACGCGGGGCAAACGGCGGATTCTACAGTCCCAAAACGGGACATTCTTTCCGCGGCTCAGGGGCGACTTTCCACAGAATCCCGGCGGGAACCTTTCACCTTGTGTTCCCTCTCTGAAGCCGTTGCCGCTGTGTACTCTCCCCGTCTGTGCCTGGCTGTATTGAATTCTTTGTCATTATAAATTGTTCGGCAAAGAATGTCAAGTCCGGGTGAGAAGTTTCTGCTGTTTTTCAGTAATGATAGCGCTTTTTGTTACCGGCCAAAAACAACATAGCCACAACAAAAGCCAGCATTTCGGCCGTGACGATCGAAAGCCAGATTCCGTTGATACCCAGAATCAGCGGCAGCAGCAAAACCGAGGCGATCTGAAACAAGCAGGTACGCAAGAAAGAAATAGCCGCCGAAACAAATCCGTTGTTGAGCGCGGTAAAAAAGGCCGAAGAAAAAATCGCCACCCCCGCAAACAGGAACGAAAACGAATAGATTTTAAAACCTTCTAATGTTAAAGCGAGCAGAGCCTCATCATAACCCACAAAAAATACGGAAAGCGGATAAGCCAACACCTCGGCCGCCAAACACATGAACACCGAAAAAGATCCGATAATCATAAAGCTCTTGCGCAAAAGGCTTTTCAGTTCCGCATGATTCTGCGCGCCAAAATGGAAGCTGACAATCGGCGCCATACCCACAGAGTAGCCCAGAAAAGCCGCTATGAAAATCATGCTGACATACATCAGCACG
This sequence comes from uncultured Clostridia bacterium, assembly GCA_944384905.1. GTDB lineage: Bacteria > Bacillota > Clostridia > Oscillospirales > Acutalibacteraceae > RGIG7265. The sequence continues at coordinate 57,314 of CALWVE010000002.1, forward strand.
CCGTAAGCCGCAACGCCGTCTTCTCCTGCATAGCGCATCAGTTGAACATTATAAAGCATGCTGACAATCGACATGGAAATATTCGACATCAATTCCGACGAGCCATTAAGCGAGGCCCGGATGAGCGCTTTTGAGTCAAAAGATGTTTTGGTCAGCCACAGCGAACCGGAACGGCGAAAACCGAAATAGAGCAGCGGAAGCACGCCGCCCACAACCTGGCTGAGCGCTGTAGCAGCCGCGGCTCCTTCAACGCCCCATTGGAACACGGCGACAAACAAGGCATCGAGTAGCATATTGGTCACCCCGGCGGCAACCGTAACCCACAAACCCAGTTTCGGCTTTTCCGCCGTTACGAAAAAGCTTTGAAATTCATATTGCAGCATAAAAGCGGGAATGGCCACCAGAATAATCCGGCCGTACCGCACACAGTATTCCAGCATCTCCCCTTCGGCGCCCAGCACAGCCGCAACGGGGCGCAGCAGAAGAATGCCCAAAACAGACAGCACAACGCCGCTGATAATCGTGGTATAAACAAAAAGTGAAAACTGCCGGCGGGCACGCAGCAAATCTCCTTCACCCATCGTTTTGGCAATCAAAGCGCTGCCGCCTGTGCCGAACATAAAACCGAATCCGCCGAGAATCATCAAAAACGGCATGATGAAATTCACGGCGGCAAACGGCGTTTTCCCCACGAAATTCGAAACGAAAAAGCCGTCTACCACACCGTAAATCGATGTAAAGATCATCATCATAATCGACGGAAGCGTAAAACGAAATAATTTGCGATAATCAAAGTGATCGGAAAGCTGAATCATGTTCCATCCTCCTCTTTCTTTTCCAAGCGGTCAATTTTCTCATTAAATTGATCCAGAAAACGTTTCATCAGCGACACATAAATTTCCTGATCTTCTTTTGACCAGGAATCCAAAATTTCATTTTCAATTTCGATCAGCCGCAGTACGGTTTGCTGCGCCAGGCTTTTTCCCAAAGGCGTCAGGTAAATCATTTTCTTTTTAAGCCCAAACGGCTTGAGGTAAAGAATTCCTTCCGATTCTAATTTACGCAAAGCCGAATTGATCGTCTGCTTGCTGATTCCCAAAAGCCGCGTAACTTCTGTTAACGGGCAAGGTTCGCCGTAATTGCAAACCGCATAAAGAATTTGCATGGCGCTATCGGAAATTCCCATCTTTTTAGCCGCATCATGATAGGCCGCATCAATTTCCGCTGTGAGATAATTGATGCGCTGCAAACTGGTAACTGCTCTTTCTACGCTCATACAGACCTCCATTTAGTACGAAATCGTACTATTTTCTTAATTTTATCATATTTTCGCTTTTTTGTCAATTAGGCAAACGTGCGACAAAAACTTGACATTCAAAAAACAGCAGTTATAATTAAAACTGTTCTGTTTATAACCAACTGGATTTATGCAGAAAAAAGCCTCCTCTGTGTTGCACAGCCTTTCGGATATGCTATAATGAACGCAAGGCTGTAAAAGGGGAGGAAGCAACATGAACTGCACATACAGCAACAACTTACTCACGGTAGAAAACGACGCGATCCGGCGAACGATCCGATTTGAAAACGGCGTGCCGGTTCAAAGCACACTGCTCAACAAAACATCCGGACTCACCTGGGAAAGCGACCCGCGTTTCCCGGTATTTTCGATCCGCGGGCTGGATGTATCGGGCGCGCGCATTTCCGCGCTTGCAAACGGCGTTTTGCTCGAAACACCTACCTGCGATGTACGCTGGGAATTTTCCATACCGGAAAATCTTCCGTTTGTGGAAAGCACATTATTCCTGCGCGGCACGCTAAAGCAGCCGCAGGAAGTTTCTGACGTTGCAGATGAAAACGGCGTGGAACTAGCCGGGCGCAAATCTGTTTTAACGTACAGCTACGCCGACAGTTTCGGAAGCCAGAGCGAAAATCTTTCGCTTCGGGTTGTGGAACTGCACGACCAGACAGACTACACCAATACGCTGGTTCAGACAACGGATGTGGAACTCTACTTCCGCGAGCGCGCCGCCTATAACGGCCAGATTTTCATGATCGGCGACCGCATGACAAACGAAACCTGCATTGCGGCGAAACTATCCCCCTGCCACGATGCGCAATATGCGCAGGAAGGCTCCGATTTCCGCTCGGACGGAAACGGATCGATCCGCCTGTGCTCCCCGGGGATTGACGCCGCTTGTGTATCGAAAGATACCTGGACGCCGGCTTATACTTGTGTGTTGGGCCTCTGCCCCACGCCGGAACGCGAAGCCGTTTTCCGCCGCTGGTATGCATCCGGTATGCCGGAAGAACCGCTGTACATCATCTCCAACACCTGGGGCGACCGAAATCAGGACAAATGCATCTGTGAATCGTTTATGCTGCGGGAAATCGAATGTGCCGCACAGCTGGGCGTAGACGTGGTACAGATCGACGACGGCTGGGAACACGGCATCACCCAAAATTCCGCGCTGCACAGCGGCGGTGTGTGGTCGGGCGGATACCGGGCGTTTGATCCCGATTTCTGGGCCGTTGACCGCACCAAATTCCCGGGCGGACTCGAACCCGTTTTGGAAGCCGCCAAAACAAACGGTCTTCGGATGGGACTCTGGTTTTCGCCGGACGCCGCCAACGATTATGAAAATTACCGCCTGGATGTGGAAACGCTGTGTGATTTCTTCGAGAAAGACGACATCGCGTATTTCAAATTCGACGGCATGAATGTGGAAAACCGCAGAGCCGAACAAAATGTAGCCGAACTGATCACCGGTCTGGCCAAGCGTTCAAACGGCAAAATCGTGGTCAATATGGATATTACAGCCGGGCGTCGGATGGGCTACCTGCTGCACCGCGGCCTGGGCGATCTGTTTGTGGAAAATCGCTACACCGACTGGAAAAATTATTATCCACACACTACGCTCCACAATCTCTGGCAGCTGGCGCATTATATTCCGGCCAGCCGGATGCTGTTTGAAGTATTAAACCTTCGCCGAAACGCACAGCTTTATACTTCCTGCCTGGCCCCGTCCGCTTATGATATCGACTATGCCTTTGCAAGCGTCATGGCGGCGCGTCCGCTGATCTGGATGGAAATGAGCAGCCTGTGCGAAGAAGATATCGGCCGCTTGCAGACGATTATCGCCGCCTACAAAACAGTTCGCGACGACTTTGGGGATGTGGAGCCGATCGGCGAATGCCCCACAGGTTTTTCCATGACAGGCTTCCGCATTCACGGAAAAAAACAGAACTATCTGATTTTGCTGCGTGAGAATACACAGCAAAGCACGCTCAAGCAGGAAGCATCTGAACCCCCACTTGTCCTGCGCAAAATTCTGGCAACAAACGATCCAGACGCCGGCATGAATCCGCCGTCTTTATCACAACCCCGCTGTTATCTGTTTGGTATTCTGAACGAATAACCACACAGAAACAATAGATTCAAAGTTCAAAGGAGGCCATTTATGGCAGGCTCAGAAGAAAAACTTGGCACAGAAAAATTGGGAAAACTCATTCTTTCCATGGGTATTCCCACCTTGATCGCGCAGGTCATCAACCTGCTTTACAACATTGTAGACCGCATGTACATCGGTCATATTGAAGGCGTTGGCGCAACTGCGCTGACCGGCGTGGGCCTCACCCTGCCCATCATTATGATTATTACGGCGTTCAGCAGTTTTGTCGGAGCGGGCGGCGCGCCTTTGGCCTCCATCGCCCTGGGGCAGGGCAATAAAAAGCGGGCCGAAACCATCCTTTCCAATGGTTTTGTTATGCTGTGTGTGATCGCAGCCATTCTGATGATTGTTTTCTACGCCATCGAAAAGCCGTTCCTGTATTTAATCGGCGCCAGCGACGTAACCTATCCCTACGCCAAAGAATACCTGGATATTTATCTTATCGGTACATTGTTCGTGCAGCTGGTTATGGGCCTGAACCCGTTTATCACGGCACAGGGCAAATCGAAAATCGCTATGCTCTCTGTGTTGATTGGCGCCGTAATCAATATCGGGCTCGACCCCGTATTCATTTTCGGGCTGAATATGGGCGTGCGCGGCGCGGCACTGGCTACGATTCTTTCCCAGTTTGTCAGCGCGCTGTGGACCATTTATTTCCTGATCTCCAAAAAGACTTCTCTTAGAATCCAGCCGAAATATTTTAAACTCGATTGGCGCATTATCGGACTGGTTGCCGGCCTGGGCATTTCCCCGTTTATTATGCAGAGTACAGAAAGCCTCATCACAATTGTGCTCAGCTCCGGTTTGCAGCGTTATGGCGGTGATTTGTATGTCGGCTCGCTGACGATTCTCCAAAGCATCATGCAGATGGTGAATGTCCCGATCACCGGCTTTACGCAGGGCGTACAGCCGATCGTCAGCTATAACTTCGGTGCGGGAAATCTCGACCGTGTGCGCAAAACCTATCGCATCGTCATCCTGACGACCTTCCTGATGTCGGGCATCGTTACGCTCACCGTTATGATCTGGCCCGGCATGTATGCTTCGATGTTTACCAGCAGTGCCGAACTGATCGCGCTCTCCGAAAAAGTTATGCCGATCTTCATGGCCGGTATGCTGATCTTCGGTATCCAGATGGGCTGCCAGAACACCTTCATGGGTTTGGGTCAAGCCAAAATTTCGCTGTTCCTGGCTTTGCTGCGCAAGGTGATTTTGCTGGTTCCGTTCGCCATCATCTTCCCGATGGTCACCAACAACGTGATGAGCATTTACTACGCCGAATGCACGGCGGACATTATTGCCGCAGTGGTTTGCGGAACGGTATTTGCTTTGCAGATCAAAAAGATTCTGGCCCGCGGCCCGGCTCGCTAAATCAATCAAAAAAAAAGCAGCTCCGACACACGTTCGGAGCTGCTTTTTTATTTAGCTGCTTATTTTCCGCGTTCCACGGCCTTGATAACAGCCGTAAAAGCGGTGTTGCGGAACCCGGCTTCTTCCAGCGCTTTCACGCCTTCGATGGTGGTTCCCGCCGGGGAGCAAACTTCGTCTTTCAGCTGGCCGGGATGTTTACCGGTTTCCAATACCATAGCAGCAGCGCCCTGCACGGCGGCAGCGGCCAGTTCGATCGCCTGTTTGCGCGGGACACCGGCCATCACGCCGCCGTCGGAAAGCGCTTCAATAAACAGATAGGCAAACGCCGGCGTACAGCCGCTCAGCGTTCCGGCAGCATTCATCTGCGATTCCGGAATCGTTTCAAAACGGCCGGCAGCGGCAAAAATTTCTTTCAGCGTTTCGATTTCGGGCAGATAGCGTTCATCGGCCACGCTGCAAAGTACGATTCCTTTGCCGATGGATACAGGCGTATTTGGCATGGTACGCACAACCGGAAGTTCATCCGGGGAAACGCCCAGTGTTTCATAATAAAATTCCGTTTTCAGCATGGCGGCTACCGTCACCAGCACGCGGCGTTCCCCACGTGCCAGGCAGGCTTTGAGCGTTTCGCGGATTTCTTCCAGCACGCCCTGCATCATCTGCGGTTTAACGCACAGCATAATCATTTCAGCCTGTGAAACGGCTTCTTTGTTATCGGCGCAAACCGTCATACCATGTACGGCGGCAAAAGCTTCCGCTTTGGCACGGGTTCGGTTTGTAAGCAAAATATCAGACGGATTCATGGTTTTGGCGGCAGCAAGCGCCATGGCCTGCCCCATGTTGCCGCAGCCGATAAAAGCAATTTTTTTCATATTTTCCTGCACTTTCTGCCGCTTCAATCTCTGCGGCTCTCCTACGTATCTTGGCGGCAAAAAGCAGCCGCTTTTCCCACATTGTACCGCGCGGAGGTTCTTTTGGCAAGAGATATAGTTTATAAAAATAATTTCAAAGGGAACCCCCGGCGAGGGTTCCCTACGCCGAAACCGTCCCCCGGACGCTTTCGGCTACCCTCCTGCGCTTTTAGAGTTCAAAAACTTCCGCTTTCTGCGGAAAGCGGGAAGGGCTTCGCCCCTTCACCCCACCACCTTTTGAAAAAGGTGGACGAAAACTTTTACATTTATACTTTTGAAATTTCTGGTAAAACAAAAGCCCGCCTTTTTCAGGACGGGCTTTTGTTGAATGCAAGGGCAAATTATTCTACTGTGAAACGCACATGCGCGCTGAAAGCGGCATCGTTTACCTGATACTTTTCTTTCAGAGCCGGGCCGCAGCTGTTGGAACCGATACCGCTGTGCTTCATATCGACACACCACACGGTATAGCCGCTGGGCTGAAGTTCATAGTTATGCTTCTTTGCGGCCAGTTCTTCCTGCGTATAAACAGAGGCATTCACGGAAAGCGTTTCCGGAGAAGCAACACGCAGAGCAACCGCGCCATCGGAGACAGCAGCATAACGGCAACCCCAGTGGCTCATGTTTTCCTGCGGTTTGATGTAGGGTTCGTATTCATCGGCGACATCGCCCGCAAACAGACCCAGCCAGGAAGCGCGATGCTTATCGCAGTAGCTTTCATACGGACCGTAGCCGTAGTATTCCAGTGTTCCGAACGTTTCGGGCATGAACAGACGCAGGCCGAAACGCGGCAGGAAGGTAAAGCGGGTATCACGCTGCATATCCAGCGCCAGATCAACGGCACCCTCGGCATCGATCGTCCAGACAGCCGTACCGTTCAAAAATGCTTTTCTGGAAACAGCGCCCAGACCAAAGCGGCAGGCAATGCTCACCAAGCCGTTTTCGTCGCAAACTTCCACACCATAAACCTTGCTGGTCATGCGGTCATAGCCCATCTTTTCCCATTCGATACGGATGTTGCGGTCGTTATCGGTGGGCGCACGGAAAATATTCCATTCCATCGGACGAGCCAGCAAGGTAACATTGCGGCTGACCATCGAAGAGAACAAACCGCGCTTTTTATCGAACACATAGCGGAACCGTTCGCCCGTCACCACAACGGATGCACCGTCTTCTTCTACCAGCAGATCGCCGGTCACGAGTTCGGGCAGTTCCTGCGCCTGCGTATGAAGCATCAGCTGATCGAAGCCGTAGCTGTGTCCGGCTTCATAGAACGGGGTATCGTTCAGCGCCGTATAGGTGATCATCACGGCCACGTCGCCCGTCTGCGGCAGATCTTCGGGCAGTGAAACAACGGTTTCGCCCATCGGCGGGATCGAAACATCCCATTTGCCGGAGCATACGGCTTCGCCGTCCTGCGTGACGGTGTATTCCACAGCGGCATAGTCGGCAATATCCGTAAAGCCCAGCCAGTTTTTCAGCGTCACCGTGCCGTCGTCGTTCAGGCGCGCACGAACGGGACGGATACAGTTCTTATATTCCAGCAGGCCGGTATGCGGCGTGCGGTCGGGATAAACAAGACCGTCCATACAGAAGTTGCCGTCGTTCGGGAAGTCGTCGAAGTCGCCGCCGTAACCGTACATAGCCTGGTTATCGGGCGTGCGGCCCACATACATGGCATGGTCGCACCATTCCCAGACAAAGCCGCCCACGAATCCGTCATAACGGAAAATTTGCTCCATATAGTCTTCAATATCCCCGGGGCCGTTGCCCATGGCATGGATAAACTCACACTGAACAAACGGCTTCTTATCGGCAGGATCGGCAAAGTACTCGTCAATCCATTCGGTAGACGCATACATGCGGCTGTGTACATCCAGCATATCGGTAGAGGTTTCGGGTTCTTTGGGCGCATGAATCGAGCTTTCATAATGGAGGAAGCGGCTGGGATCATACTTTTTCACCCAGAGACCGGCTTCTTCGAAGTTCGGGCCATAGCCGGATTCATTGCCCAGCGACCACATCACCACGCAGGCGTTGTTCTTATCGCGGATCACGCTGCGCTGTACACGGTCGAGAATCGCTTCTTTATACATCGGCTCCCAGGCCAGCAGTGAGAAAGCCTTTTCAAATTCTTCATGCGGATGCGGATAGCAGGTCACACAGCCGTGGCTTTCGATATCGGCTTCGGCAATCACATAAAAACCGTACTCGCTGCAAAGCTGCAAAAACCACGGGGAGTTGGGATAGTGGCTGGTGCGGATGGCGTTGATGTTATGCTGTTTCATCAGCATCAGATCGCGCACGGCCTGCTCGCGGGAGATCGTGGCGCCCGTGATCGGATCGCTGTCGTGACGGTTTACGCCGAAGAACTTCACTTTCTGGCCGTTGATGTAGATCACGCCGTCGCGGATTTCACGGCGGCAGAAACCGACCTTCTGCGGGATGCATTCTTCATCTGTTTTGAGCAGCAGCGTGTACTGTACCGGATGCTCGGCGTTCCAAAGCTGCGGATTTTCCACGCGGAACGTCACCTTGTGGTTTTCGGCGGCCGCTTCGCCCAGCAGCATGCCGTCGGGCGCATACAGCGAAGCCGTAACGGACGGGGTGTTTTCGGTCTGCAGTTCGGCTTCGAGCACAGCTGCGTTTTCTTCAAAGGTAGTGCGGACAAAATAATCGCGGATATGCGCCTGAGGCCGAACCAGCAGATACACATCGCGGAAAATACCGCTCATGCGCAGTTTGTCCTGGTCTTCCAGATACGTACCGTCACACCATTTGAGCACCAGCACGGTCACGGTGTTTTCGCCTTCCGTAATCAGCTCGGTGATATCAAATTCACTCGTGGCATGCGAAACCTGGCTGTAGCCGGCAAACGTTCCGTTGATCCACAGATAGAAACAGGAATCCACACCTTCAAAGTTCAGATAGGTGCGCATCGAAAGCTGTTCTTTGGAAACAGAGAAGCTGCGGACATACAGGCCGCAGGGGTTATCATCCGGCACATACGGCGGATCATAGGGGATCGGGTATTCTACGTTCGCGTAGTTGTGGCGATCATAGCCCTGCGTCTGCCAGCAGGACGGCACGGGAATTTCATCCAGCTCGTCCTCGTCAAAAAACAGGCCGTCGTTTTCATCGCCGGAAAATGCATCGAATGCACTGGGATAATAACGGAAGCCCCAGGTGCCGTTGAGCATGATTTTGCGCGAAGAATCGCACGACACCGCCTCATCGGCCGCAAACGGGGTATAATAGGCCCGCACAGGCTCGCAGCCTACGTGCAAAACCGACGGGTCTTCGTGGAATTTCAAAAAGCTCACCATCAATTCCTCCTGTCACACCCGGCCTTTCCACAAGCAGCGGCTTCCGGGTGGAAAACTTGACTTTTCCGGCGGCTTCGCATACACTTAAACCGCCGGTTTCTGTTTTGATTATACGGTTTCCGCACACAAATTACAAGCCACTTTTGAAAAGAGGAGAACCATGATACAAAGTTTTTTGCTGGCCGCGGCTTTTGCGGTTTTGGTTTATCTTTGTACCCGCGCCGATACGGAAAGCTGGGACAAGACGCTGATCGTCCGTTTGGTGCCGGTTTTGTTAGGCGTGGGCTTTCTTTTTCGCCTGGTTACCGCTCTATCTGCCACAGGGTATGAAACAGACATCAACACCTTTAAAGCCTGGGCCGGGATGGTGTATGAAACGCCGTGGACGCAAGTCTACGATACAGCCGGATTTTTGGATTATCCGCCGGGGTATCTGTATGTTTTGTGGGCCGTGGAAGCGCTGCGCCGCCTGTTTGGCTTAGAATTTTCCTCGGCCGGTGCTACGCTGCTGATTAAACTGCCGTCGATTCTGGCCGATCTTGCCTGTACGTTCCTGCTGTATCGTCTGGCCAAGCACAAACTGGGAGAAAGCCGCGCGTTTTTGGGTGCGGCGCTGTATCTGTGCTGTCCGGCTGTTTGGGTCAATTCCGCCATATGGGGACAGGCCGACAGCTTCTGCATGCTGCTCCTCTTTGCCTCTCTGCTCCTTATGCTGAATTCTCGCTACGTGCCCGCCGCTGTTTTGTATGGCGCGGTCATTCTCTGCAAACCGCAGATGCTGGCGTTTATCCCGCTGTATGCGGCGTATCCGCTGCGGCAAAAAGCCTATAAACAACTGGCGGCCGGTGTTGGCATCACGCTCGGCGTGGGGCTTTTGCTGGCACTGCCGTTTACGCAGAATTTCAATTTCGTGTGGCTGTTCCAAAAATACGCCTCCACGATGGGCTACTATAATTATTTCACAGTAAACGCCTACAATTTCTATGGTCTGATCGGGCTCAACTGGGGCAGCTTGGACGGCCTGGGATGGCTTTCTGCCCTGCTGACCGTGCTGTCGTGCGCGGCGGCAACGGGACTTGCCGTGTGGGTAATCTGGCGCAGCCGGCGGGAAGGCGCTTTGTTTGCCGCCGGGGCCGTTTTGATGGCGACCGTTTTCCTGTTCTGCCCCAAAATGCACGAGCGGTATCTCTTCCCTGTTTTGCTGCTGCTTCTCGCCGCCTGGGCCGTTTCAGATGACCGCCGGATGCTGTTTTCGTTCGGAATTTTCTCCGCACTGCATTATCTGAATGTGATGTATGTGCTTTATTTGGATAACACGTATGTTTCTCCTTTTTCGCCGATGATCCTGCTGCTTTCCGCAGGGCAGCTGGCCGCCTGGGGGTATCTGCTGTATGCAATTTGGAAAGGCTTTTTGCGCGATCAGGCATTGATCTCAAAATCTGCGCCTGCCGCTCATTCCAAAAACGCGCCGCAGAAAAAGCAACCGGTTAAACACGCTCAAACGCAGACACTCGAGCCGAAACCGGCCGCTTCTCCGCTCAACCGCTGGGATTTCATTCTGTGCGCCGCGATCACACTGGTTTTTGCCGCCGTTTCGTTTACCGGGCTGGGATCAACCACCATGCCTCAGACGATCTGGCGCGCGGAAACCGGAGACGACGTGGTCTTTCGCATGAGCGGCGAAACGGATTCCATCCGCTTTTTGCCGAGCCTTGCCACAAACGGTTCCGACCGCACGACGGACGGCGTTTCTGTGAATTTTTATACATCCACCGACGGACGGGACTGGACGATGCTGGGCAGTGTTCAGAGCGGTACGCTGTTTTCTTGGGAACAGCTTGACGCCGCCGGGGAAGGGACCTATCTGCGGCTTGAAATTACAGGCGACACCGTGTTGGGCGAACTGGCCGCCAAAGCCGCCGGAGAAGATACCTTCCTCACGCTGACGCCTTTGAGCGACGGATGCGAAGCGCTTGTCGACGAACAGGATACCGTTCCGCTTTACCGCACGCCCTATAACTCGGCCTATTTTGATGAAATTTATCACCCGCGCACGGCCTACGAGCATATTCTGGGTTGTGAGCCATACGAAAACACCCACCCCACGCTGGGCAAGCTGATTATATCTTTGGGTATCCGCGCGTTCGGCATGAACCCGTTCGGCTGGCGCTGCATGGGCGCGCTGTTCGGCGTTTTGATGCTGCCGGTTTTATATCATCTGATCCGCCAGCTGTTCGGGCGTACCAAATGGGCTGTTTTCGGAACGCTCCTCTTTGCACTCGATTTTATGCATTTCACACAGACGCGCATCGGCACGATCGACACGTTTGCCCTGCTGTTCATCCTGTTGATGTACGACGCGATGGTCGTTTTCCTGAAAAAAGACCTGTTTTCCCCGCTTGTTTCCCTGCTGGTTCCGCTGGGGATCTGCGGCGTATTTGTGGGGCTGGGCGCCGCATCCAAATGGACGGCGATTTATGCCGCGGTGGGGCTTGCCGTATTGTTCTTCGGCAAGCTGTTTGTCACCTGGCGCGATACGCCGGCAAAACAGCGCGCAGCTCTGCTCAAACGTATGGAAGTATTATGCCTGTGGTGCTGTCTTTTCTTCATTGCCGTGCCGTTCGCCATTTACTTTGCGGCCTTTTTACCCGTCACCCTGCTGCCGCAGAATGCGGATCACATCTGGTCGTCTTTCTGGAGCTACCAGACGCACATGCTCAGCTATCATGCAGGCCTGACCGCCACGCACGACTTTGCGTCCCCGTGGTATGAATGGCCGCTGATGCTGCGCCCGATCTGGTATTTCTTCAACGCCGATATGACAGCAAGCGGACAGATCGGAACGATGGTCTGCATGGGCAACCCGCCGCTCTGGTGGGCCGGATTGGGCGCGATGATTGCCGTTTTGGCAGCCGCCGTGCGTGACCGCTCACTTGCCGCTCGGGTAACCGCCGTAGGCTTTTTGGCGGCCTACCTGCCCTGGGTCGGCATCAGCCGCACCACGTTTATCTATCACTATTTTTCGGCTGTTCCCATGCTTTGCCTGGCGCTGGTGTATGTCTGCTGGAAGCTGGATCAATCGGCCAAACCGCTGCCTGCAATCGGGAAGCTAAAAACCAACGCCGTCACGCTGAGCATGGTCGGTTTCGTGATGCTGCTGTTTATTTTCTGGTGTCTGTTCTGGCCGGTGATTTCCGGCGCCCCCACTTCTTCCGAAGCGGTTCACGCGCTGGAATGGCTGCCCGGCTGGTATTTTGCGCCATAAAACCGTTGTCGAATTAAAAGGAGGGTAAGAGTTTGGAACTAGTTAGAATCAAGATAGAAGACGCGCATAAATTGTGGGAAATGCAAGTAGAAGCATTTCGTGATTTGTATCAAAGGTATCAAGACACGGAAACCAGTCCTGCAACTGAAAATGTCGATAAAATCATAACGAGACTGCGGCAGCCCTTTACTTACTATCATTATATTCAAGAAAATGGTGAAAATTTAGGCGCAATACGTGTCGTTGACAAAAAAGATAAAAGCATTCCCAAAAGGATCTCCCCCATTTTTATAATGCCGCAGTATCGAAACCACGGCATTGCCCAAAAAGCTATTCGCGCAGTTGAAGAACTGCACGGCAGTTCAAATTGGGAATTAGATACCATTTTACAGGAAAAGGCAAATTGTTATCTTTATGAAAAAATGGGTTATTATAAAACTGGAAAAACAGAAGTCATAAATGACAAAATGACTTTAGTGTTTTATAAAAAAGATTAAATTTCTAAAAAAGCAAAATGGTTTCTATTTTTTATAAAAAATACTTTTTATCCTCTTGACAAACAAAAAAAGCAGTGCTATTATTGAGAAAATTTAATTACCTAAACCGTTGAAGCGGAGATAACGGCGAAAATGCCCATACAGAGAGCCTGCGGCGCTGGGAATCAGGCTGGAAACAACTCGTCAAATGGACCGCGGAGGGTGCAGTCAAATGCCAAGTGCAAAGTATACTGCAACGTTCAGGCATACGTTAGTTGCCGGGGATATGGTTGTATCCCGCAAGTGCACGGATTTCCCGTGAATTCAAGGTGGCACCACGGATAAAGTTTTATTCGCCCTTGACAGATCGTACGATTCTGTCGGGGCGTTTTGTTTTCAAGCTCCTCTGGCAGAATCAAGCCAGAGGAGTTTTTTATCGGAGGGAGCAAAATGTTAACCAAACGATGGCGAAACAGAACCTGAATCGAATTTCCGCAACCACATGAAAAAATTGATTTTACGGAGGAAACAAGTATGATTTACAACAACATTGATTTTGATACCTATCTGAAAAACTATCCCGATCAAAACGGTTACTACGGCCGGTACGGCGGCGCTTATGTTTCGGATGAACTGAAAAAAGCGATGGAAGAAATTACAGAAGCGTATTTCACCATTTGCAAATCCAGCAAATTTATCAGCGAACTGCGCCGCATCCGCAAGGAATTCCAAGGCCGCCCCACGCCGGTTTCCTATCTGGAACGCCTTTCTGGCACCTTGGGCAATGTTCAGCTCTATGTGAAACGTGAAGACCTGAACCACACCGGCGCGCATAAGCTCAACCACTGCATGGGTGAAGCATTGCTGGCCAAATACATGGGCAAAAAGAAAGTCATCGCCGAAACCGGCGCCGGTCAGCACGGTGTAGCGCTGGCTACAGCCGCCGCCTATTTCGGTCTGGAATGCGACATCTACATGGGCTCGGTAGACATTCAGAAACAGGCTCCCAACGTGGCCCGCATGAAAATTCTGGGCGCCAACGTTGTTGAAGTCACCGATGGACTGGCCACACTGAAAGAAGCCGTAGACGCCGCTTTCGCCGCCTATACCCGCGAATACAAAGACTGCATCTACTGCATCGGCTCTGTTGTAGGCCCCCATCCCTTCCCCATGATGGTGCGTGATTTCCAGGCTGTGGTGGGTATCGAAGCGCGTGAACAGTTCATGGAAATGACCGGCGAACTGCCGGATGCCGTGGTCGCCTGCGTAGGCGGCGGTTCCAACTCCATGGGTATGTTTGCCGGCTTCCTCAACGATCCGGTGGATATCTACGGCGTAGAACCGCTCGGCAGAGGCCCAAAGCTGGGCGATCATGCCGCCAGCCTGAACTACGGTACAGAAGGCGTTATGCACGGCTTCAACAGCATCATGCTCAAAGACGAAAACGGCGATCCGGCTCCGGTTTACTCTGTGGCAAGCGGTTTGGATTATCCCTCTTCCGGTCCCGAACACGCTTTCCTGCATGACTTGGGCCGCGTAAAATACGACGTGGTGTCCGACGACGAAACGATCGATGCGTTCTTCAAGCTTTCTCGTCTGGAAGGCATCATCCCGGCTATCGAAAGCGCCCATGCCGTCGCCTACGGCATGAAGCTGGCCAAAACCATGGGCAAAGGCTCTGTGCTGATTAACCTTTCCGGTCGCGGCGATAAGGATATGGATTACATCATCGAAAAATACGGCATCCGCTAAACAGCAACAACAAGCGGCCCGGTCTCCTTTAAGGAGATTCGGGCCGCTTTTCATTTTCCTGCGGCAGGCTGATTCCGGCCGGATCAATCACCACGCGGTTCAGATTCCGGTATTTCATCGGAGAAAGCCCATATTTCTTTTTAAAAAGCAAATTAAAATACGATACATTATTGAACCCACAGCGCAACATGATTTCCAATATAGGCTCGCGTGTCGTTTTTAGTAAGGTGCACACCTTTTCCAGGCGAATGCGATTGATCCAGGCGGTCGGGGTTATGCCATAACACTGTTTCATCGTTCGGGTTACATGTTCCTGGCTTTTCCCGCTCAGTTCAATCAGACGTTCCAGCCCCAGGCTGAAATTTTCCTCCCGCCGCATGGCTTCGCAGGCCTGCCACAGCCAGCCGGGGATTTTCCGTGTTTCTTCTGTTCGCGTCTGCTGCAAAAGATGGCAGTCAACCAAAAAATTCAGCAGCATGGATTATTGTACAGCCTCTTGTTTGATGACTGCCTTTCCAGAGGAAAACCTCTTTTCAGCGGCGGCATTCGGTATCTGGGCGGAACGCTGGAAACCTATGGAAACATCAATGTATCCGATAGTTTAACCGCCATCAAGCAGCTGGTTTATGACGAAGGGAAAATCTCTGTCGAAGAATTACAGCACGCTCTTGCTCAGAATTTTTCTGGCTGCGATTCTCTGCGCAGTTTACTGCTTGAGGCTCCGAAATACGGAAACGATCTGGATTCCGCCGACGAAACAGCCGCGCGCTTCCATAACGATCTGTGTTCGATGATCCGCGGCATGGCCGAACGCGTGGGACTGCATTCTTATTTGCCTGTTCTAATCAACAATTCCATGAACACAACATTCGGCGTCACAACCGGTGCTTCCGCCGACGGTCGTCTGGCAAACACCTATATGGCAAACGCCAACAATCCCATGAGCGGTATGGACAAAAACGGCATTACATCTATGCTCAACTCCCTGGTTAAGCTGGATACCAAACACCACGCCGGCGCTGTGCAGAACATGCGCTTTTCAAAAGAAATGTTTGCCGGGCTGTTTGAAAAAACCAAGACCCTGCTTTCCTGCTATTTTGAAAACGGCGGCGCCCAGACCATGATTACCGTACTGGGACGCGGCGATCTTGAAGAGGCCATGGCTCACCCCGAATTATATCCCAATCTGATTGTCCGTGTGGGCGGGTTCAGCGCGCGGTTTGTTGAGCTTTCTCACGACGTGCAGCTGGAATTATTAAATCGCACTTTATACTGACAGGAGAAAAATCTATGGATACGCCCCAACTCTCCGGATGGCTGCTCGATATTCAGCGCAGTTCCATGCACGACGGTCCCGGCATTCGCACAACTGTTTTTCTGAAAGGATGCCCGCTTTCATGTAAATGGTGTCATAATCCGGAATCACAAAAATTCAGCCCGCAACTCGCCTACTTTACGGAAAAATGTACCCTGTGCCGCCGCTGTGAAAGCGTCTGCCCTACCGGGGCTCATACTTTTTCTTCGCAAAAACACAGTTTCGATCGAAACGCCTGTATCCAATGCGGAAAATGCGCGAAAGCCTGTCCATCGGGCGCGCTGAAATTATTCGGCTATCAGGCTACGGTGGAAGAGGTTATGGCCGTAGTACGCAAAGACAAAAAGTACTATGATGCCAGTTCAGGCGGGCTCACGGTTTCCGGCGGCGAACCGTTTGCTCAGTTTTCATTTACACTGGCGCTGCTGAAAGCAGCCCGCGAAGAAGGGATTCACACTTGTGTGGAAACCTGCGGGTACGCTTCAACCGAACAAATACTTACATTTTTGCCGTATGTAGATTATTATTTATTCGATTACAAGCTGACAAACGACGAGCTTCACCAAGCGTATACCGGTGTCAGCAACCAAAAAATCCTGTATCATCTGGATCTTCTTTATACGCATCACGCGAAAATTCGGCTGCGCTGCCCGATTATTCCGGGCATTAACGATACGCCGGAACATTTTGCCGGTATCCATGCGCTGGAAGTGCGTTATCCCGATTTATGCGGCATTGAAATTATGCCGTACCACGATATGGGAAAACCCAAAGCCACCGCACTGTGCCGTGCAAACGAGATTGAAGCAGCCACAGCCAGTCAGGCGCAGAAAGACGCCTGGCGCCGCGAAATGGCACGCTGCGGATGCAGTGAGTCGATTCTGAATTCACTTTAAGTCATTCCAATTATACGCAGGAGGAACCCCCATGAACAACTTTATGCTGGGAGCCAATTACTGGGCTTCCAACGCCGGCGCCGATATGTGGCGGCACTGGGACCCGGACGCCGTTGCACACGACCTGGATCTGCTTGCCCAAAACGGCATGAACGTATTGCGCGTATTCCCGAACTGGCGGGATTTTCAGCCGGTAAAGCCCGCCTTTACCGGTAACCACGCTTTGCGCGAATATATTATGGCCGATGACAGCTGGCCCGAAAATCCCTATTATCTGGACGAAACTATGCTGGATCGTTTTTCCGCTTTCTGCCGGATGGCGCATGAAAGAGGCCTTAGGCTGATTGTCGGCCTGCTGACCGGATGGATGAGCGGAAGACTGTACATCCCCTCGGCGCTGTATGAAAAGAACGTTTACACCGACCCGGTCGCCCTCTATTTTGAACAGCTGTTTGTCAAAGGTTTTGTGCTTCGTATGAAGAACGAACCGGCCATCTACGCGTGGGATTTGGGCAACGAATGCAACTGCATGGATGAGGCCAAAAACCGGGTGGAAGCCAGCAACTGGACCGCCGCAATCGTTCACGCGATCCGAGCCTATGATCCGCAGCGCCCGATTGTATCCGGTATGCATTCGCTGGAACTGGAAGGCGTATGGAACATTCAGGATCAGGGCGAGTGGACGGACATCCTCACCACGCACCCCTACCCCTTCTGGGTAGAACACTGCCAGTTTGACAAGCTGACGGATTACCGTACGCTTTTGCACGCCACGGCTCAAACAAAATATTATGCGTCTGTCTCGCACAAGCCTTGCCTGGTAGAAGAAATCGGCAGCATGGGTCCGATGATTGCCAGCGACAATCGCGCCGCCGGTTTCCTGAAAGCCAACCTGTGGTCCAACTGGGCACACGGTTCGCCGGGCGTCTTGTGGTGGTGCGCCAACGAACAGGCTCATCTCGATGCCGCACCCTACGATTGGAAAATGTTCGAACGTGAATTGGGTATGCTCAACGCTCAAAGAGAGCCCAAACCCGTTTTGCTGGCCATGAAAGATTTCGCCGGCCAGATGCAGAAACTGAATCTCGATTTGCCGCAGGCCAAACGAGACGCCGTCTGTATTCTCTCTCACGGACAGGATCACTGGGGGATCGCCTACATGAGTTTCCTTTTGGCGAAGCAGGCCGGCATTACGCTGGATTTCGCTTACAGCGGACAAGAACTTCCCGATAGCCCCGTTTACTTCCTGCCTTCGGTACGCGGCGAAGTGATGAACAAGCGCCCTTATGAAAAGCTAAAACAAAAAGTCCGGGACGGCGCTGTGCTGTATATTTCCATGAACGACGGTGCGTTCTCCGAATTTGAAGCCTTTACCGGCTTGCAGGTGGAAGACGCCCGGCGCGCACCCTTGCAGGGAACATTTAATTGGAACGGCCAGGCCCTTCCCTACCGCAAAACCTATCAGGCTATGTTCAACCCCACACGCGCCGAAGTATTGGCCGCGCAGGAAGACGAAAATCCGCTGTTCACGGTTGCTTCCTACGGAAAGGGGCGCGTTTACTTCCTGAATTTCCCGCTTGCTGAACTTCAAGGACTTGGTGCTGTCCCTGCCAAACATCCGGTAATCCTTTCGCTTTCCACCTGATTTTTGGCTTAATACTGCGGTTTTTCTGCACACCAGATTCTAATTTTCATCCTCG
>CALWVE010000003.1 GCA_944384905.1 uncultured Clostridia bacterium
TGAAAACCAGAGACTGCAGAAAATCATCAGCAAGAAAAGCCGGAGTGAATTCCGAAGCCTGTAAATAGTAAAATATAGGAAAATACATAGAGACAGCGGATCAAGCAGCCGCTGTCTCTTGCCATTCGTAAAACGTATGGTAAACAATTAAACATAGGTATTTGTATAAACGGGTGAACCGAAGTATAATAAACAAGAAAAGTCAGGGCAATATGCCACTGAAAGAGAACAGAAAACACACTTGTGTAAGCCGTTAAGCCCAGTGTTTTCAAGGGATAGAGAGGACGGGCTACATTTTAGACGCAGATCTGGTGGGGCGGTGAAATACAGCTGGATATCGGCGACGGTACGGTAAAAACCTACCAGCTCATTCATTTTGTGCAGGATTGGCAGTACCGCTATACGCTGTGGTCTGATTCCACCGAGCCGCCGGTGTATTTTGATTCCGGACGCTGGATGCTGGAAGAGGCGGAATCATCCGAGTAAACCGCCAGTAGTTTTGTTTTATTTTGAGCAAGAAATACTTGACATTCTGCCGGGTGCGGTATTATACTGAGAATACGCGAAAACCATCAGCTGAATAGAAATGCGATGACGAAGACGGAAAAACAAGGCACATCCCTCAGAGAGCCGGGGCAGGTGAGAGCCCGGCGGATGGCGGTTTCGTTCCCATCCCTTCCGAGCAGAAGATCCGAACGCTTTTCGGTCAGTAGGCGTCTTCCGTGATTGCTGCGTCAAGGCATAGAACCTATCCGGGTTCGAGAGGGGCGGCGTTTGCCGCAATTTGAGTGGTACCGCGGGTTGCGAGAATTCGGCCCGTCTCAAGTTTTGCTTGAGGCGGGCTTTTTGTTTTCTGCAAAAGGCAGTCCGACCAAACAGAAAGCGAGGTAAGCTATGTATAAGAAAGTTTCTACAAACCTGAATTTTGTGGACCGTGAAAAAAACGTCCGCGATTTCTGGAAAGAACATCAGATTTTCGAAAAAAGCAGCGACCGTAAAGGCACGCCCTATGTGTTCTACGACGGCCCGCCTACGGCCAACGGTAAGCCGCATATCGGCCACGTGATCACGCGCGCCATCAAGGATATGATCCCGCGCTACCGCACGATGAAAGGCTATCAGGTGCCGCGTAAGGCCGGTTGGGATACCCACGGCCTGCCGGTAGAACTAGAGATCGAAAAGGAACTCGGCCTCAACGGCAAGGAGCAGATCGAACAGTACGGCCTGGCGCCCTTCATTGCCAAGTGCAAGGAGAGTGTGTGGAAATACAAGGGCATGTGGGAAGAGTTTTCCGATACCGTCGGTTTCTGGGCCGATATGGAGAACCCGTATGTCACCTATCACAACGAATTCATCGAATCCGAGTGGTGGGCGCTCAAGCAGATTTTCGACCGCGGCCTGCTGTATAAGGGCTTCAAGATCGTGCCGTACTGCCCCCGCTGCGGAACCCCGCTGGCCAGCCACGAAGTAGCTCAGGGCTATAAGGCCGTAAAAGAGCGTTCCGCTGTTGTTCGCTTTAAGATCAAGGGCGAAGACGCTTACTTCCTCGCGTGGACGACCACGCCGTGGACGCTGCCTTCCAACTGCGCGCTGTGCGTCAACCCGGAAGAAACTTATGTGCGCGTAAAAGCCGCCGACGGCTACACCTATATCATGGCCGAAGCGCTGCTCGATACCGTGCTGGGTAAGCTGGCCGGTGAAGATACGCCCGCCTACACCGTGATCGAAAAATATGTCGGCCGCGATCTCGAATATAAAGAATACGAGCCGCTGTTTGAATGCGCCGGCAAAAAGGCTGCCGAACAGAATAAAAAGGCCCATTTTGTTACCTGCGATACGTATGTAACCCTTACAGACGGTACCGGTATCGTTCATATCGCGCCGGCCTTCGGTGAAGACGACGCCCGTGTGGGCCGCAACTACGACCTGCCTTTCGTGCAGTTTGTAGACGGCAAGGGCGATATGACGGAAGAAACTCCGTATGCCGGTCTGTTTGTGAAAAAGGCCGATCCGCTTGTTTTGGCCGACCTCGAAAAAGAAGGCAAGCTGTTTGACGCGCCGAAGTTTGAACACGACTATCCGTTCTGCTGGCGCTGTGACACGCCGCTCATCTATTACGCCCGCGCTTCCTGGTTCATCAAGATGACCGCCGTGCGCGATGAGTTGATCGCAAACAACGATACCATCAACTGGATTCCGAAGAGCATCGGTCAGGGCCGTTTCGGCGACTGGCTGAAAAATGTGCAGGACTGGGGCCTGAGCCGCAACCGCTATTGGGGCACGCCGCTGAATATCTGGGAATGCGAATGCGGCGAACGCCACGCCATCGGCAGCATCGAAGAACTGAAATCCATGTCCGATAACTGCCCGGATGAAATTGAGCTGCATCGTCCCTTTATCGACGCCGTGACCATCCGATGCCCCAAGTGCGGCAAGCCGATGCACCGCGTCCCCGAAGTAATCGACTGCTGGTTCGATTCTGGTTCCATGCCGTTTGCCCAGCATCACTATCCGTTTGAAAATAAAGAGCTGTTTGAATCGCAGTTCCCGGCCGACTTTATCTCCGAGGCCGTTGACCAGACCCGCGGCTGGTTCTATTCTCTGCTGGCTATCTCCACGCTGATCTTCCATAAGGCTCCGTTTAAGAATGTTATCGTTTTGGGCCATGTGCAGGATGAAAACGGCCAGAAGATGTCCAAATCGAAGGGCAACGCCGTCGATCCGATGGAAGCGCTCACCAAATTCGGCGCCGACCCGATCCGCTGGTATTTCTACACCAATTCCGCACCGTGGCTGCCCAGCCGCTTCTCCGATAAGGTGGTTGTGGAAGGCCAGCGTAAATTCCTCGGCACGCTGTGGAACACCTATGCGTTCTATGTGCTGTATGCCGATATCGATGAATTCGATCCCACGAAATATACGCTTGATTACGACAAGTTGAGCGTCATGGATAAATGGCTGCTTTCCAGAATGAATACGATGGTCAAGAGTGTAGACAGCAATCTCGAAAACTATCGCATTCCCGAAGCCGCCGCTGCGCTGGAATCGTTTGTCGATGAGCTTTCCAACTGGTATGTCCGCCGCGGCCGCGAACGCTACTGGGTCAAGGGTATGCCGCAGGATAAGATCAACGCCTATATGACGCTGTATACCGCCCTCAAGACGGTCAGTCTGGCCGCCGCGCCGATGATCCCGTTCATGACGGAAGATATTTATCAGAACATCGTGCGCACCTGCGACAAGACCGCACCGGAAAGCGTGCATCTGTGCAGCTTCCCCGCAGCGGATGAGAGCAAGATCGATCCCGCGCTGGAAGCCGCGATGGAAGAAGTCCGAGAGATCGTCAGCCTCGGCCGTGCCGCCCGTAACGGCGCCAATATCAAGAACCGCCAGCCGCTGGGTGTGATGTACGTTAAAGCCGACGCCGCTTTGGATGAAATGTATCTCTCCATCGTGGAAGAGGAATTGAACATCCGCTCCGTAGAGTTTGTGCAGGATGCGGACGAATTGATGTCGTATCATTTCAAGCCGCAGATGCGTACCCTCGGTCCGAAGTATGGTAAGAAGCTGAATGCGATCCGCACGGCTTTGTCCGAGCTTGACGGCAATGCCGCCAAGCGCGAACTGGATGAACAGGGCACGCTGAAGCTTACGATCGATGGGGAAGAGATTGCCCTTTCCGCCGATGACGTGCTGATTGAAGCTGTTCAGAAAGCCGGTCTGTTCTCTGTTTCCGATAACGGCGTTACGGTTGCGCTGGATACCACGCTCACGGAAGAACTCATCGAAGAAGGCTTTGTGCGCGAAATGGTAAGCAAACTGCAGACCATGCGTAAGGATGCCGGTTTTGAAGTAACCGATCATATCCGCGTGACGATGCAGGGCAGCGAAAAGCTGGAAGCTATCTTCAACGCCAACCGTGAATCGATGGCCGCCGATGTATTGGCCGATTCCATCGAAATCGCCGCACCCGCCGGTTACACCGCCGAATGGGATATCAACGGCGAAAAGGCTACGTTCGGCGTAGAAAAAATTGCACAGTAAATGTATTGTATCGAAGCAGTCGGGCCGAAAGGTTTGGCTGCTTTTTTACGTGTATTTTTTCTGCATTTAAATAATTTAATCAAATGGAATGAAACGCTTGTAATAGAGGCATACTCTTTCATGTATAAAAAATCAAAATTACCAAGAATTGCAGCAGAAATCCTGTGAAACCATGAGGATTTATGCATAAGTTACAGATTTTAAATTTATGATAAGTCAAAATTAAAAAATACGAGTAAAAAATAAAAATTATTATCATTTTCTATTGACTTTTCTTTTGGGCTGTGGTAAGATAACATCGTCAAAGGAAATCAGCGCAGAGAAAATAAAATTGCCAGAATTTCCCATTGAGACGGATTCTTTTAGTAAAATACAGGAGGTTTTAGTCATGAAGGTTTATGTATGTGATGTTTGCGGTTGGGAGTATAACGAGGCTCTGGGCGATCCGGATAACGGCATTGCTCCCGGCACGAAGTTTGAAGATCTTCCGGAAGATTTCGTTTGCCCGCTGTGCGGCGTAGGTAAGGACCAGTTTTCCGAACAGTAATTGAAATTTATAAATCAAAATAAAGGAGGATATTCCCATGGAACTCAAAGGCAGCAAGACCGAGAAAAATCTGATTGAAGCATTTGCCGGCGAATCTCAGGCCCGCAACAAGTACACCTATTTTGCAAGCGTAGCTCGCAAAGAAGGTTATGAGCAGATCGCAGCTATTTTCCAGCAGACGGCTGATAATGAAAAGGAACATGCCAAGCTCTGGTTCAAAGAACTGGGTGCACTGGGCAACACCGCTGAAAACCTGAAGGCCGCCGCCGAAGGCGAAAACTATGAGTGGACCGATATGTACGATCGTTTCGCCAAAGAGGCCGAAGAAGAAGGTTTCACGGCTTTGGCTGCCCGCTTCCGTATGGTCGCTCAGATTGAAAAGTCTCATGAAGAGCGTTATCGTGCCTTGCTGAACAACGTAGAGATGCAGGCCGTGTTCGCCAAGAGCGAAGAGACCATGTGGGAATGCCGTAACTGCGGCCATCTGGTGATGGGCAAGAAAGCCCCGCAGGTTTGCCCGGTTTGCGCTCATCCGCAGAGCTTCTTTGAAGTACGCAAGGAAAACTACTGATTTTTCCACCTCTATATGCAATAAGAAAAGGAAGGCTTGTAAAAGAGCCTTCCTTTTCTTATTTTTTCTGAAACCTCCATGTACAGATCAAACTGTATAAACGTAAAAAGTTTCGATCAAACCTTTTCAAAGGTTTGCGGTTTCCAAAGGCAGAGCCTTTGGCCGCTCTCCGCAGAGAGCGGAATTCTTTTTCGTCATAAAACGCAGGAAAGGGTGAAAAAACAGTCTTGCAGACTGTTTTGAGGGGAAACCCTCGTCGGGGTTTCCCTTTTTATTTGTAAGGTGCTTATTGTATATGTCATTTCCATTATTAAATGCAAAAAGTTCCCGGACGAACCGGGAACTTTTTTACATAAGATTAAGCTTCAAACTTTCTGCCGTTTACCATGATTTCGGTATCTTTGAACGGTTCCGGATTTTTGCATACCTTGCTGACAGCTTTGTTGCTGGCGCAGGTCAGGCCGTGGATCGTGACTTTGCGGCAGGGCGTGTACGGATGCGGACGAACGTCTTTCAGGGGCAGCTGCGGTCCCCAGCTTGTGCCGTCCGGATCGGCAAAGAGCGTAAGACCTTCGTAGTCGGCGGGGGTGTTGCTGTCTTCAACACGCAGACCATCGATGGTGATCGTTTCCGGCATAAAGCAGGGATAACCGAAATCGTGCATACCGTTGTTCGCCATGTTGAACATGATCGGACGAGCTTCGTTTCCGCAAGAAGGAATCCAGCGGCAGTTTTTGATTTCGATGTCGCCTTCCCAAGTGCTGCCGTAGTCGCCGCGGAAGTTAATCAGCGAATGACCGTTAGCGGTTACGTTATCGAGCGTCAACAGGCCGCGGCCGATGGCGTTGATGCCCTGCCAGCCCATCTGGCTGTTGCGAATGGTGTAGGTGCCCGAAACGCCCTGGTGTGCATCCAAACGGGAGAAGATGCAGTCTTCTACCAGCAGGTTTTTGCAGAAGTTGGTGGCAATTACGCCCCAACGGGTGCTGTCGGTGATGTTGTTGATGCGGCAGCCCCGGAATGTGACATCCACCACGCTGTTGGCATGCAGGTCGTAAGAACCCATGCTGACCGGCAGATTGGCACGCCCGATCGTGACATAGATCTTGTGGCCCGTTGCAAAGCAGTTCTGCACGGTGATGAATGCGCAGCGTTCGGCGCTGATAAAGCCGCGGTACGGTGCGCCGTGGCCGATTTCACCGGCTACATAGTGCGTAATGCTGTCTACGATTACGTTGGAACGATGAATCTCGATGTTGCGCTGATAGTAGTTATATTTGGATTCTTCGCGGTTGGCCATCGTGGTGAACACGCCGCCTTTCAGGGTGAGCGGCTTGTCGTCGATGGGCTGTGCTTCTACTTTGGTAATCACATCATAATCCCAGTCAATGGGGCCGTAGATGCTGCCGTCGCGGCGCAGCACGAAGCAGTCGGTGGCGTCCGTTCCGGGGCTGGGATTCAGTCCGTAGCGGATGAAGTGCTTTACGTTGGCGTTGTAAACGGTTACAAAGCAGTCTGTTTCCGGATGAACGTCAACCTGTTTTTGGTCGCGGCTGAGCTTATCCAGCTTGATTTCCACGGGTTTCAGCGCGGAGCAAACGTCAAAGCAGGGAACTTTGTTGTCCTCTACATCCGTGTCGTCAATCGTAAAGCGGCTGGTGTTCCAGTCTACATCCGTTTGGATGATAGCGGTCTTGGCTCTGCGGCCGATGTAATAGGTGGCGTCCGGCTTGGTTTTAACCGGAAGATTATGCGCATTGGCATAGGCGTGTGCTGCGATAATCGCATCGATATCGTCGGCTACGCCGTCGCCCACAGCGCCGAAGTCTTCGTAGTTAACGAATTTTTTCTCTTCAGACATAATGAACTCCTCTTATTTTCATTTTGAAAAAGCACAGGCATTGCCCGGCTTTTTATACGGAATCAGTCGATAACCCGCAGATTCAGCCATTTTCTGCCGCGAACCCGCAAAAGGAAACATGTGCCGCGGACAAGCCAGTCCAATGACATGCCTATATAAACGCCCAAAAGCCCCAGCCCCAGCCAGCCGCCTAAAATATGGGCGGCAACGATGCGGCACAGCCACATGGACGTCATGCTGACGATCATCGTGAAACGGGCGTCGCCCGCGCCGTGCAGGGCGTTGGGAAGAGCAAAGGAAAGCGGCCAGAAAAATGCGGCGGTTATCATAAAATAGTTGATGACGACATTAGTGATGCCATTGATTTCCGCGCTCATACCGTACATGCCGATCAGCGTCGGTTTGAGCAGGAATACGATCAGCGACATCAGATTGAGCCCGATATACGAAAGCCCCAGCAGCCGATAGGTATAGCGCTTGGCGTTTTCACGGTCGCGTGCACCCACGGATTGCCCTACAACCGTCAGCATGGAAATGCCGATCGATTGCGCAGTCAGCGTAATCATGGAATCTAGATCGCCCGCGATGGCGTTGGCTGTGATCGAAGCTGTGCCGAAAGAAGAAACCAGCCGGCTGACCAGCAGTTTGCCCACCTTGTACATTCCGCCTTCAATGCCGTTTGGAATGCCCATGCGCATAATGGCCAGCAGGATTTTCCGGCTGAATTTTGGCTTCCAGAAGCCCCAAATCGAAACGGGACAGGATTTCTTCAGCAAGAGCATCGTAATAAACACCGCTGCGGCCGCACGGGAAAGCAGCGTGGCCAGGCCGGCGCCCGCTACGCCGATTTGCAGGCCAAAAATAAAAATGGCGTTGCCGACGATGTTGATCACGTTCATCACAAACGAGGTGTACATGGAGATTTTGCTGTTGCCCATCACGCGGAACAGCGAAGCGCTCACATTATAGATCGCCAAAAACGGAAAAGAAACTGCGGTCAGATAAAAATAGGTGCGCGCCGCCGCCATAACGCCCGGCTCGATGTGTCCGTAAATCAGCTGCAAAATCGGCTCATTGAGCGTAAGCGTCACCACGGCCAGCGTAAACGAAATGGCAAATACAAACCACAAAAGCTGAATGGCCGTGCTTTTGGCCTGCGGGTAATCCCGCCTGCCCAAAAACTGGCTGACGACGACCGTACCGCCGGCAGCCATGGCGCTGAATACCTGAATCAACAGCATGTTCATCTGGTTGACCAGAGAAATGCCGGAAACGGCTTCTTCGCCCGCGCCGGCCACCATCATGGTATCGGCCATACCCACAGTAACCGCCAGCGTCTGTTCAATGATGATCGGGATAATCAGAGCTGCCAGCTGTTTATTGGTAAACAGCGGTTGTTTGGTTTTTTCCTCCATGTAAATCGCCTCAAGTTATAATCTTACCTACATTTTACAATAGAAACTTTCGGAAAGCAACTAAAGGCAATAACCGTGTGGTTTTCGGGTGTGATCGTGTAGAAGCGATCAGAGGATTTCTCCGTCTTTCATAAAGAAGTAGCCTGTTCCGGAACCGGCGGGCGTGCCGCGTTTGAGCATGGCCACATAGGCGCGCTGTACGCTGGTTTCCTGCGGCAGGCGATCCAGATCGGAGTAATCGTCTGTGTAGAAAATGCGCCACAAGTCGCCGCCTTCGGATGTGCGACTGTCTACAATGTCAAAGAAATCCATAAAGCCCAGAATGCGGGAAGTCGGCGGCAGAATATTGCGGTGTTCCGGATACAAAAGCCAGGAAGAACACATAAACGGAACCGGTTTTCCGTCAAACAGCGGGGCAAACATCTGCTCGGCCTGACGGAACGAATCCATGCAGGCTTCTTTTGTCAGCGGGCCGCAAGACGGGATGTGCATATTGATAACCACGTCACCCGGATGGATGGTCTGACCGTTCTTTTCATACGTATGGCGGGCAAAATGCGGCTCAAACTGCAGCCGTCCCAGCGCAAAGCGGGTCAGGCGGAAAAAGCGTTCAAACCACAAACCGGCAATGGCGCCCCAGATGTCGAAATGTTTTTTGCATTCGATCAGCTTCCATTTCATGTCGAGCATCGACATACGGAAGACGTCTTCGGAAAGGCCGCGTGCCTTGTAAAGTTCGTGCGTGTGGCGGCTCAGGCACAGTGCAAACAGCAGGCGCACCGTGTGGACATGCACGCCGCAGGCTTCGCTGACTCGTTCCAGCGCGGCATGTGTCGCCGGATAATCGAATAGCAAATCGCGTTCGAACAGATCGACCTGGCTGTCAAAAAAGCGGGCAGCTTCCGGCGTGGCGCGAAGTTTGGCATAGCCGTCCAGCAAAGCCTGGCGGCCTTCTTCGGGATATTCACACCATTTTGTAAATTCGGCAAGATAAGTTGTATAGTCCTGCAAAACAATCACTCCTCCTGTTCCACTTTGCGCGGAACGTTTTCATGGTAACACAGCCGGCGGGCAAATTCAACCCCTGTCCGTGAGGCGGAACGCCAAGCCGTCAAAGGCTTTGAGTCCGGTTACAATCAGGGTGCTTTCGGTTTGCGCCCAGCGGATTCCTTCTCTCATGCAGCAGTCTTCCACCACATACCCGGCGGGAATGGGGAAGCGCACGGTTTCGGGGGCGCGGTCAAACGTATGCACCACGGCCAATGTACCCGCGTCTCCGGTGCGGACAATGGCCTGCCAACCTTCCGGATGGCGCCAGCTTTCGGAAACTTCGCCGTAGCGGCGGCTTTTTCCGCTGCGGATAATGGGAGCGGCGCCGCGGTAAAACGTAAGTACACGGCGTACGATATCCCACTGTTCTTCTGAAAATGCGCCGATCTCGCCCGAAAGGCACAGCCGCCCCAGCAGGCCGGAGGTAAGTTTATAGTAAAGGGCAGCCTCGTCCTGCTGTGCGTGCAAAACCGCCCAGATCTGGCTTTGCCGCGGGAGAATCATGCGGTGCATATTGGCGGCGATAATCGGGATTTCCATACATTCGTGTGCATCCGAAAACGAAGCCATGGAAGTAAGCGAAAGGAACGAGGGAACCAGCCGATGCCCGCCCGAGGAGCAGACTTCGATCACGACATCCGGCAATTCCCGGTGAATTTGCCGGAAGAAATCCTGTACGGCTTCAATCTGCTGGCGCAGTCCTTCTCCGGGAGATTCGGCATCGTCGGGACCGATGCCCAGCGTTTCGTTGTAATCGATCTTGATGTATTTGAATTGATGCACGCGCAAAAAGTCGATCACGCGTTCGTGCAGATAGGCTTTTACTTTGGGCAGGCGCAGATCCCAGAACCGCCGGTCGCCTACCGTAATCGGCAGGCCGTCGCGCCGCAGCATCCATTCCGCACGGTTAAAGCATACGGCGTCGCGCCCCACAACTTCCAGTTCAAACCAGATGCCCGGCTGCATACCGTTTTCGCGGATGATGTCCAGCGTGTGGTCGAGACCACCCGGGAACAGGAACGGCGATACGTTCCAGCTTCCGGCGCACCGGCTCCAGTTGCCGGGTGTTTCGGCATACCAGCCCGCGTCAATGACAAAATAGGCCAGTCCCAGCCCACGCAGTTTTTCGGCGGCTGCGCGAATGTTTTCCTCGCTCGGGCACCCCCAGGTGGTGCAGAATTCATTAAACAGTACCGGCAGCGTTTCTTCGCTTTGGGGAACATCCAGCCGTTCTTCGGTGTAGCCGGTCAGGCGCTCGCAGGCGTCTTCAATGCCGTTTGCCGTAGCGGTGAGAATCGCGTCCGGAGCCGTGAAGGTTTCGCCCGGCGCGAGCGTTTTGACCCATTGGCCGAATTCCCGATCAGCCAGTCCGCCCGAGAGGAAAAAGCCGTTATCCACGCGCCCGGCCTCCAGCTGCCACGAGGACGCGCCGGTCAGTTCGACCGCCCAGATCACCCCGAACGTTTTATCTTCCACGGCGGCAAACGGGAAATAATCCCGAACCGGCATGCTGCCCACCTGTCCCCAGCGTGTGCTCATCGATCCGGTGTGCTGCCAAGACGGCTCCATATGGGCGTGCTCCGCGCTTTCGTGAACCAGCCGTCCTTCCGCCGACCACGCGCTGCGCATACGCCACAGATCGAGCGTTCCAACGCCTTCATCTGCGGCAAAGGGGGAGAGCATCCCCAGCGTAAAGGACGAAAGCATTTCAAGCGAAACGGAGCGGTCGCTTTTATTCTCAAAGGATGTACTTACCGTGACAAATCCGGCGCCGTCCGTGTGATACAGGCGGTGGAGACACACAAAGCCGCGCTCGTCTTCCATACGGGTTTCAATGCAGAGCCGGTTGGCTTCGCGGAAAACCCGCTGATCTTTATAATACATTTTCTGTGTAGATGCACTGCCGCGCATTGTTCTTCCCTGAGAAAAATTGCCGGGGTAATCGTCACCGATCAGCTTAAGCTGTACGAGCGGTTCCACCCGGCAGGGTTTCGGGCAGGTCAGCGACGCCAGGCTGGTGGGCACCAGAGAAAGCCCGGCCTGCCGGCTCTGTTCGCCCAGCCAGTAGGTCAGCGTCAGATCACCCAGTTCAAACGAGGCGAGTCTGGTTTGTGTTTCCGGATTTCTTCCCATGATTGTATCCTCCCGTTCACAATGGCCCGTTTGGCCTTTTCATCATTATAAAAATTGGCCAATGGTTTGTCAAACGATTAAAATTTGCCGATTGTAGAATAAAGTTGATGAATTTTGTAAAATATGTTACAATGCGTGTAGAAGATCCTGGGGGTGAAAACGGGATGAATACGGAAAAGAAAGAAAATATGAAAAACAGCGTCTGGCGTATGGTTTTTGTTGGGTTCAGCGTGCTTTTGCAGGTTGGATGGATTCT
Organism: uncultured Clostridia bacterium; assembly: GCA_944384905.1. Classification (GTDB taxonomy): domain Bacteria; phylum Bacillota; class Clostridia; order Oscillospirales; family Acutalibacteraceae; genus RGIG7265. Next base: position 11,878 of record CALWVE010000003.1, read on the forward strand.
CACAATCCTGCTGATGCTCAATGAATATTACGGATGGATTTCCATGATAACCAGTTTGCTGGCTTTGTGCGTGGTTCTGCGTATTTACGGCCGGCATCAGAATGCCGCTATGAAAACGTCGTGGATTATTCTGATTCTTTGGTTCCCTGTTTTTGGTTTGTGCCTGTATTTCCTGTGCGGCCGTTCGGGCGCCAACTGGATGATGCGCCGCCGGTTCGAAAAATCGCGGGGCAAGTATGCCCATCTGCTCAAACAGGATCCGGCTGTGCTGCACGCGCTGGAAGATGAAGATTTGGCCGTAGCCAATCAGGCGCGCTATCTCATCCAATATGGACCGTATCCGGTTTACCGCAACACGGATATCACGTACTATGCTACGGCGGAAGAAGGAATTGCCGCGCAGAAGGAAGCGCTCAGCCGGGCGGAGAAATTTATCTTCATGGAATACCATGCCATTGAAGATTCCGTTTCTTTCCGCGAGATCGAAACGATCCTGGTGCAGAAAGCGCGTCAGGGCGTAGAAGTACGCCTGTTCTATGACGATATGGGCAGTATCGGGTTTATCAATCCCAGCTTTGTCCGTCATATGGAACGGCAGGGCATTCAGTGCCGGGTGTTTAATCCGCTGATGCCGGTTATCAATGTGTTTATGAATAACCGCGATCACCGTAAGATTACGGTGATCGACGGCCAGGTGGGGTTTACCGGCGGCTATAATCTGGCGGATGAATATTTCAATGTCACTCATCCCTATGGCCATTGGAAAGATACGGGTATCCGGCTTGAAGGCGACGCCGTGCGCAGCCTGACGGTGATGTTCCTTGAAATGTGGAACGCCATGAAGCCCGCAAACGAAGATGCGTCACCCTATCTGCCGCCGATTGTGTATGAAGCGCAGGAAACCGGTTTTGTGCTGCCTTATGCCGATAGTCCGCTGGATGACGAGCGGGTAGGCGAAAGCGTTTATATGAATATCATCAAAAACGCCCGGCAGTATGTTTATATCACAACGCCGTATCTGATTTTGGACGACGAAATGGCATTGGAATTGAGTTTGGCGGCCAAACGCGGTGTGGATGTTCGTATCATTACGCCCGGCATTCCCGATAAAAAACTGGTATATAAAGTTACGCGTTCGTATTATGCCGGTCTGGTTCAGAGTGGTGTGCGCATTTATGAATATTCGCCCGGGTTCCTGCACGCTAAGATGATGGTGAGCGACGACGGTGTGGCTACGGTTGGAACGATTAACCTCGATTATCGCAGCCTGTATCTGCATTTTGAAAACGGCGTGTACCTGTATCATTGCGAAGCTGTGCGCGGCGTGCTGGCCGATTTTGAAACCACGTTCCCGCTTTGCCGCGAAGTGACCCGCCAGTACCGCAGCAAACGTTCCGGCGTTTTGCGGCTGGGCCAGTGTCTGCTCCGTTTGTTCGCACCTTTGATGTAAAATCTATAAAACAAAAAGCTTGCCTTCTAAGAAGACAAGCTTTTTTATTAGGAAACAAAAAATTTTATGAAACGCGGATCAAAGTGATTTTTGTGCAGGAAGAACCCTTGGCCACCATTTCCGTACTTACGTTTTCAAAACGTCCATACAAATAAACGATATCATCTTTTTGCAGAAATGCAACCTGCGGTGAGCAGGTCATGCATCCGCTGCTTTTGAAATACCATTCATATGCCAGAATGATGTCGTCCTGATTTTCGGAACTAACCTCTAAGCCGACATATTTTTCGGCCACACCGCTTTTAATCAAAACCGATGCGCTGATCAGGTAGTAGCCGTTTTCCGGGATTTTGATACCGCCATTTTGCAATGCACAGCCGCCAAAGGAACAATCCATCGTGTCCAGTACCAGCTGAGGATTTCCGGTTGCTCCGGGAACCGTTAAGTCTGTACGCATAGAAGCTGTACAGCCTGCATTGGAAAAATGTACGGGTATCGATTCCACAAAGTCCGGATAATCACTCAGCCGGGCGAGTTCCGGAACAATGACGCCTTTTTGCTGGATAGCAGCTGCTATGTCGGCTTTGGCTGTGTTCAGCCGTTCCAGTTCGCTTTCAATACTCATGGTTTCACCGCCTTTACAATGCCGCCAAAGCGGTTTCGATTGTGTTGTCCAGCGAAACGGTTCCCAGACCGTTGTGGTAACCGGCCGGAATAGCCCAGGAAGTCTGCTTTATTCCATCCAACACAGCTTGTGTTGCTGCTCGGTTGGGCATAGCGCCTTCCTGACGAATACCGGATCGATCCACAAAAATATTCCCTTCCAAAACATCTTCCGCCTGTGCGGTTACAGAAGAAACGTCGGCGTAATCGGCCGGAATGGCTTCCACCGTTACTTTGGAAAAGCCGGCGTAACCCTTATCCGGAAGAATCACCTGTGCTTCTTCCTGCGGCGTTACGCTTTTTTCCTGCAGCACCGAAGCGGGAACCGATGACAGCGAAAGCCCGAATGTGCGGTCATCCGACGTATAAAAAACGGAGAACCCGCGTTTTCCTGTGCTGGGGTTCAGCTGTACGTTCATAGTACACCTGCTTTCAGCACGCGCTCCACGGGTTCTGTCAGGATGTTGGTCGCATAAGCCTCCTGGCTGGCGCGGGTGAGGAAACGAATCTGGATCTCAACCGGTGCGTCCGGGTTGAATTGCAGCGTTTCTTCCTGCGTAAGCGATACAACCACGCTGTCTTTGCTGCACGAAACATCGTCCAGCGTTTTTTCTACCACCACGCTGCCGTATTGCGCATAGGTGACAAACAGGCTCTGTAAACCTTGTTCCGCCAAAGCCTGGAATTCAGCTCCCAGTGTAAACGTATGCACCGGCGTGGTACCCTGTATCATAAAACTCCTCCTTTGCCCGGCTGTTTACAGCGGGCAGGCGCCGGGCGCTTATCGCCTCAGCCCGATGGCAGCCACGCCCACGCAAACAAGAAGGGCAACGCCGGCAAGCGGGGAGGACCACAGATTTTGTGCCGCCGAAAGCGCGCCCAGCGTGCCGATTGCCGTCATCACGCGTCCCAGGCGGGTTTTGCAGAGAAAGCGCGGCGCGTATCCTGCTTCATCCTCCGGGATCTGCCGAATCAGGGTATGGGCAGAACGGGCGGCTGCCTGTGCCTTACGGCAAACGGCTTCGGGAAAAGCCTGTCCGCCTGCGCGGCGACGGGAAATATAGCCATTGGGGCAGCATCGTGTCTGTGTCATAAGAATCGACCTCCGTTTGTTGTGGTGTGTCTGTATGTATAAGAATAGAACAAATGTTCGATTTTGTCAAGACCTTTGTCAAAAACAATCGAACATTTTTTCGATTTCCTTCTGGTATCTATTTTGCCAGAAAGCCTGTCCGAAAAATCGGATTCATCCTGTATGGAATCTGAAAATCAAAAAAATGCAGCCTGTTTCTGGGAAAACAGGCCGCATGAATTTATGAATATTTGATGGATGATTGCACAAAAGCTTCTGTCACGCGAATATAGTATCAAATCATCAAAAGTTTACCTGCCAGGGAACCCCCGGCGAGGGTTCCCTACGAAAAAACATCCCTTGGATGTTTTTTCTACCCTCCTGCGCTTGATGACGCAAAGGCGTTTCGCGTCCTGCGGGACGCGCCGAGGGCGTTGCCCCTCGACCCCACCACCTTTTGAAAAGGTGGACGAAAACTTTTACGTTTGTACAGAAAGCTGTTACTATCCCCAAAATTTATTTGCTGTAGGTTTCAAACCAGTTTGTGATTTCTTCCAGACGGCGTACACGGTGTTTCGGTTTGCCGGAACGGGAAAGCTCGTGGTTCTCTCCGTGGAATAGGCACAGCCGCGCAGGCACGCCGTGCTCCACCAAACTGGTGTACATCTGGAGGCCTTCCGCCAGCGGGCAGCGGTAGTCTTCATCGGAATGGATAAACAGCGTAGGCGTTTTCACATTCAGCGCATACCGCATGGGAGAGTGTTCCCACATTTTGGCTACATCGGTAAACGGCGTGGCGTCGCATTGGTCGGCGGCAAAATACGGCCCGATATCGGAAACGCCGTAGAAACTGACCCAGTTCGCGATGGAACGCTGAGAAGCTGCGCAGCAGAAACGATCGGTGTGGCCGATGATCCAGTTGGTCATGAAGCCGCCGTAGCTGCCGCCCGTTACGCAGACGCGCTTGGCATCGATCTGCGGATAAGCCGCCAATACGGCGTCCGTGAAGTCCATCAGGTTTTTGTAATCCGTTTCGCCGTAGTGGCCGCGGATATCCATAAAAGCGTTGTCACGTCCGTCGCCGCCCTTGGGGTTGCAGTAGAACACGAAATAACCCATGTTGGCCCAGACCTGCATTTCATGATAGAAAACAGGGCCGTACACCGTTTTGGGGCCGCCGTGAATATCCAAAACGGCCGGATAGGTTTTTGCCGGATCAAAATCCTTGGGCAGCAAAACCCAGCCGCCGATGGTAAGCCCTTCGCTTTCGATCTGCAGCGGTTTCGGTTCGGCTACGTATTTGCCAGCCAGAATATCATCGTTGAAATGGCTGATCTGTGTGATCTCGCCGGTTTTCAGATCGGCGGCATACAATTCCTGCAAACGGTTGTCGTACATGGCGACGAGCAGTGCCGTGTCATTTTCTTCGCATACGGCAAACGCATCGATGCTGCCTTCTTTGGTGATGACGGGTGCGGAAGAGCCGTCGGCCGCCACGGCATAAAGATGCGCGTCGCCTTCGCGGGTGGTGATGTGATACAGCTTGCCGCCTTTCTGCTGGAAGCCCTCGCCGCCGCCGTACCTGCAGTCACTGCCCACGCTGCCGTACATGCTGTATTCCTCTTCGCGCAGAACGTCGATTTTCCCGGTTTCGGGATCGATCGTATACAGCCAGTTGTTCTGGTTCAGACCGTGTTGTTTGCCGTCTGTGGAGGAAAGCAGCAGCCGGTCGCCCACGACCGTCAGCGTACCGCCCCAAAGCGGCTGGTTTTCACAAACCATGCGTACCTTGCCCGTGCGGGTGTCCAGCGCGTACAGGTTGAAAATCTTCATCTCGGGTTTGGCGTTGTAGGCTTCGCCGCAGAAGAAGACTTCTTCGCCGCGTACCGCAAAACTATCCACATTAAAAAGCGGTTCGGTAATGCGGGTGATTTCCATATTGGAAAGGCGGATTAAAAACAGCGCCGTACGCTTTTTGTTGATGACGCCGCCGCCGTTGAACCAGAAGGGCGATTCGTCAAACACTTCGTAATCTTTTTCATCTTCTTCGTGTTTGGCGACCTCCTGTTTTTCCTGTTCGGTCATGCGGTAATAATCCGCAAAGTGGGCGTCGATGCTGCCCGTGGCCACCCAGCAGTCGCCCGCAACAGGACGCAGGGTTTCCACCGGGAACGGCAGGGTAAAAGCCGGCAGTGCTTCGCCGCCGCGGATGTCCAGCCGGTAGTAGCTGGTAAACTGCTCTTTGGCTTCGGCGCGCTTTTTCTCTTTTACGGAACGCACAGCAGGGAAGAGAATGTGGTTTTCATCCTCCCACAAAAAGCGGCTTTCTTTTCCCAGGTCGGTCAGCTGGCGCAGACCGGCGCCGTCATACAGCCACAAACGGCTTTCGTAGTTGTTTTCTTCTTCGTTGGCACGAGCCGCCACAAAGGCCGCGTGCGCGCCGCCCGGCGCATAGCGGGGCTGAGAAAGAAACGTGTACTGCAAAAAATCTTTTAAAGCAATGGATTCCACATTCAACATCCTCCCTGTTAAAAATTACTCTTATTGTACGCGCAACTGAATCAAAATGCAACTGTCAGGCGCAGGATTCCGAAACGCCGATGCCCGAAAGGCGGCACAGGGAATAGAAGAGTCCGCGCTCCGCCAGCAAATCTTCGTATCGGCCTGTTTCGGCCAGCATGCCGCGGTCCATTACCAGAATCTGATCGTAGCGGCGCAGCAGATCGGGCTGGAGCTTGTGCGTCACCACAATGCGCGTCAAGCCGTCGATGGAAAGCACGGCGTCTTCCACCATCAAAGACGTTTCGGCGTCGAGCGCCGCCGTGGCTTCGTCCATCAAAAGGATCGGGGCATCGCGCAAAAGTCCGCGCGCTATGGAAATGCGCTGTTTTTCTCCGCCCGAAAGCTGGTTCCCGTTTTCGCCGCAGGGATACGCTTCGCCTTTTTCACGAACCAGCCCGTCAAGCCCGGATTGCCGGATTGCGCGGCTGATTTTTTCCGCGGGGAACGACTGATACAGCGTGATATTGTTGCCGATGCTGTCGTCGAAGATGAACACGTTTTGTTGAATGGTGGAAATCAGCCGGTACAGGCTTTCCTCGCTGATTTTTCGCAGTTCGGTGTCGTCGAAGAGGATACTGCCGTCGTACGTGTCAGACTGCCGCATCAGCAGATTAAGCAGGGTGGATTTGCCGCTGCCGCTGGCGCCTACAATCGCATAGCTCTTGCCTTTTTCAAACGAACAGCTGACGTTTTTCAGGGCGGGCTGTGCGCCGTCTTCATAGCAGAAAGTCAGATTCTCTACACGAATTTGTTCACGGAAAGAAGCGTCCTGTCCGCTGCGGGTTTCGTGGCTTTGCAGCAGTTTTTCCGCTTTTTCCACCAAAGCCTGTGCGGCACGTTTCTGAACCAACAGGGGGCTGAGCCGCTGTAAGGGTCCTACCACATTGTTGAGCAGCTGAATAAACGCGATGAGCACGCTTACGGCGATTACGCCCCGAATCGCCAGCAAGGCCCCCACCGTAAAGATCACGATTTCCACCAGCAGAGAGGAAACTTCAGCCAGAAGATTCACCAGGTCGGCCGTGTCGCGGCGGCTGCGTTTAACGCCTTCCAGCTGGGCATTGTTACGGCAGAACAGCGCGCCGATTTCTTTTTCGGCGCGGAAACTTTTGATTACGGCAAATCCCGAAAAAATGTCCTTGGTAAAGCCGACAAAACCTTCGTTGCGCTGTGAAACCTGCCGCTCCATTTTTTGCAGTTTGGGTGTGAACAGCATACTCACCAGAATCGGCAGCATACACACCAGCAAAATGGCAATGGTAAGAAGCCAGCTGAGCCACAGCATAGAGAAAATCCCCAAAACAAGCTGCGTCAGGCAATTCCAGATGGAAAAATAGCCGCCCAAAAGATTTTGCTCAATGGTGTTGTAGTCGTTGGTCAGCATCGAAAGCGGCTGGGCGGTGGAACTTTTCTGAAATCCGCCCCGGGTCTTCTTTAAAACGCCTTCAAAACAGGCTTCTTTGTATTGCCGGGCCGCCCGTTCCAGAAAGCGGTTTTTCGCGAACCGCCTTAAAAAGATCACGCCCACATAAGTAGGGAGCAGAACCGCAATCACGATCAAGAGCTGGATCAGCCCCTGCAAATCCCGGTTTCCCGCCACGTCCATCAGGGTTTTCATAAAAAAGGCGATCCCCACATAGGCGGCGGAATCTAATGTAAGCGTAAACAGCGTCAGGATAAAATTCAGTTTGTTGTTTTTGAAAAATAAGCGATTCATACAAATCCTCCTTTACAGACCGGCGGTATGTATAAAGCTTTGAAAAATCCCCATAGCGGCCTATGGGGTGATTTTTCAGTTTGGTTTACAAGAAATGGCGTCGAAATATTCCTCGAATACGGCCAACAGCTTGTCGTCGATCACCGGTATACCGAGTTTTGCGCAGAGTTCCCGGAAGAACAAAACCCGGCGCAGCCATTCGCCGCGCGTAAACGAAATAAACTGCGGATGCAGGATCAGCGTAAACAGCAGCTGCAGCGTTTCGGCGGTTTCATAAGGGTACTGCACCGATAAAGAACCGTCGGCGTTGCCTTCTTCGATCAGGCGGCAAAGATGCGGCGTGGAATATTCGATCAGCTGATAAATTTCCCGTACGGCAATCTGCGGATTCTGATATACGGGAAGTGCAATGCGCACCTGTTCCCGTTGAGACGGGCTCGTCAGGCTGGCATAAACCAGTCTGCGGATTTTTTGAAGCCCGGTCAGCCCCGGTTCGTGCAGGGTTTCTTCCAGCGTGCGCTGATGCTGCTCGTAATCACGTTCCAACACGCGGATGAGCAATTCTTCTTTCGATTTAAAATGATGATAAATCGCGCCTTTGCTCAGCCCCAGCGCTTCCACAATGCTTTGCATAGAGGTTTGTTCATAGCCCTGCTTTAAAAACAAGTCGTGCGCCGTGTCCAGAATTTTCTGTACGGTTTCTTCGGGATATTTGTTTCGCGACATAGGTTCTCCTTTATACATACCGTCGGTCTGTATAAAGAAAATAGCACACTTCATTTGCCTTGTCAAGCAAAAAAATAGGCAGAGGCGCGGATTTCCGGCCTCTGCTGTAACAAAGAATTTTATCGGCGTTTGGTATCAAAAGAAGGGTTAAAGGCATAAAAGTTGCGGGAATCGAGACGATCGGTCAGGATGCGCAGGCCTTCGCCGAAGCGCTGGTAGTGTACGATTTCCCGTTCGCGCAAAAAGCGGATTGCATCCTTTACATCCGGGTCGTCAGCATAGCGCAGGATGTTATCATACGTAACGCGGGCTTTCTGTTCTGCTGCAATTATAAAAGAACAACTTTTCATTAAAAGTTCCAATGAATTTCAATGGGAACGTCCCTTGTTCCCGGAATACGGTTGCCAACCGATATATAATCAATCAGCGTTTCCACAATTTCACGGGTCAAGTGTTCCAAGTTGGTATATTTCTCAATCAATTCGCGGCGGTTGTCGCCTGCCGCAATTTTTTCGTCGAGTTCGGATAACTGTTTTTCACCGTCTGCGATTACACGTTCCAAACGGTCGCGCTCGGTAGAAAATCCCTTTGACATATCGGCAAAGTCGCTTTCAGAAATCAACCCTTTTACCTTATCCATGTATAAGTCCCGAATACCTTTAGAGTATTCCTCAACTTTTTTTCGATAGGTAGCAAGGTCGGTACTCAAGCGGTCTTTTTGCCCCTGCAAGTTTCCGCAAAACTCTATGTTCTGCTCTAACTCGTCTTTGTCAAGGTATTCAGCCGATAATCGGTTTAACTCCTCAATGACAAGTCGCTCCAATTTGTCAACTGAAATAAAAGAACCGATACAAGCGTCTTTTGCAACATGGCGGTTGGAACATTGTAAATAGTGCTTGCCGCCGCGTTGGGGCGCTGTTTTAGACGAGCGCATGACATAACCGCAGTTTGCACAACGGGCTTTTCTTGCAAACAAACCGATTGTACCAACGTCAAATGGTTTTGCCCTCTGTGCGACTAATGCTTGCACTCTGTCCCATAGCTCGCGGTCAATAATCGGTTCGTGCGTCCCTTCGACAATATACCACTCGCTTTTAGGGCGGGGTTTGTTTTGCTTTGTCTTATAGGATACGCTTCCGTATTTACCTTGTACCATGTTGCCGATATAGATTTCATTTGTGAGCATATCGGAGATAGCAAAGTATTTCCAAAGAGTGCTGTTTTTCATTTTCGGCTGTTGGTAACGCAAGCCATGCAGACGCTTATATTCTGTTGGATTTGGTATGCCCCTGTCGTTGAGCATACGGGCGATTGCAGTTTTTCCGTAACCCTGTGCGAACAAGGTAAAAACTTCTCGAACAACGGCGGCGGCCTCCTCGTCAATTATCAAATGCCCTTTTTGGTCTGGGTCTTTCTTGTAACCGTAAAGGGCAAACGCGCCGATATGGAAACCATTTTTTCGTCTGTTGGTTAAAACGCTGCGGATATTTTCTGACATATCCTCCAAGTACCATTCGTTGACAAGTCCGTTTATCTGACGGGATTTTTTATTTCCCTTGTTCGCGGTATCTGCGTTGTCAACAATGCTGATGAAGCGAATACCCCAAAGGGGAAACAGGCCGTGAATATACTTCTCGACAAGCTCTAACTCACGGGTAAACCTCGATTGCGTCTTACATAGGATAATGTCAAATTTACGCTGTTCTGCGTCTTTCAGCAAACGATTAAATTCCGGGCGGCGTCTGTCTGCTCCGGTGTAGTCGTCGTCGCTGTAAATGTTGTAAAGCTCCCACCCCTGTTCCATAGCGTATTGCAGCAGCATGGATTTTTGATTTTGTATGCTGTTGCTGTCGTCGGTTTCAAATTGCTTGTTTCTATCTTCTTCGGATAAGCGGCAATAAATAGCTACCTTCATTTTTCTATCACCTTAACGATAGAACAAGCTGCCACCGTATTTATTATACCATACGGGAAGCAGCTTGTCATTATCATCTTGCAAGGCTTGCGCTCTTGCCCTTTTCTATTTTATTGATTAGCTCAATCCACTTTAGCGTGAACTGTTTTGTAGAAGTCGTGCTTTCGCCGCTTTTGAAAACACTCTTACAAATGGATTTTGTTTGCTCTTTTGCCTCCAATGATTAGCCCCCCTTTGAAAAAATGGCTAATACACTATATGAACTGCGGCAAGTCCACTATTACAACATAAAATGAACGAAAAGGCTTTAATCGGACGGTTGTTAGCGCAACCTCACGGGAATTTCACCCCTGCATGGTTCTCATGCAGCCCTACCTATTGCTTGCGACGCTCTTAACGCTCGAACTGTAGCTATAAGGGAGTATCATT
>CALWVE010000004.1 GCA_944384905.1 uncultured Clostridia bacterium
CTTCTACTACCATCTGAAGCGGATGATGGTTCCAGACAAATACAAGGAAGTCAAGGCAGAAATTATTACGATTTATCATGAGAACAAAGGACGGTATGGATACCGGCGTATTACCGCAGCATTACGCAATAGCGGGATACATCTGAACCACAAGACGGTACAGCGGCTTATGAAGGAGCTGGGACTGGTCTGCCGTGTCAGAGTCAGGAAATATCGCTCTTACAAAGGAGAAGTGGGCAGGATTGCGCCGAATCTGCTGAACCGGAACTTCTATGCGGAAAAGCCAAACCAGAAATGGGTGACCGATGTAACCGAGTTCAGTTTGTTTGGACAGAAGCTGTATCTCTCTCCTGTTTTGGATTTGCACAACGGCTATCTGGTCAGCTATACCATTTCCGACCGGCCGGTATTGGGCATGGTAACTTCCATGCTGGAGAAGGCATTTGAGACTATACCGGATGGAACAGGATTGATCCTCCATTCTGATCAGGGCTGGCAGTATCAGCACAGGCAATACCAACGCATGCTCCGGAAAAAGGGCATCCGGCAGAGCATGAGCCGCAAAGGCAACTGTCTGGACAATGCTGTCATGGAGAATTTCTTCGGCTTACTTAAGAGTGAGCTGCTGTACCTGCAGCAATTCGATTCCCTGGAACACTTCAAGCAGGAACTGGTGGATTATCTGGATTACTACAATAACCGCAGAATCAAGATAAAGCTAAAGGGTCTGCCGCCTGCTCTTCACAGACAACAAGCCCTTTCGGTTGCTTGATTTATTTCTTCAAAAATATTGTCTAACTTTTTGGGGGCACTTCAAATTGGGTCAGGAGGGGATTCTTGGTTTACCGTGAATTTCTAAACTTTTTTAACGTTCCGCTTAATTGGTGTGGAATACACGCACAATCTCGAGATCTTTATCAAGCACCACGATATCCGCGCGCTTGCCCGGTTCGAGCGTGCCGATTTCCTGATCCAGACCGATTTCACGGGCGGGCGTGAGCGTCATGGCGCGCAGGGCTTCTTCCATCGGCACACCATAGGAAACCAGATTCTTCAGTTCCTGATGCAAGTTCGTCACAGAACCGGCAATGGTGCCATCGGCCAGCAGAGCTGTCTTACCTTTTACCGTTACAGCCTGTCCGCCCAGGTCATACACACCGTCGCTGAGCCCTGCTGCGCGCATGGAATCGCTGATGACGCAGATACGTCCTTTCAGCAGATTAAACGCCACACGAAGAGCCGCCGGATGAATATGGAAACCGTCGCAGATAATTTCAGCCGTTACGCCGGGGGTATCGAACACTGCGCCGACCACGCCGGGCGCACGATGTGAAAAACCGCTCATGGCGTTATAGAGGTGCGTAGCATGGGTTACACCCTGCTTAAAAGCTTCGCAGGCCTGATCGTAATCGGCCGTGGTATGCGCGATGGAAACGGTGCAGACTTTCGAAGCTTTGGAAACAAAGCCGCTTTCGTCGCGTTCCGGCGCCACGCTGACAATACGGATGCGATTGCCGCTCGCCTCGTTGAAAGAAAGGAACTGTTCAAAATCGGGCACTTTCACATATTCTTCTTTCTGTGCGCCCTTGCGTTCCTTGGCGATATACGGGCCTTCCAGATGTACGCCGGCTACGGTTGCGCCTTCTTTCTGAGAAGAAGCAAACGCATTGATCGTCTCTAAAGCGCGGCGGATTTCCTCGGGGGAAACCGTCATCGTAGTGGGGCAGAACGACGTGACGCCGTGGGAAAGATAATGCGCCGCCATGCGAGCCAGTCCGTCGGCATCAGCATCGCAGGCGTCCGCGCCCATCGCGCCGTGGGTATGGATATCCACAAAGCCCGGAACCACGCGGCAGCCTGTGCAATCAAACACTTCCTCCTGCGGGAAATAATCGCACAAATCAAGACCTACAGCGGCGATGCGTCCGTCTTCTACGCGGACATCCAAAACCGCCCAGGTAAAATCTTTGGTCAGAACCATTCCGTTTTTGAGAATCATTTTTTGACACTCCTTGTTTTTTCTTATAACAGCATGCCCAGCACCACCATCAGCGTGACGCCCGGCACGCTCAAACCACCCGCCACCAGCAAGCTGAGTGCGCAGACGGGTAAACTGACTCCTGTAAAAAATGCCGTGAAATTAACCGCCGCCAAGGCAAGCCAGCCAAGCAGCGCACTTGCAATCCATTTTTTCATACCGACACATCCTTTCTGTTTAAGGATATGTCCGAGCCCTCAAAAATATGGCCGTTTTCAGGATTCTACCGGCATAAAATCAATCTTGCCGGTTGCAACTTGACTGGATGCAATGCAAATACGCAGAGGCGAACCGATTGTCAGGCGAGAACCGGTTACGGCATCGTACTGCGAAAGCGCGCCGTCGAATTCATATCGCGCTTTCTGGAAAGAAGCCACCGGCACAAAGCCTTCCAGGTTATTGGGCAGCCGCACAAACACGCCGCGCTGGGTCACGCCGCTGACAATACCGTCATGCTCTTCGCCCAAATGCTGCACGGCGTATTCGGCCATATAGCAGTCTTCGGCGTCGCGTTCCGCCGTCATGGCGCGGACTTCGTTTTTCGAAGAAAGCTGAGCCGATTCCTGCGAAAATTCGCGGTAAAGCTGCTGAATCTGCGAAACCGGCTTCTTTTCACACCACGCCGTCAGAATGCGGTGGATGCTGGTATCGGGATAGCGGCGGATCGGCGACGTGAAATGGCAGTAGTCGCTGAGTGCCAAGCCGAAATGACCCAGCGGCTCCGTGCTGTAGCGCGCCTTATCCATCGTGCGCAGCAGCTGTGTGGAAACGATCTCATCGTAGTTTGTGCCGCGCACCCGCTCGCGCACAGCGGCAAAATCGGCCGTGGTGGGATTGGGCTTCTTGATCTCCGTACAGCTCACGCCGATGGAATCAAGCAGTTCACACAGCGTTTCCACCCGCTCCGGGGCGGGATTTCCGTGGATACGATATACAAACGGCAGGTTTTCGCGTTCGGCCAGCATAGCGGCGGCCTGGTTTGCCGTCACCATAAACTGCTCGATCATCTCTTCCGCTTCCCCGCGCTGACGGGGACGGATATCGACGCACACGCCTTTTTCATCCAGCACAAAATAAGATTCAGCGCTGTCGAGTTCCATCGTTCCGCGTCGGACGGCGCCCTCTTTCAGGATATAGAACAGCTCGCGTGCTGTGGAAAGCGCCCGGCGAACCGGCGCATATTTGCGGCGCAGTTCGGCATCGGCTGTGCCATCGAAAATACGGTTGACTTCCCCATACACGCCGCGCACCTTGGAACGCAGGATCGTTTTTCGGAACGTATAGTCTACGATGTTGCCGTGCTCATCCAGATCGATGAACGCGGAAAACGCCAGCTTGTCCGTTCCGGCGTTCAGCGAACATACACCGTTGGAGATTGCCTCGGGCAGCATGGGAATCACGCGGTCGGCAAAGTACACGGACGTACCGCGCCGCATGGCTTCCGCATCGAGTGCGGTATGCTCACGCACATAATGGGAAACATCCGCGATATGCACACCCAGCGTGTAGCCGCGACGGGTCTTGCTCACGGAAATCGCGTCGTCCAGGTCTTTGGCGTCGGGGCCGTCGATGGTAAAAATCGTCTTTTTGCGCAGATCGAGCCGGCCGCGGCGGTCTTCATCGGTGATGGTACGGCGTCCGGCCGCTTCCCCTTCCTGCAAAACATCTTCGGGGAACACATGCGGAATCTCATGTTGCGCAATTACGGCGTCAGCGCACACGCGTGCGCTTTGGCCGCTGCCGAATACGGAAATCACTTCGGCCCTTTGCAGTTCGCCGCGATAATCGGTAATCAGATTCGCAAGCACTTTATCGCCTTCGCGTGCGCCGCGCAAATCACGCGGATTAATCGGCACAGCGAAACGGATGGCGGAATCGGGCAGAAGCGAAAGTGCACCAAATCCTTCTTCGCGCACAATCGTACCTGTCACGCGGCAGGGACCGTTTTCAAGTACCTGCGCCACCGCGCCGCTGGGGCCGCGTTCTTCATCGTGCAAATCGCAAAGCAACACTCGATCGCCCAGCATGGCGCCGTTTAAACGGCTGCCGTGGATAAACACGTCTTCCCCGCCGTTTTCCGGGCGAGCAAAAGCAAACCCGCGCGAAAGCGAAACAATAACAGCTTCGCATTCGTCCGGAGACGGCACGCGATGCAGTTTCTTTTCTTCGTCGGTTGTCATACGCCCCTGCTCTTTCAGCCAGCGCAGGGTAGTATAAAATTCGTCTTTATCGCGCATGCCGGTCTGCACGAACAGTTCCTGCGCCGTATACGGGCCGCCCTGCGCCATGGCGCGGATGATTGCGTTTTCCGCAAAGCGGGTAGGCGTATCCTTTGAAGCGCGCTTCAAATTCTTCTGCGGGCGCGCATTTCTGAATCGAACAGCCGGGTGGCGGCTGCTCTGTCTTTTGTTTTGTTTATTTTTCTTCATTCTCTCTTCTCTTTCCCTCTACTCTTCCTTCTCTTCTTCCAATCTTCCGGCATCGAAATCTCATTACTCATGCAGTTCCAGCGGCAAACCGTCCGGGTCAAAGAAAAATGTCATCTTACCGCCCGTAAGCGGATCGGTACGGATCGGTTCACACGAAACGCCGCGTTTTTCAAGCTCATCTACCGCAGCCTGCACGTCTTCCACATAAAACGCCAGATGGCGCAGGCCGCAGGCTTCCGGCCGGTTTACACGCGCCGGCGGATTGTTTTCTCCAAAAATCTCCAGTTCACAGTCTCCCAGCTTCAGATCGAGTTTCCAATCCTGACGCTCGGGACGCCAGGTTTCCCGAAGAATGGGAAGCCCCAAAATTTCGGTATAAAAATGTTTGGATTTGGGATAATCCGAAACGATCAGCGCCACATGATGCACGCGGTCAAACAAGCAGTCCATTGCTCTCCTCCTATTGGTATGCCCAACTTTGATAAAACAAAACGGGGCCGGATTTTTAAGCCCGCCCCGCATTTTTCGATCACACTTCTGCGATCAGTTCAATCTCGCAGAGCACATTTTTCGGCAATGTTTTTACAGCTACACAGGAACGCGCCGGGCAGCCCGTAAAGTACTTTGCATAGACACCGTTGAAAGCGGCAAAATCGTTCATATCGGCCAAGAAACAGGTCGTTTTCACAACTTTATCATAGCTTGTACCGGCAGCTTCCAGCAGAGCGCCCAGGTTTTTGCAAACCTGTTCAGCCTGTGCGGTAATCTCCGTTCCCACAACTTCACCGGTAGCGGGATCAAGCGGGATCTGACCGGAAGTATACAGCATACCGCCTGTGATAAAGCCCTGAGAATACGGCCCGATGGCGGCCGGGGCGTTGGCAGTTTCAATTTTTTTCATGGGGAATCCCTCCAAAACTCCGATTTTCTTTAGTATAACACCCGCCACAAAGCGTGTCAAGCCGGGCTGTTTGATGCTCAAAAAGAAAAAGCAGGCACACCCCGAAGGGCTGCCTGCCTTTGCTTTTTCATCAGGTAAAATACATGATTGCGTTGACGAGAATGACCAGCACAAAGAAGCCGATGGCAATTCCCTTCGTCCAACGAGCCAGGAACGTATCCAGCTGACGGGCGCGGTTTTTGGAAAGGAACGAAT
This sequence comes from uncultured Clostridia bacterium, assembly GCA_944384905.1. Taxonomy (GTDB): domain Bacteria; phylum Bacillota; class Clostridia; order Oscillospirales; family Acutalibacteraceae; genus RGIG7265. The sequence continues at coordinate 5,624 of CALWVE010000004.1, forward strand.
CCGCAATTCCGCTTACAACACCCACATTGGCCGAGCTGCCTTCCTGCAGCAGAACAACCACGATAATCGCGATGGAAAAAATCAGCAGGAGAATTCCTGCAACAATCTGAAAAGCACCCATTACGGCAGCACTCCTTCAAGAAAATATCGAGATTCCGATACTTATTATACAGACAACCGTTATTTTATCACAGTTTTTGCCTTTTTGCAACAGCCATGCTGCATTTTTTCGGGATTCCCATAAAAAATCAGGCAAAAAATTTTACAGACGTGAATAGAACCCGGCACACCGGGTATTCTATTCACAGGCCAACCGTACAAAGCGTTTGCGTGCGGCCAAGCCTTTTTCGGCGTGTTTCTTTTAACAAAGAAGCACGCCGATCGATTTTTACAGAGAAAGCTGTTCGCCGGCCGTTTCGCTTGCATCGGGAAGCGCGCCCAAAGCGGGCAGCTTTTTGCGATAGCGGGCGGGATTATTCAGCCGGCCTTCGGCATAAATTTCCGCTTTCATCAGACGCTGGCCCTTTTTCAAGGTTAAAGCGGCCACGCCCTGCGTGTTTTTGGTGGTTTTAGGCTGAATCAGCGCCGTATTGAACAGCAGCATCCGTCCGGTAGAAGCTGTAAGCAAAACGTCGCAGTCCTCGGGGATATACAGCGCCGCCGCAAGCGGAGAACCGGCATAGTAGGCGTTGAGCAGCTTTTTGCGGTTCGTTTTGGTGGCGTAAGCGGAAAGCTCCACCTTGGCCGCCTTGCCGTTTTCAAAGAAAAACAGCATATAACCGCTGTAATCGCGGGTCACGGTCATATAGCAGGCCGCTTCGCCTTCGTCCATACCCAGCCGCGCGGGGATATAATCGCCCAGCACGCTGGCTTTGGTGTCGCCGAAATCGGCGGCGCGCGTTTTATAAACCTGCGCTTTGTCGGAGAAAAACAGCAGTTCGGCGTTGTTTGTGGTTTCCACCTGCTGGGCAATCGCGTCGCCGTCTTTGAGCTTCTGTTCCCCGCTCATGCGCAGCGACTGCGGCGTGATTTTTTTGAAATAGCCTTCGCGGGTAAAGAACAGATTGACCGGGTAATCCGGAATTTCAGCTTCCGGCTCTTCTTCGATCACCTGTGTATCGTACAGCACCTCGCTGCGGCGGGGCTGTCCATACGTTTGAGCCACAGCTTTAAGCTCTTTGGCAATGATGGAACGCACCTTGCTTTTCGACTGCAGAATGCTTTCCAGCTCGGCGATGGCCGCTTCGAGTTCGGCCGTTTCCGCCGTGCGGGCCAAAATATATTCGCGGTTGAGGTGGCGCAGACGAATTTCCGCTACAAACTCAGCCTGTACTTCGTCGATACCGAACCCGACCATCAGGTTGGGCACCACGTCGGCTTCTTCTTCTGTTTCGCGCACAATACGGATGGCTTTATCGATATCGAGCAAAATCTCGGCCAAGCCTTTGAGCAGGTGCAGCTTTTCCTTCTTTTTGGCGAGATCGAAATACGTGCGGCGGCGAATACATTCCACGCGGAACGCCGTCCACTCCTCGAGAATCTCTCCTACGCCCAGCACGCGCGGCGTACCGGCGATCAGAATGTTAAAGTTGCAGGAGAACGTATCCTCCAGCGTGGTCATGCGGTAAAGCTTTTGCATCAGCTTGTCCGGATCGGTTCCGCGCTTGAGATCGATCGTGATTTTCAGGCCGTCCAGACCGGTTTCGTCGCGGATATCGGCCACTTCGCGCACCTTGCCCGTTTTGACCAGATCGATCACCTTTTCCACGATGACTTCGATCGTGGTGGTAGGCGGAATCTGCGTAATGTCGATGCAGTTGGCCTTGCTGTCGTAGGTATATACACTGCGCACGCGCAGGCCGCCGCGTCCGGTTTTATAAATCTGCTCCAGCGCCGCGCGGTCGTACACAATCTGTCCGCCGCCCGGGAAATCGGGAGCCGGCATCGTGGAAAGCAGATCGTGCTGCGGATCTTTCATGCGCGCAATGGCCGTTTCGCACACCTCACGCAGGTTGAACGGACAGATCGAGCTGGCCATACCGACGGCGATACCCGTGTTGGAATTGACCAGCACCGACGGGAACGTAGCCGGCAGCAGGGTCGGCTCTTTCATCGTGTTATCGTAGTTATCGACGAAATCGACGGTATCCTTGTCGATGTCGCGGAACAGTTCCTTGCAGATCGCGTCGAGCTTCGCTTCCGTATAACGGGAAGCGGCCCAGGCCATATCGCGGGAATAGAATTTACCGAAGTTGCCCTTGGAATCGACATACGGATGCAGCATCGCTTCGTAACCGCGGCTCAGGCGCACCATCGTATCGTAAATGGCGGCGTCGCCGTGCGGGTTGAGACGCATGGTCTGCCCCACGATATTGGCGCTCTTCGTACGTGCAGAACCGAGCAGGTTCATTTTGTACATCGTATACAGCAGCTTACGGTGAGAGGGCTTGAAGCCGTCGATTTCGGGAATCGCGCGGGAAAGGATTACGCTCATGGCGTAGGGCATATAGTTGGTTTCCAGCGTACGGGTAATCAGCTGCGAAGCCACTTCGCCCGCGCCCTGAATCACGCCGTTCGGCTGATGACGGCGGGGGCTGTCCGATTCTTTTTTCTTTCTTGCCAAAGCTTTTCCTCCTTTCACGCCAGATCCAAATCGTCGAGATATTCATTGCCGTGGACGGCGATATATTCTTTTCGCCCGCTGAGGTTATCGCCCTGCATGAGATCAAACATCTGCATGGTGGCTTCTTCCTCGTCGGGCATCACCTGAATCAAACGCCGGGTAGCGGGATTCATCGTGGTGAGGTTCATCATATCCGGTTCGTTTTCGCCCAGACCTTTCGAACGCTGGATCGTAAACTTTTTGCCTTCCAGCTCTTTGAGGTACTGGTCCTTTTCGCGCTCGTTGTAGGCAAAATACGTTTTGTCTTTGCTGGTGATCTCATACAGCGGCGATTCGGCGATAAACACCTTGCCCGCGGAAATCAGATCGGGCGTAAGGCGATACAGCATTGTCAGCAGCAGCACGCGGATCTGGAAGCCGTCTACGTCGGCATCGGTGCAGAGAATGACCTTGCTCCAGCGCAGGTTGTTGATATCAAACGAAGAAAGCTCTTTGTTGGCTTTCGATTTGATCTGCACGCCGCAGCCGAGCACCTTCATCAAATCGACGATGACTTCGCTTTTGAAAATGCGGTCGTAATCGGCTTTGAGGCAGTTGAGGATTTTGCCGCGGATCGGCATGACGGCCTGGAAATCGGGGTCGCGCGCTTGCTTCACCGCGCCCAAAGCGGAATCGCCTTCCACGATGAACAGTTCGCGGCGGGCTACGTCTTTGCTGCGGCAGTCCACAAATTTGGCCACGCGGCCGGTAATATCCATTTTGCCGGTCAGCTTCGATTTAATATTGAGGCGGGTCTTTTCGGCGTCTTCGCGGCTGCGCTTATTCACCAGCACCTGGCCGGCGATCTTTTCGGCATCCATCGGGTTTTCGATGAAATAAATCTCGAGATTATGCCGCAGCATCTCCACCATGGCGTCCTGGATACCTTTGTTGGTAATGGCTTTTTTCGTCTGGTTTTCGTAGGAAGTCTGGTTTGAAAAAGACGAAATCACCACGATCAGGCAGTCTTCCACGTCGGTATAGGTGATCTTGCTTTCGTTCTTATTGTACTTCCCGTTGGCTTTCAGGTAAGCGTCGATCTGATACACAAAGGCGTTGCGCACAGCCTTATCCGGCGCGCCGCCGTGCTCCAGCCAACTGGAGTTGTGGTAATACTCGGTTGCGCGGTTCTTATTGGAAAAAGCCACCGCCGCACGGATCTTCACCTTATATTCCGGTAGGTCGGCGCGGTCTTTTACCTTTTTTTCCGACTGCCACAGCTGCACGGGCGTGAGGCTGTCTTCTCCTGCCAGTTCCTGTGCGTGATCGGCAATACCGTTTTCATAGCGGAAAGTTTCGGTCTCGAATTTACCGGGTGTAATTTCGTTTTTGAAAATAAACGTCAGGCCGTCGTTGACAATCGCCTGGCGGCGCAGCGTATCGCGGTAATAGTCTACGGGGATATCGATATCGGTAAACACCTGCAGATCGGGACGCCAGTGAATCCGCGAACCGGTGTCGCGTTTGGCATAGGGCTCGCGATGCAGGCCGCCTACGTTTTCACCGTGTTCAAAATGCAGCGTAAAGCGTTCGCCGTCGCGTCGGATATCTACATCCATATATTCCGAGGCATACTGCGTAGAACAAAGGCCCAGGCCATTAAGACCCAGCGAATACTGATAGTGTTCGCCGGATTCGTTGTTATATTTGCCGCCTGCGTACAATTCGCAGAAAACCAATTCCCAGTTGTAACGCTGTTCTTTCTGGTTGAAATCCACCGGAATGCCGCGGCCGTGGTCGATCACCTCAACCGAATGGTCGAGGTAGCGCGTCACGGTGATTTCCGTTCCGTATCCGGCGCGGGCTTCGTCGATGGAGTTGGACAAAATCTCAAAAACGGAATGCTGGCAGCCGTCGATGCCGTCGGAACCAAAAATGACCCCGGGGCGCAGGCGAACACGGTCGGCCCCTTTTAGAGATGTAATACTTTCGTTATCGTAAACCGGCTTCTTTTTCGGCATAGATCGACTCTCCTTATAACCGGGAAAGGGGGCTTGGCAGAAATCTGCCAGCCCCATTTTGTGTCTTTACGGTCTAAAATTATGCTTCTTCGGTCGGCTCGGACGGTTCGAACGGATCGTCTTCTTCGGAACCGGGGAGCGAAACGCCGCGCATCAGCGCACGGAAAGCTTCGCCGTCGAGCTTTTCCTTTTCAATCAGTTCAGCCGCGACTACTTCAAGCTGCGGCAGATGCTCACGCAGAACTTTTTCGGTCGTATCATAGGCGTTGGACATCAAACGCTTGATTTCGTTATCGATATCCGAAGCCGTCTGTTCGGAATAGTTACGGATGTGTCCCATTTCCTTGCCGAGGAACGGGCTGGATTCATCGGAACCGTAGGTGATGGTTCCCAGAACCTCGCTCATGCCGTACTTGGTGACCATGGCGCGGGCAATCTTGGTAGCGCGTTCAATATCGTTGGACGCACCGGTGGAAATATCGCCGAGCACCAACGCTTCGGCCACACGGCCGCCCAGCAGCACAACCAGCTCGTCGAGCATCTCGCTGCGGCTGCGGTAAGAACGGTCTTCGGTGGGCAGCTGCATGGTGTAGCCGCCGGCCAGGCCGCGCGGAATAATCGAAATCTGATGAACCGGGTCCTGCGTATCGCAGTAATAAGCCGCAAGCGCGTGACCGGCTTCGTGATAGGCGGTGAGTTTCTTTTCCTTTTCCGTCATCACATGGCTCTTCTTTTCGGTGCCCACCACCACTTTGATCGTCGCGTCTTCAATCTGTTCCATCGTAATGGCTTTCAGATTGTTGCGCGCCGCAAGCAGGGCGGCTTCGTTGAGCAGGTTTTCCAGATCTGCCGGGGTAAATCCGGCTGTAGACTTAGCGATGGTGGCCAGATCTACATCGGGCGCCAGCGGCTTTTTGCGGGCATGAACCTTCAGAATTTCCTCACGGCCCTTGATATCGGGCATACGCATGGCAATCTGACGGTCGAAACGGCCGGGACGCATCAAAGCCGGGTCGAGGATATCCGGGCGGTTGGTTGCCGCAATCATGATGACGCCTTCGTTCACGCCGAAGCCGTCCATTTCAACGAGCAGCTGGTTCAAGGTCTGTTCGCGTTCATCGTGGCCGCCGCCCAAACCGGCGCCGCGCTGACGGCCCACAGCATCGATTTCATCGATAAAGATAATGCAGGGGCTGTTCTTCTTGGCCTGATCGAACAGGTCACGCACACGGGATGCCCCGACACCGACGAACATTTCTACGAAGTCGGAACCCGAAATCGAGAAGAACGGCACGCCGGCTTCACCGGCTACGGCACGGGCCAGCAGCGTTTTACCGGTACCGGGAGGGCCTACAAGCAGCACACCCTTCGGGATACGGGCGCCCAGATCGGTATACTTGCGCGGGTTGCGCAGGAATTCTACGATCTCTTCGAGTTCTTCTTTTTCTTCGTCTACGCCGGCCACGTCTTTAAACGTGGTCTTGCGTTTTTCGTCATCGTTTTTCTTAACACGAACCTTGCCGAAGTTCATCTGCTTGTTGGCGTCGCCCATGCCGGCGCTGAGTCTGCGCCACATGAACCACCAGAACAAGCCGAGCAGAACCAGCATAATAAGCGTGGGCAGCAAGCTGATGATCCAGCTTGTCTGCTGGGCAGGTTTGAGATCCTGCACCATTTTGGCATCGGGATGTGCTTTATTATAAGCTTCGATATCATCGCTGACGTTATCGTAAAACAGCGTTACACTGGCCAGCTCATGCGCTACTTTGGAATCGTTGTCGAGCGTCATCACCAGGTTGCCGGATCCCAGATCCAACGTGTAGCCTTTTACTTTTCCATCTTCAAAAAAGCCGACAACATCGGAAAACTTGTAGCTATCCATAACCGGCTGACGATTCAGCCAGAAAAACAGAATCGCAAACAAAACAATCGGGATTCCCAGATAGATCAACAGATTCCGCAGGGTGCGCTTGTTGTCTTTCTCCACTAATGTATCACTCCTTTATTGCCTGTTCCCGGGTCTCGGGCGCAGGTGCGAACGGAAGCTCTTTCCGCCCGTCTATTTGGCTATGAGGAAAAGAAAACCGCTCCAGAGAAACCCGGAGCATCCGGCGGGACGACGGCGAAGCCGCATAAGACGCCGCTGCACCAAACCGTTCCATCCAGACAATGGTTCCTTCACATTCCAGCAGCCACAGGCGTTCGCGAACGGCCTGGGGAAGCCCGGCTTCGTTAAAAAGTTTTTTCAGACTTTTAACGGGACGGCCCGGCTGCTGAAAGGTATCTCCCGGCATACGATGCCGGAGTATCAGACTGGACTTTATTGTATCATAGTCTAAGATGTTTTTAAATAATAATTTATGAATTTTGTGTGCACTTTCTGAAAAACAGGGTTCCAACCGCAGCAAAGCGTCCGCCAGTTTCGTTTCCCCGGGACAGTTTACCGCTATGCGGCAGAGTTCCACAGGTTTTGTAAGCGACACTACGCCATGAGACACCGCGAACAGCCGGTTTTCCCCCGGCGAAAAAGAACCGCCCTGCTTCAAAAGCGCATACGCCTTGCGCAGATGTTTTTCTTCCACACGCCGCAGCCCCTGACTTTCCATCCAGCGGCAAAGCGCGCGCAAACAAACCGGCTCGGGCAATTCCAAAAGCTTTTCGGCCGAAAGCATACCGGGGAATTTAGTTTGCGCCGCCAAAAGTCCCTGGGTAGCCAACTGCTGAAAAAAAGCTTCGTCCTGAGAAAGCGAGCGTGCTGTTCGATGCAAGGCCGCATGAAGCGAAGGGTTGATCGCAATCATCTCGGGGACGACATGATGCCGCAATCGGTTACGGGCATAGCGGACATCCTCGTTTGTGGAATCATCCACAAATGCAATCGAGCAGGCTTTCGCATGGGCTTCAATCTCTTCTCGTGTAACGGCAAGCAGCGGGCGGATGATTTTTCCGCGCACAAACGGCATGCCGCACAAGCCGCGCAGAGCCGTTCCGCTTACGAGATGAAACAGGATCGTTTCCGTTTGGTCGTTGGCGTTATGCGCCACAACAATCCGGTCGTCGGCGTCTGTCGCCAGCGATTCAAAAAACGCATAGCGAATCCGCCGGCCGCAGGTTTCCTCACTTTCGCCCAAGCGGGCAGCCTCGCCCGGCACATCGGCATGCAGCACCTGGCAGGGAATCCCCCGGCTTTCGCACCAATCGCGTACAAATCGTTCGTCGCGCGCCGCCTCTTCCCCGCGGATGCCGTGGTTAACATGGGCGCACAGCAGCCGGGGCCGAAGTGACTGGGATGACGCAAAATAATCGGCCAGCGTCATGGAATCCGCACCGCCGGAAAGCCCCAGCACAATACGTCCCTGCGCCGGCAGCATCTGATACCGTCGCAGGGTGCGTTCAATTGTTTCATGCACTTTTTCCATTGTGTATGCCTCTGCCGGTTACATCTCGCGGCGGACAAGCTCCTGCGCGGTAAAGCGCATAAACTCGCCCTGCCAGTGCAGCGGTACGCTTTTGGTTTCGCCGTGGCGGTTCTTGGCTACGATGCATTCGGCGCTGTTTTTATCCGATTCATCGTTGGGGCCGTTTTCCTGTGCATAATATTCGTCGCGATACAAAAACAGAACGATATCAGCGTCCTGTTCGATAGAACCGGAATCTCGCAGGTCGGAAAGCACCGGGCGGTGGTCGGTTCGTTTTTCACTGCCACGCGCCAGCTGCGCCAGCGTAATGACCGGCACATTCAGCTCTTTGGCCATAATTTTCAGGTTTCGCGTGATATCGGAAATTTCCTGCACGCGGTTGTCGATCGGCCGGGCGCTGGACATCAGCTGCAAATAGTCGATCACGATCAGATCCACATCTTTGAGCCGGCGCACCTTGGCCTTGATGCCCGGCACGGTAATGCCCGGGCTGTCGTCGAGATAAATTTCCGCTTTGGAAAGAATATCGGCGGCTTCCACCAGGCGGGGCCATTCGCTGTCGGAAAGCTGGCCGGTACGCAGTTTTGTGCCGCTGATAAGCGCTTCACTGGAAAGCAAACGGGAAGCCAGCTGTTCCCGGCCCATTTCGAGCGAGAACACGGCCACACGCCGCCCAGAAACCACGGCCGCGTTACGCGCGATATTCAAGGCAAAACTGGTTTTACCCATACCGGGACGCGCGCCCAGAATAATCAGGTCGCTTCGGTTGAGGCCCGTAATCGTTTCGTCCAGTTCGCCGATTCCGGTGGGGATGCCCTTGTACTGCTCGCTGTCGGGAGAATTGAGCTGATCCAAACGATCGAACGTCTGGATAATCACTTCGTTGAGGCGCTGAAGCCCCTGCATATTCTTCCCGCGACGGATGTCAAAAATCCGCTGTTCGGCGGCGTCGAGCAAAGTTGTCGCGTCGTTGGCGGCATCGGAAGCGTCTTCCATAATTTCTTTGGAAGCCAAAATCAGCGTACGCACGTCGTATTTATCGCGCACGATTTTGGCATAGGCTTCTACATTGGAAATCGACGGCACCAATTCGGCAAGCTGCATCAGATACACCTTGCCGGTGGTTTCGTCGAAGCCATCGTTTTCACGAAGCCGCTCCAAAACGGTAATGTAATCGATCGGTTTGCCTTCGGTGAACATTTCGAGCATGGTCTCGTAGATCATGCGATTGTGCACCTGATAGAAATAATCCGCCCGAGGCAGAATCTCCATCACGGCGTTCAGGCAGGAAGATTCCAACAGAATCGCACCCAAAACCGATTGCTCGGCCTCATAGCTAAACGGCAGCTGCGCGCCTGTGCCCGTCAGCGCCAGATTATTTTCCCATGTGTTGTCGGCCATCTGCCCTCACCCCGCTTTCTCCGGATAAAAAATCAATTCTGTTCCGCTACGCTTACCGTAACAGTGGCCGTAATGCCGTTATACAGTTTCACTTCGCACGGATAGGAACCGAAAGCCTTGATATCCATGCTCAGCGAAAGCTTGCGCTTATCTACATCCACAGCGTACTGTTCCTTGAGCGCAGCCGCAATTTCTTTGGTCGTTACGGAGCCGTAGATGCGTCCGGCCTGACCGGCTTTGGCTTTTACGCTTACGGATTTACCGTTGATGGCTTCAAAAGTCGCCTGTGCGTGTTCTTTTTCGGTTTTGATCTTATAAGCCTTGGCGCTTTCCGCATTGCGGAATTCGTTCATAGCCTGGCTGTTGGCTTCTTTAGCCAGCCCGCGGGGAATCATGTAATTGCGGGCGTAACCGTCGGAAACGGTTACCAAATCACCTTTTTTGCCATGGCTTTTAACATCCTGCAACAAAATAACTTTCATGGTTCTTCTCCCTTTCTGATGAAACCGGCGCCTATAGATTATTTGCCGCCGGTACTCGTTGCCTGTTCCAGTTTTTCGTCCAGCACTTTTTTAAGACGCTCCACAGCCTCTTGGGCGGTAGTGTTTTCCAAACGTGCGCCGGACATGGTATAATGACCGCCGCCGCCCAGCGCTTCCATCAGGATCTGCACGTTGACATCTCCCAGGGATCGCGCCGAGAAATTCGCAGCGTTATCGGTACGATAAATAACGAACGACGCCGCCACTCCGCTGATGGAGAGCAGTTCGTCGGCCGCCTGAGCCGCCGCCACGCGGATTTCCGGCAAAGGCGTTTCGGTGTAGGCGATGGCGCAGCCTTTGTAAAGCTCCGCCCCTTCCACCAGATGCGACTTGGCTTTATAAGTATCGAGCGTACCGGAGAACAGCCGCTTAACGGCCACCGTATCGGCGCCGCGGCGACGCAGATACGCCGAAGCTTCAAAAGTTCGCACACCTGTTTTCATCACGAAGTTTTTGGTATCCAACGCAATACCCGAAAGCAGGGCCTGTGCATCGGCGGCCGAAAGGCAGTTTGCGTTGATATACTGTACCAGCTCCGTCACCATTTCGGAAGCCGAACTGGCGTAGGGCTCGTGATAGAAAATCAGGGTATTCTGAATATAGTTGACCGTCATGCGATGGTGATCGATGACGATAATTCGCTGAGCGTCTTCAATCAGCTCGGGGCACTCAACCAGCGAGGTGGAATGCGTATCCACCACAACCACAACCGTTTTACCGGTGAGGGTTTGCAGCGCTTCCTGGCTGCTGATGAAGATTTTCGTTTCGGGATAAGCGTCATCCACCTGATCGATGAGCTGATGCGCCAGCGACTGGCCGCGGTTGACCACGATAAACGCGTTGCGTCCCAGGCCTTTTTTCACCACGGCCCAGATACCCACAGCCGAACCGACGCTGTCGAGATCCGAGAAACGGTGCCCCATAATAAACACTTTATCGCTGCTGCGGATATGGTCGGCCAGCGTGGCGGCAATCACACGGGTACGCACCTTATCGCGTTTTTCCACGCCCTTGGAAAGACCGCCGAAGAACTCGTATGTATCGTTCTGCTTAACGGCCACCTGATCGCCGCCGCGTCCCAGCGCCATATTCAGCGCCTGACGCGCCCACAGCTCGGCCTCGCCCATATTGGAGGCTCCCCGGCCGATACCGATGGAAACCGTAGCGAACAGATTCTGGTTTCGGATACGACGCACTTCATCCAGCACGTCAAAGCGTTTTTCGCGCGCTTTCTGCAGATGGATTTCATCGGAAAGCAGCAGATACCGCCCGTTGGAAAGCTTGCGGATGACGCCTTCCATGTCCTGGGTAGCCCAATCGCGCAGGGCGGTTTCTACCTCCGCCACAATCCGGGAGTCGTCTACAGAAGAGGAATCTCGAGTCATTTCCTCGCGGTTATCGAAGGCGATAGCGGCCACCACCGCACTTCTTTCGCGGTATTCTTTCTGAATGTCCTTATAGTAGGTGTTATCGATAAAATAGAGGACCGCGCCTGCTTCCGTTTTGGAAGCGTACACGGTATATTTGCGCCCGCCGCATTCGGTATTGGCGCCGTTTTCGGCAAGGATCTGACGCAAGGTGTAGGGGTAGATATAGCGCAGAACGCTTTCGCCGCGGCATTCACCGTGGCTTACGGCTTCTTCAAACAGCTCGTTGGCCCATACGATGTCTTTTTCGTTGGCTACAACCGCCACCGGAAGCGTGAACTTTTCCAGCGCGCGGGTCTCTTCTGCCGTAAGCACACGGCGTGCGGCCGCCATCGACCGCGCCACATGCTCGCCGAACCAGCGGTCACCGATAAACACGGTAATCAGGCAGATAACCGACAAAGCAAGTTCTACAAAGCACAGTACCAGATTTTGGGAAAGGCTGGCCAACGCCATTAAGAACATGATCCCCGCCATAATATAGGCCACGGGGGATGTTACCCACACCTTTCGTTTCATCCTTCCACCCCTTTTTGCTTGATTTGCAAAGAAAAGATCTCCCGTCCGGTCAGACTTCCATAATCACCGGCAGAATCATCGGGCTGCGGCGCGTCTTATCGTACAACAGACGGGAAAGGCCGTCTTTGATACGCGTCTTAAGCGTTCCCCAATCGGTAATTCCACTGCGGGTGCAGTCTTCCAGGATATCGCACACCAGCGTTTTGGCTTCTTCCATCAGCGCTTCGGATTCGCGCACATACACAAATCCGCGCGAAACAACATCCGGGCCGGAGACAATTTCCCCGGTAGTGCTGTCGATGGTGCAGACGGCCACGATCAAGCCGTCTTGACCCAGATGGCGGCGGTCACGCAGCACAATGCTGCCTACGTCGCCCACGCCTAGGCCGTCTACCATCACGGCGCCGGCCGGAACCATGGAGACCTTCTTCATGCCGGTTTCGCTGATTTCCAGCACATCACCCACGTCGCCGATATAGATCTCCTTATCGGTTTTACCCATATCCAGTGCAAGCTGGGCATGTTTGCGCAGATGTTTCTGCTCGCCGTGAACCGGAATGAAATACTTCGGTTTGGTGAGCGCCTGCATCAGTTTAAGCTCTTCCTGGCAAGCGTGGCCGGAAACGTGGACTTCGTACATCGATTCGTACACCACTTCACAGCCGCGCTTGAGCAGTTCGTCTACAACCGTACCCACGGTGCGCTCGTTGCCGGGAATCGGGCGTGCGGAAATGATGATAAAATCGCCGTGGCCGACTTCCACCTTGCGGTGATCGGCAAAAGCCATGCGCGAAAGCGCAGACATCGGCTCGCCCTGGCTGCCGGTTGTAATCAACACCACTTCCTGCGGCGCATAGCGGTTGATCATATCCAGATCGATCAGCATACCGTCCGGCACATGCAGATAGCCCAGTTCGGCTGCGATCGTCATCACATTGACCATACTGCGCCCGGAAAGCGCCACTTTGCGCTTGTGCTTGGCCGCGCAGTTGATAATCTGCTGCACACGGCTGATATTCGAAGCAAACGTCGCAATGATGATGCGTTTTTCCGTAGCACGGGCAAACAGCATCTCAAACGTATCTTTAACCTTTTGTTCGGTTTTGGTGTAGCCTTCGCGTTCCGTGTTGGTGGAATCAGCCAGCAGCGCCAAAACACCTTCCTGACCCAGCTGGGCAAAACGCGGCAGATCGATCATGCCGCCTTCGGTAGGCGTGCAGTCGATTTTAAAGTCGCCCGTATGCACGATCACACCGGCCGGCGAATGCAGCGCGATGGCAACCGCATCGGAAATCGAGTGGTTGACATGAATAAATTCCATATCAAAACAACCGGCGCGCACATGGTCGCCCGCTTTTACACGGTTGAGTTTGGCCGTTCCCGCCAGACCGTGTTCTTTGAGTTTCACTTCCAGCAAGCCCAAAGTGAGCGCGGTAGCATAAACGGGCAGATTGATTCTCTTGAGCAAATACGGAATGGCGCCGATATGGTCTTCGTGTCCGTGGGTTACAAAAATTCCGCGGATTTTATCGGCGTTTCGCTCTACAAACGAAAAATCCGGAATAACAATGTCGATACCCAGCATATCTTCGTTGGGGAATGCCATGCCGCAGTCGACAATCACCATATCTTCGCCGCATTCATACAGCGTAAAGTTTTTACCGATTTCATTGAGTCCGCCCAAGAAATACACGCGTACCGCAGGCTTATTTTTAGCCGGACGGCGTTTCGCGGTCTGTGTAGGCGTGCTCAGGCGGCGGTAAGGATCCATTCGCGCGGGAACCGGAGCCGCTTCGCTTTTAGCCGACTGCTTCTTGGCGCGCGGCGCGCGGGAAGGCTGAGACTGTGCTGCCGGCTTTTCATTTTTCTTTTCCGTACACTGCGGTGTGCGGTGACGCTTTTTAGCGGGCTGCTTTTCGGCCTGCTCATTTTGTTCCATCGAAGCCGCGGTAGGAATCTGGGGCGCGTCTGCGTCGTCGTGTGCAAAACCCAGCAGCTGATCCAGCGGTACATCTTCGATATTGGTTGCCCGGCGTGAAACCGGCCTATTGTTTTTTCGTATAGCCACGATAGAAAAACCTCCTGTTGTTGCATGTGGTCACGCAGCTGTTTTCCGTGCCTGCGTGGAGCGCATGTTCCGATAATATAAGTAAATGATGGACCCGATTTGTCCAAAAACAACGCCGCAGCGCATCTTTTGCCTGCGGATGTCCTGATAAAAAAGATCCGCTCGCACTTGTTTTTCCTAACACAGCAGAAAAAGGAACCGCGCCGGGATCGCACCTGTTCCGACCGGCGATCCGGACTTCGGATCCTTTTTGTCAGAATAACGTTACGGGCTGCATATGGATATAACAAGCTGATTTTACAGATAACATTTTACCCTTATTCGCAATTTCTGTCAAGCAAGGCCCGCGCCCATGATATCAGTATAGGCAAAAAAGCGGCCGTTCTTGCAGCGCGTTCCAAAAACAGCCGATTTTCCTTAAATCTATTGAACGGCTTTTAAAAATGGTATATGATGCTCAGGAAAGGATGATGCTTCCATGCCCGAACAACCAAACTATATTTATGCCGATAATGCCGCCACCACGCCTCTTTTGCAGCCCGTGCTCGAAGCGATGCTGCCGTATTATATCGAAAATTTCGGAAATCCTTCCGCCGTATACAAGGCGGGGAGAACCGCCAAACGGGCATTGGAAGAAGCACGCGAACGCACCGCACGGTGCATAAACTGTCTCCCGCAGGAAATCTATTTCACCGCAAGCGGAACCGAAGCCGACAACTGGGCCATCAAAGGTGTAGCCCATGCAATGGCAAAACAAGGAAAAACACAGATTATCACCAGCAAAATTGAACATCACGCCGTACTGCACACCTGCGCGGCGCTGGAAAAAGAAGGATTTTCGGTTATTTATCTGGATGTACACGAAAACGGACGCGTTGTTCCCGAAGAACTGGAAGCTGCTTTAACCGATCAAACGGCGCTGGTCAGCATCATGTACGCCAACAACGAAACGGGCACCATTCAGCCTGTTTCAGAGATCGGAAAAATCTGCCGGAAACACGGGGTTTTGTTCCACACAGACGCTGTGCAGGCCGCAGGACACCTACCCATCGATGTAGCCGCACAGAACATCGATCTGCTGAGTCTGAGCGCCCATAAATTCAATGGTCCCAAAGGCATCGGCGCTCTGTATATTCGCCAGGGGATTTTCTTCCCCAATCTGATCGACGGCGGCACGCAGGAACGGGGACGGCGCGCGGGAACAGAAAATGTTGCAGGTGCTGTGGGACTGAGTGTCGCGCTGGAACTCGCCTGCGCTTCCATGGCCGAACGCACCGCCCGCCTGATTCCTCTGCGCGATAAACTGACTGACGGCCTGCTGAAAATCGAACGCAGCCGCCTCAACGGCGACCGGGAGCACCGGCTGCCGGGGCATATCAGCGTCTGTTTTGAGGGCATCGAGGGTGAATCCCTGCTTTTGATGCTCGATTTAAAAGGTATCTGCGCTTCTTCCGGCTCAGCCTGCACCAGCGGTTCGCTTGATCCAAGCCATGTCCTGCTGGCGCTGGGCATTCCGCCCGAAATCGCCCACGGTTCCTTACGGCTGAGCCTGCCGGATGATTTCACCGAAAGCGAGGCGGATACAGTGCTGCAAACCGTGACGGAATTGGTAGCCCGGCTGCGCAGTCTGTCCCCTCTATGGAAAAAGACCCGGCGCGGCTGAACAGGAAAAGGAGGCTTTTATGGCATACAGCGAAATGGTAATGGATCATTTCACGAACCCGCGCAACGTGGGCGAGCTTGATCCGGCCGACGGCGTAGGCGAAGCCGGAAACGCCCGCTGCGGCGATCAGATGCGCATCACCCTGCGCATACGGGACGGTATCATAGAAGACGTTAAATTCCTGACGCTGGGCTGCGGCGCGGCAATCGCCTCCAGCAGCATGGCCACCGAAATGATTAAAGGCCGGCCGATTTCGCAGGCCGCCAAACTCACCGACCGAGCCGTTGCCGAAGCGCTGGGCGGTCTGCCGCCCGCTAAACTGCATTGCTCGCTATTGGCGGAACGTGCCATCAAACTTGCGCTTGCCGATTACTGCACACGCCGTGGCCTCGACCCGGCCGAGATACTCGGAGAATCCGTACCGGATTGCCCGTGCAGCTGCGAGGAATGCTCATTATAAGAAGAAAACCACCCGTTTTTGCGGGTGGTTTTTGTATGTAAGATCTTAGATTGTCTCTTGAAGGATTTTGGAAAAATGCGGGCGCAGACCGCAGCCGTCCGGATGGAAACGGCGGTTCTGCGGCATATCGTAGCCGGGCAGATCGTTGCCCTCTACCAGACAGGGGCCGTCCGGTGTGATGGCCACGTCCCAGCCAACATAGCGAATCTGCGGAAGTTTCGCTGCCGCCTGCAGACAAAGCGCCACCGCTTCGTGATAATACGGAACCTTGAAGCCTTCGAACGCCGTTCCGCTCGCCGGATGACGGTCAAAATAAGCTGCCTGCTTATCGCAGAAAGCCGGGAAATGCAGCACGCCGTCTTCGCTTACCCAGGTATACATACCACCGCTGGTTACGTTGTCTACGTCTGTTTTGCCGTTGCCGATACGCATCAGCACATACGCACACTGCGGCTTTCCATCAGGGCCGGTCAGCGTAGTAATACGCAGCGTATTGATTGAGCGGGCACAAATGCGGTTCATTTCCTCGTGCTGACGGATCGTTTCTTCCACCAGGAAAAAGCCGTCGCGAATCAGAGACTCATACAATTCCTTCAAATCCGTGTTGGCATCGAGATGGATTTTGCGAACGCCCAGCCCGCCGAATGTTTCTGTCTGTTTGGCAAAGAACGATTCTTTTCCGGAACAAAATGCACAAAATGATTCAAAATCGGCTTTTTTCAGATTGAGATATTCCCGCTTTAAAAAATCGGTAAACATTTCATTGAAAACCAGCTTATCATGTACATATTTTTTGTACTCCGGATCATTAAGATGCTTATCAAGCGCCAGGTTGTCGTTCATCGTCATAAACGTGCGGCGCTGTTTGCCTTTGATATAAACAAAGCCGAACGTCATATAATCCAGATAGCCCGTACCATACCGGAACATAGAGTAAACCATATCTATAAAGATACGCAGCGAAGATTTTCCGGATTCTTGATGAACCAGCTCCACATTACGGAACATTCTCTTAAAGCTGCCGGATTTGACGCGCTGAATAAACACGTTTACTTTTCGCAGGACATTGATTTTAGCCATGATACACTCTCCTCATCCGCAAAATCTCTCCTGTTTTCTGCGGACTCATCTCCTTTTTGTAGTTCGACAAGATTCTTGACTTCTATAAAAAATCTGACAAATCTTGTCACAGTATGTGTTATCATAGCATAAACCGTATACGGTTTCAACTCAATTAAGAAAAAAGTCAGTATTTTTCACTTTTTATATCCTATTAAATTAAAATATTCTTTTCTATCGTGTAATTTCTTATGTGTTGAGTTGTATCCGATATATTTAGGAAACTCAGAAAACCACTGATTTAAATTTTTTAGTTGCAGCTATTTCTCATTCAGATAGCCGATTGACAATTTCGGCGATCGAGCATATAATGAACAGTGTTCAATTTAAGAGGTGAATGATGAATAAAGCGGTAACTTCCAAAGAAGATATTCTCTCTGTAAGCAAAGAGATGGTTGCTCAATGTGGCATACAGGCCATTAACATGCGCAATGTCGCTAAAGAGTGCGGTGTTGCGGTTGGCTCTGTGTATAATTATTTTCCTTCTAAAAATGATTTGATCATCGCCGTGATTGACGTCATCTGGAAGGAGATTATTCAGGGGATTTCAGACTGCACCCCCTCTTCCGGCTTTGTAGAGAATGTTGAAAAGCTATTTTACGGCGTAAAAAACGGCGGAGAAAAATATCCCTTTTTCTTTAGCGTCCATTCCATGAGCGTTGCTAAAAGCGGAAAAGATAAAGGGCGCGAAACTATGAATCAGTATTTTGAATCTGTGAAAGCTGATTTACTTCTTTCTTTACAGAAAGATCAGCGGGTAAAACAGGAATTTTTCTCCGAAAAATGTACGCAAGCTGATTTTATTGAATTTGTCTTTTCGAACCTGATCTCACTCTTGATTCATAATCAGGATTCTTGTGACCTGCTGACCGAAGTTATCAAAGGTGCCATCTATAAATAACAGCCTGCCCAAAAGAGCGTTGCCATAAGAAAACATGAAAAAACCCAGTAAAATCAATGTTTTTTAGGGCAGCGGAAAACGGGGCAGGTCAAAACAACTGAATAATCAGGCAGAAACAGGGTGTTGTCAAGCATGACAGCGCCCTTTTCTGTTTCCCCGGCCAAGCCGCAGATTTTGA
>CALWVE010000005.1 GCA_944384905.1 uncultured Clostridia bacterium
CAGCACATAGGCTTTGATCTCATCATAGGTAGCTTTACTCTCCGCCGATGTCAAATCCAGCTCGTCCAGATTCAACTCCACCTCGATATGCTGCTTGGTGTTTAGTTTGGACAAAAGTACTACCGTCTCGACGTGGCTTGTGTGCGGGAACATATCTACAGGCTGTGCAGTGGTAGCTTTATAGCCCTGGCTGCACAAAAACGCCAGGTCACGCCCCTGTGTTTCGGGATTGCAGGAAATATAAACGATTTTATCGGGGTTTAAGACACATACAGAAGAGAGAAACGCCTTGTCGCTTCCGGCGCGGGGCGGGTCCATCAGCACAACATCGGCATGCGCGCCGTTTTTGGCCATCTCGCGCATGAATTTCCCGGCGTCTGCGGCATAAAAGCGGATATTTTCCACGTTGTTCATCCGGGCATTGACGTGGGCGTCTTCCACAGCGTCTTTGTTCAGTTCTACGCCGATGACTTCTTTCGCTTTATCGGAGGCGATGATGCCGATCGTTCCGATGCCGCAGTAGGCGTCGATCACGGTTTCGTTTCCGCTCAGTTTCGCCAGTTCAATCGCCTTGGAATAGAGAATCTCCGTCTGTACCGGGTTTATCTGATAGAACGAGCGGGCCGAAATGCGGAACCGCTTGCCGCACAGAATATCTTCAATGTAGCCCGGCCCGTACAAGACGGTTTCCTGTTCTCCCAGCACCATGCTGGTAAACGCCGCGTTGATGTTGAGCACTACCGTCGTGATGTCGGGATGCAGTTTCAAGAGGGCGCGGACAAAGTCATTTTTGCTGGGCATTACAGGCGTTGCGGCTACCAATACCACCATGATTTCGTTGGTGGAAAAACCTCGCTTCACCAGCACATGGCGCAAAAAGCCGCGCTCGGTGTGTTCGTTATAGGCGGTGATGTGGAATTTCGGCAGCAGGCGGCGGATATCGGCGATGATTTCTCCGGCAATGCGGTCTTCGGTCATGCAGTTTTCCACAGGAACAATTCGATGGGAATTCGACTGGTACACGCCGTTGATGATTTTTCCGTTGCGCGCAATGCCGAAAGCGGACTGCACCTTGTTGCGGTAATGGAATGGATGCTCCATGCCGATAATCGGTTTTACACGGCAATAGCGGCCGATAAAGCGCAGAACCCGGCCTTGCTTGAATTGCAGCTGACGTTCGTAGGGAAGATTTTGCAGCTGGCAGCCGCCGCATTTACGAGAATAGGGGCAGCGGTCTTCGTTTTTCACTTTAACAGGTGCGTTTTTTTCTGTCTTGGCAGCGGGAGAAAACGGCTTGGAAGAACGATGAATCGGTTTTGTTTTCATAAGTCTCGGTTCCTTTATTACATACAATCTTTTTCTAGCTTTTATTGTACCGCATGAACTGCGCGGACGCAAGATTTTTCCTTTTGGTTGACCCGTTTGACTTCACACCGTATAATAAATACAGGCTGTTAACGGAGGGGAAAAAGAATGGCTAAATTAAGGAAAATGCTGGGAAGTGCCGATCATCCCGGAATTCTTGCGCTGATGCGGCAAATGGAAACGCAAAGCCACAAAACATTGGTGCGCTGGTGCACGGATTATATGATCTCAAAGATTCTGCCGTTGTATGAGGCGCGAAACGCCGGAGATACCCGCCCGCGCGAAGCGTTAGCTATGGCGCAGGCGTGGGTGAATGGGGAAAAGACGGTTAAAGAAACGCGCGACGTATTAACGGCCGGACGTGCTGCCGCCAGAGAGGCCGGAGATCCTGTTTCACAGGCCGCCGCACGGGCGATGGATTCCGCGGCGACTTCGCTGCGTACCCCTACCGGCGCGCTGGGATGTGTTTTTTATGCGGCTGCGGCGCTGGCTTATGATCGAGGAGGATTGCAGGCGGAACCCGCGGTTTACGACGCATGCGCAGATGAAGTTTTTGCCGACATGCTTCAAAAGCTCTGCGCTTGTTCCGTAGAAAACGAGCCGAACCCCGCAAAATTGGATTGGGGCTGCTGATCGGTACGGATTTATGGGTCATAAATTCGTTTCGCGATTAACTAAGCGCGGAAGCACTTGCATTTTTACCTGCAAAATGGTAAACTGAAACTACACGTGCAGCCTGGTGCTTGTGCGCGAATACCTGTGCCGCAGCCAGCGGCGCGAAAGGAAAGACACAATGAAACCAACCGAAAAAACCATGGATAAAATCGTTGGCCTTTGCAAAGGCAGAGGCTTTATTTTTGCCGGCAGCGAAATTTACGGCGGCCTGGCCAATACGTGGGACTACGGCCCGCTGGGCACCCGGCTGAAGAACAACATCAAAGACGCCTGGCGCAAACAGTTCATCCAGAAGCGCCCCAACAGCTATGAAGTGGACGCCGACATTCTGATGAATCCCCGCGTATGGGAAGCCAGCGGCCACGTTATGAGCTTCTCCGATCCGCTGATCGACTGCAAGGAATGCAAAATGCGCTTCCGCGTAGATAATCTGATCGACGATTTCGATCCCGAAGCCCATGCCGACGGCATGACCAAGGAGCAGATGTTCGATTATATCAAAGAGCATTCCGTTCCCTGCCCGAATTGCGGCAAGCACAACTTTACGGATATCCGTGAATTCAACCTGATGTTCCAGACCTATCGCGGCGTGACCAACGACAGCAAGAACATCGTTTATCTGCGTCCCGAAAATGCTCAGGGCGAATATGTAAACTATCCGAACGTACTGCGCTCCATGCGTACCAAGCTGCCGTTCTCCATCGGCCAGATCGGTAAGGCGTTCCGCAATGAAATCACCCCCGGCAACTTTACGTTCCGCACGATCGAGTTTGAACAGATGGAATTCCAGACGTTCTGCAAGCCGGGCGATGATGCCGACCTGTACAGCTACTTCAAAGAATATGGCAAAAAATTCTTTATGTCGCTGGGTCTGCCCGAAGAGCACCTGCGTTATCACGATCACGAGAAACTGGCTCACTATGCCAAGGCGGCCTGTGATATCGAGTATCTGTTCCCGTTTGGCTGGGGCGAAATCAACGGTACGCATAACCGCACCGATTTCGACCTGAAGCGCCATCAGGAATACAGCGGCCAGAAGATGGAATATCTCGATCCATTCACCAACGAGCGCTATATTCCTTATATCATCGAATCCACCTATGGTCTGGATCGTACGGTTCTGGCTGTTTTGTGCGAAGCTTATGACGAAGAAATCGTAGATGCCGAAAAGAACGACGTACGTGTTGTTCTGCATCTGCATCCGGCAATCGCGCCTATCAAGGCTGCCGTTCTGCCACTTTCCAAAAAGCTTTCCGAAAAAGCCATGGAGGTTTACAGCCAGCTGACCGATTCGTTCATGGTTGATTTCGACGAAGCCGGTTCGATCGGCAAGCGCTATCGCCGTCAGGATGAAATCGGTACGCCGTTCTGCGTAACCTACGATTTCGATTCCGAAACCGACGGCTGCGTCACGGTGCGTGACCGCGACACCATGCAGCAGGAGCGTGTTCCGATTGCTGAACTCTCCGCTTATATTCAGGCAAAAATCAAATAATGATCCTGAAAAAGGATATAATGAAAGAGCAGGGATAGATTCCCTGCTCTTTTTATTTTATTCTTTGACCTCGGGATTGGATTCATTAACCAATTTTTTATATAGGCTTCCGAATTCTGCCATGGTATCCAAAAGCGGCTGCAGTGAACGTCCAATCTCAGAAAGTTTGTATTCCACACGCGGAGGAACTTCAGCATAAACAGTTCGGGTAATCAGCCCGTTTTTCTCTAAGTTGCGAAGGTTTTCTGTCAAAACTTTTTGGCTGATTCCGGACAAATCTCGATGGAGCTCATTAAATCTCCATGGACGCTGCGCCAGGTTGCGTATAATAAGCAGTTTCCATTTGTTTCCCACAAGCTGAATGGTGGTTGCGATAGGGCATGCTGGAAATGCATTTTCAGAAAGCATGGTGTTCTCCTCACTTTATATTCGGGATATATATACAATATAGCACCTTACATAACAAAAAGCAACTAACAGACAAAAATCCCGGTTACCTAAAAGTGCGTACTTGTACGAAACAGAGATCTCTTATACAATAGAAACATACTAAACAAGATAGGATGGTAGCATATGAAAAAAATTCTGTCTGTATTTTTGTGCCTGATTTTGGTGCTTTCTCTTGCAACAGGTTGTTCTCAAAATACGGTATCAAATGATTCTGTTTTGGTTGTTGCCATGGAACTGGCTTACCCTCCGTTTGAGACCAAGGATGAAAGCGGGGCACCCAGCGGAATTAGTGTAGATTTAGTTAAAGCCTTTGGAGAATATGCCGGCTATGAGGTACGCATTGAAAATATGTCGTGGGATGGATTGATCCCCGCTTTGCAGACCGGTAAAGCTGATCTGGTTATTTCTTCCATGACGATTACGGATGCACGGAAACAAAGCGTTGATTTTTCTGATCCATACGCCAATGCCGCGCTGGCTATTCTGGCCAATGTACAGTCCGGAATTGAAAGTGTAGAAGACTTGAATCAGCCTGGGAAAAAAGTGGCGGTTAAAACCGGTTCTACAGGATATTTGTATGCCGTAGAACAGTTGGATCAGGCTGAAATTATTGCGCTTCCCGATGAAAGTGCCTGCGTTACAGAAGTTTCTCAGGGAAAAGCAGACGGCTTTTTGTATGACCAACTTACAGTTTATCGAAACTGGAAGCTGCATGAAGATACCACAAAAGCTGTATTTATTCCATTCCAGGATAAAGAACAGTGGGGAGCCGCTGTTCAAAAAGGAAATACGGAGTTGTTGGAACAATTCAATGCGTTTTTAGCCGAATATAAAGAAAAGGGCGGTTTTGAAGAACTGTCCGAAAAATATATGCCGGAAGAAAAGAAAATGTTTGAGGAATTGGGATTTATCTGGTTTTTTGATTTAGAGTAACGGAGGGATCGGTATGCGTTTGTGGACTGTAAATTCGAAAGAACGTCCATCCGTAGTTGCCGCTGCGCTCAACAGCTTGTTGGTATGCCTATTGATTGTGGCGGTTTTTGGGGTTTCATTATTGGCCATTCAAATTCGTCTCGATTTTTCGTTTATTATCGATTACCGTAAGCGTTTAATCGATGGATTTGCCCTGACGCTGGGACTGGGCATCGGCGGTTTTTTGATCAGCTTTTTCATTGGGTTGATCAGTGCGCTCGGACAGAATTCGCGTATTTTGTTTTTTAAATACCTGTCCAATTTTTATGTTACCGTTATTCGCGGAACACCTTTGATTGCGCAGATTTATTTGTTCTTTTATATTTTGGGAACAGCCTGGGGCATTGAAAACAGATTTCTGGCAGGGATTTTGATCCTTTCTGTTTTTGAAGGTGCTTATATTTCCGAAATTTTAAGAGGCAGTGTGCTTTCCCTTGATAAGGAACAGCTGGAAGCGGGGAAGGCGGTTGGATTTACGCGCGGCCAAACGATTCGGTTTGTTATTTTGCCGCAGCTTGTTGCCAGAACGTTGCCCGCGCTTACGGGTCAGTTTGCTTCGATTATTAAAGATTCTTCGTTGCTTTCCATGATCTCCGTTATTGAAATTACGCAGACGATTCGCGAAATAACCGCACAGAATTTCCGGCTTTTTGAAGGGTATTTATTTTTGGGGTTCCTTTATTTGTGCATAACCCTGCCGATATCTTTTGTAAGCAAAAGATTGGAAAGGAAATTTTATTATGAAAATTGAAATTCGGAATCTTTCCAAGCAGTTTGAACATCAGCGGGACGCTGTTTTGCGCGGGATTGATTTTATCGACGAAGTTCGTACGATGGCGATTATCGGTCCGTCGGGTGGCGGTAAATCAACGCTTTTAAGAATTTTAGGGGGGCTTCTTTTGCCGTCTAGCGGAGAAGTTTGGGTGGATGGCCGTAAAATACCAACACGAGAAAATGAATTGCAGAGCTATCGAAAAGAGATTGGATTTGTCTTTCAGCACGGCGGGTTGTTCCGCCATCTTTCGGCTGTTCAAAATATTACGCTTCCGTTGGTACAGGTGCATGGAGTCCCTCAGGATGAAGCCTATCGCCAAGCATGTGAATTGCTCAGCCGATTTGGGCTGGAACAAGACAAAGATAAGCGTCCAGCCGAGCTTTCCGGCGGACAACAGCAGCGGGTTTCCATTGCTCGTGCCATTGCCGCAAAGCCGAAATTTTTGCTTTTAGATGAACCCACCAGCGCATTAGATCCCGAATATACAGCCGAGGTGCTGGACAGCATTCACGAGTTGCAAAATGAAGGAATGCAGATGATTATTGTTACGCATGAAATGGGTTTTGCACGACATGCCTGTGAAAAAGTTGCTTTTCTGTGTGAGGGAAAATTGATGGAGTACGGAGAGAGCAGCCGTATGTTTTCAAATCCGCAAACGCCGCAGCTGCAGCGGTTTTTGGGTAAATTGCTTGAATGGAATGTCTGATTGCCGGGTATGCAAAACCGCCGTCCGCAAGTTCTGCGGACGGCGGTTCTTTTTATGCGGGTTGTTTATTTGTGGATCTTCTGCAGCTTTTTGTCAGCGTAGTTCATGACTTTCGTCATGTCTTCTTCGCTCATTTCGGCGCCGGTTACGCTGCCAAGCATGGTGAGCAGCTGCTTGATGGTGCTGCTGCCGAACATGCTCTTGAGCATACCCATCCGGCCGCCCATTTCACCGGCAATGCCTTTTTGCTGTCCGGCAAACTGACCCAGCAATTCACCGATTACAGCAGCCGACTGCTCGTTGTTCAGCAGTTCGCCCAGCGTATCCTGTGTGGAATAGAAGTCCGGATCAAGCGTGGTTTCTTCCAACAAAGCCGGATCGGTATTTTCAAACCAGTTCTTCACCGTAGCGGCACCGGCGGCTGCTACCGGATCTTCATAGAAGTACGGCTTGTAGGGCTCGTCTACCTTGCGGAAGGTTGCGGTGTCGCATACATCGCCGGAAACAGCGGTGATCTTCGTTTCGGCAGAAAGCGGAACGTTTTCAAACACAAATACCTTGTCGCCTTCCAGTGCGGCAAATTTTTCGCCGTTGACCAGCAGGGTAACATCCTTGCAGTTGGAATAGACTTTCACGTTCATCGTTTCGCCTGCACGCAGTACATAGCGGGAAGAACAGATATGCACGAACGGATCGGTCGTCCAGTAGGCTTTGTAGATGAAATAGGCGTCTTTCTTGATCTTGCGATCCAGCGTCATCAGGCCCTTGTTGTTGCGTCCCTTTACGCCGCCTTCGTCACGTGCGTCGCAGCCGAAGTCGAACATGTTCCACAGATGCGTGGCCCAGATCCACGGACGTTCGTGCAGGATCTTCGCCAGATGCTCGTGATACAGCGCCTGATATTCTTCGGAATAATCGCGGCGCTTCGGATCGTCGCTGTGGTAGGAGATGATGCCTTCGCAGCCGTATTCCGAAATACCTACGGCGCGGTCGGGATGCATCTGATGGAAAGCATCCAGCCAGGCTTCGTTGTCGGTCAGCTTGCCGCCGTACCAGCCGAAGTAGTGGTTGTAGCTGAGCACATCGGTAATCTGGTTGTGGGGGCTGTCCATGGCAACCATGGAAACGTGCGCCATCGTGGTCAGACGGGTGGGATCGAGCCGATGAACCAGATTGTTCAGATCATGCAGCTTTTCGCGCAGTTCGTCACTGTCGCCGCCGATGGTGATTTCATTGGAAATACCCCAGAAGCAGATGCAGGGGTGATTGTAGTTCTGATAAATCAGTTCCGTCATCTGGCTGCGGCAGTTTTCGTGTCCGGCGGGATCTTTGCTGTAAACGGAAATAAACGGAATTTCCGCCCAGATTACCAGACCGGCTTCGTCGCAGGCGTCATAGAAGTACTGATTGTGCTGATAGTGAGCCAGACGGATCGTGTTGGCGCCCAGTTCGCGGATCAGGCGCACGTCGTCGTAATGCTCTTCTTTGGAAAGTGCGTTGCCTTTGCCCAGGCGATCCTGATGGCGGCACACACCGCGCAGCGGCATCAGCTTGCCGTTGAGGAAGAAGCCCTTCTGCGGATCAACATGGAATTCACGGATACCGAAGCGCGTGGAAACTTCGTCAAGGTACTCGTTGTGACGTACCACACGGGCGGTTACGCGATACAGATACGGATCTTCAACACCCTGCCAGCGGTGGGCGTTTTCCAGATAGAGGGAAGCCGTCGTTTCTTTTTCGGCCGGGAGCTGTACCACGGCAACGGTTTCGCCTTCCTGGTTGGTGAACGTGAATTCTGCAAAGTCACCGTCCTGTACGTTGTCGATCCAGGTGGTGGCCGTAATCTGAGCAGCGTCTCCTTCCGGCTTGGCGGTTACGGCGATGCCGGGTGCTCCGTGGTAATCCAGCGAGAAATGCGTGGGGGAAACCAGCACCAGGTTTACATCGCGGTACATGCCGCCGTAGAAGGTAAAGTCTGCGCTCTGGGGGTACACATCGGTGCGGATGGTGTTGTCGGCGCAAACGCAGAGCAGGTTGGCCTCATCGGCGCGCACAACGTCGGTGATGTCGGCGCGGAAGGCGCTGTAGCCGCCCTTGTGGAAAGCAACCTGCTGGCCGTTTACATACACGGTTGCGACGCTGGAAACCGCCATGAATTCCACATACACGCGCGTGGAAGGATCGATCGAATCCGGCGGCCAGAATTCGCGCACATACATGCACGGGCCTTTGTAGTAGTTGGAGTCGCCGTCCTGGCCGTCATAGGCGTTCCAGGTGTGGGGAACCGAAACCGGCTGCCAATTGGGCAGAGCGGACGGGGCTTCGGAAACACCCTTTTTGAAAACCCAGTTTTTGTTTAAAGATAAAACCGTTCTCATGCAATTCCTTCTTTCTTCTGTTTTTTATCGAAACCATAGGATTTGTTCTTATTATAACATAAATAAGTTGAGAAGAATATGGCTTGTTTGTAAATTCTGTGTGTTTTTGATTGGGGTATGCAGGCCGCGCAAAAAAAGTTGAAAAAACAGTTGACAAATAAAAAGCCGGATGATATAATTCTAAATCGTGATACGAAAATATGCAGGTATGGCGGAATTGGCAGACGCGTATGGTTCAGGTCCATATGAATGCAAGTTCATGCAGGTTCAAGTCCTGTTACCTGCACCAAATTAAGTGCTCATGTCAGGTCATGAGCACTTAATTTTTATAATTTTGATGTTTTTAGATTTTTATATTTTGTCAATCCAAAAATAAAAATCGTATTTGGGGTGAATTATGAAAAAAATCATCTTGTTTTTTATAATTGCTATATTGATGTTATCGTTTTCAGGATGTGTATCTGATAACAATTTACCCGCAGGAAGAGCTTCTGAGGTGAGAGTTAATAGTGGCGATTCTTACTGGGAATTAGGAAGCGGAGATTTTAAATATATAAATGATACTACGATAGAATTTATTAGAGATGTTGATGGAAAAGTTTATTATTTGAGTACTTCAACGCTGATTGATATAATCGTTGAATAAAGAGCTATAGGAATTTTTACTTGGGAATTTAACTAAATGTGATAAATTTACTATTTAGTACCTACTTTAGACAGCAGCTTACACGAAATGTGTGGGCTGCTGTTTTTTGTTTTCTGCGAAAGGACGGACTTGAACCTGCGAAGGTTTCGGCGTTGCAAAATGTGCCGGGGGCACATTTTCAGTCGAAAGTCACGAGAGCGGTACCGAAACGCGAAGCGTTTGGGTGCTCGAGTGGGGAGCCCGCAAGGCGGAGCCACAGCGGGCGGTCAAGTCCTGTTACCTGCACCAGGTTTAGACGTCACTTTTGATACAAAATGGCGTGAGAAAAACTCCCGATTTTTCGGGGGTTTTTCTTTATGTCTGCACCAATTTTTCTAGGAACAATATAAACACAGGGTTAGAAAATGAGTGTTTTTCTAATCACTGCTATAGACTCAGTATCAGTCTGCACCAATTTTAATGATCTCTGTCTTGCTCAGAATTGGTGCATTACAAGCATAAGTTGCACGGATTCTTACATTCTGAAAAGAAATAAGCGCAAGCCGCACGGATTATCTTGGAATTGAGGAGAATAATCATAAGCCACACGCCTTTTCACAGTTGCACCAATTTTATGAGAACTAGAGTTCTGTGAGGCTATATGAGTAGAAAAGAAGCAAGAAAAAAGAGCGGTCAATTGCTGGCCGCTCATATTTTGTGATATATAGTTTGCCTGAGATTAGATTGTGATTTTTATCCTCTCGCCATTCTTAACTTATCCATAAAGTACTCCTTCATCATTTTCTCTGCTTGTTTCGTTATTTATGTGATTTTATATATCCTACCGGATTGTTTTTCAGTCTTGCACCGCATTTTGTGCAAAAAGCGCTGGTTTGCGTGGCAGTAGGCCGAGAGGGCGCGGAATTATGAAAACGGTCAGCCGGAGTTCCTCGCGGACTCCGGCTGAATTATTATAAGCAGTTATTTTATCTCGTGTTACCATGTAATATCCAGATGAAACTCATCTTCACTAATAACTTTTTGGTCGAATGAAACAAATCGTCCTCCAGTTCCGCCAAATGCA
>CALWVE010000006.1 GCA_944384905.1 uncultured Clostridia bacterium
CTACAATAACCGCAGAATCAAGATAAAGCTAAAGGGTCTGCCGCCTGCTCTTCACAGACAACAAGCCCTTTCGGTTGCTTGATTTATTTCTTCAAAAATATTGTCTAACTTTTTGGGGGCACTTCACGCCAATAAGGTGCAGGGCTTTTTTATTATAGAATAGGCCTCACACAGGCGCATAAACCGTCAGCTGTAAATTGGGAGATGCCGTTACCCGGTCATATCCGCCGTCGGGGAAAACAAGCTGGGTTACAGCCAGCGTTCCCTCATCCATAAACAACTCGCAAATCGTATGGTCAAAGATGACATCCATCTCCCAGTCGCCCTCGTACCAGCGCGGAGAAAGCGTTTTGGCATACCAATCCGATGCAAAATCCTCATCAAAATCGACCGCACCGGCGCGGCTTCTATCTGTAAACAAGCGGTTCTGCTCATCCACGCCCAGGGTCAGTTCCTGACCACGGCTATTCGAAAGCGTGACCGTGCCCACGCCGCTACCTTTGATATGCAGGCGGAAAAGCCCGCCCGGAAGAGTACCGTCACAGGGAGTGCCGCTATCGAATACGCCGTCGGCGATCGGCGTCTGCGCCAGACGAATGCCGCCCATCGGCGTTTCCACCAGCGCAAGCTTGCGGGCCAGCGTCATATTGCCTTTATACGTATCGGCAGGGATGTAGCTGGAATAAGCCCAGTTCATGCCCCAGCCCATCAAAATACGCTGCTGTGTGTTGTGGAATGTCACACCAGCATAATTGTCGTACCCCTGATCGATCCATTCCGGCTTCGAAAAAGGCTGGTCACAGACAAACGTCTTACCGTCGAACTGTCCCAAAAAGTACTGCGTGCGCGAACCGTGGTTTTCGTGTTCCGCGCTCATGCTCACCAGCAGCACCCATTTTTCCTGCCCGCCTATCATCAGCGGGAACAGATCGGGGCATTCCCAAACGCCTGCCGAATGATTGCCCTCATAAAATTCGCCGGTTTTTTCCCAGTCTTTCAAATTCTGAGAGGCATAAAACACCACCCGGTCACCGGCAGCCAGCACCACCGTCCAGCCGCCCTGGGGATTGGGCAGGATCTTAGGATCGCGGAAATCGGGCAGCGCGGTATTGGGGATCACCGGATTGCCCTCGTATTTATGGAAATGGACAAAATCAACCGACCACGCGAGGCTCTGCTGCTCCGTTTCACCGTGGCTCGTATACATCGCTACAATCGGAGGATGTTCTTTGCTGCCAAAGCCGGATGTATTTTCCGCATCATAAACCGCAGACCCGGAAAAAATCATGCCCAGTTCATCGGGCGCCAGCGCAATGGGCAAATGCTGCCAATGAACCAAATCTTTACTCACGGCGTGATACCAATGCATGGGGCCCCACTGAATGTCATCGGGATAATGCTGCGCAAACAAATGGTAATTTCCGTTTTCATATACCAAACCGTTCGGGTCGTTGATCCATCCTTTTTGCGGCGTAAAATGAAGAACGGGACGATGATAATTCTGCATGGAAAATACTCCTTTCCCTGATTTTATCTCAAAATTTTAAGCTTCCTCATCTTCCAGGGTCGGTTCGTGCACACGGCCGATCATCACCATGGCCAGAACATACAGCACCAAAATGAACGCAAACGGCAGGCGGCGATCCATACTGGAAAGCCATCCGGCGAGATAGCCGAACGGAGAAGAAAGCGCAACCGTGGAAGCCATAATCAGTGCGTTCAAGCGTGCGCGTTCCTGCGGATTGATGTTCAGCTGGAGCAATGCGTCTTTGCGCGGATTGACCAGCGCCGCGGCCACAGCGGCAACAAAGACATAAAGCAGCACCAGGCCCACATTGTTGGCCGGCGAGAAGATCAGCACCAGAACGGCCACGACATACAGCGAAAGGCCGATCCACAGCGGCGCGCGGAATTTGGTCACGCTCATGCGGTGCTGAATGCCCACCATAAAGACCAGCATCACGATCGCATTGAGAATCGGGAACATAGCCAGCAGGTTTTCGGAAAGCCCGAGACGCTGCGTCACATACAAGCTGAAAAAGTTGGTGCTTACGATATTGGCAATATACAAAAGAACCGAAACGGCCACGGCTTTCAGCACACCTTTGTCTTTAAGCAGGCGCGGAATCAGCTGGCGGTATTCCCCCAGCATATGGAAAACAGATACGCCTTTTGTTTCGGCCCGGCGAATCTTACCCTGTTTTGTTTCGCTGCAAAACTTAAAGGTAATCAGCGTTTTGGTAACCATCGTCACTGCAAACAGGAAATACAGCACCCGTACCACCGGCACGATGGAATACGAGCTGACAAACAAACCGGAAATCGGCGCGAAAAACACGGCGACCAGCCCGCCGATATTCACCCAGGTGTAGATGCCCACCAAATCTTTCGGCTGTGCGTCTTCGATCAGCAGGCAGTACCATGCCGTCTGGTTGATCTGCTCAAAACAGTTGAGCACGGCAGCCGCCAAAAACAGCCAGAAATTATTTGAAACCGACCACACCAGACAGGCCATGCTCCAGCCGAAGAAATCGCCCAGCATGGTGGTAAATTTTCGCCCCAGCTTATCGGTTAAAATGCCGCCGAAAAACGAGAAAAACACCTGCACAACCATCGCAACGGAAAGAATCGTGCCGATCTGCACATCCGTGATGCCTTGTGTATACATATACAGCGTGGTAAACGGCGCGATCAGATTGTAAGGAATGCCCCACAGCGGCTCGATCAGCACCAGTGTACGCGGGTTTCCGCCGTTATTCGCCAAGACCTGAATCAGCGGATGTTCCCGCAGGCGGCTCATTTTTGCTTTCAAACTCATCTTTTTATCCCTGCCCTCCCAAACATTCCCGATTATTTTATCATACTTGCAGGCAAACAGGAAGAGTCTTTTTGCACAAGAAATCCGAATAAAACAAAAGCGGCGTGAAATTCATCACACCGCTAAAAATCAAACAGTTGAATTTATTTTTCCTCGGGCTTTTCAAGCAGAACAAAAGACACGAGCGTTTCTTTGTGAAGGTAATTTTCAAGCTTGGGATCAACATCCACCGTCTGCGTGGCCATCTGTGAAATCGTCCAGCCTTCTTCCAGCAGCTTGTTAATACGAACAAAATACTTGTTATCATTCACATCGTTCTGTTCCGTATAATCCCGGCTGTTGCTCAGATAAACCAACTTCTGCATGGTTTGTTCTCCCTTCGGTTGAAGTAAATGGAATCGATCAGCTTTTCAGCGGCAAACACCTTATTTCTGACTCGCCACTCTACGCTCGCCGAAACAGCGCACGCGTTTTACCCGCGAAAAGGTGGTAGCGACAGGGAGCCGCGGCGAGGGCGCTTGCAACCGAGCAGGCGACCCGAGCGTGCCTTTTCGCGGAAGAGGAGGAATGACGAAGCGATATGAGAAAAGCCATCGGCTTTTTGAATGGAGCGAAGTCCATTCCAACGTGGTGCGGATAACAGGACTTGACCGTCTGCGGCGGCTTCGCCTTGTAGACTCTCCACTTGGGCACCCAAACGCTTTGCGTTTCGGTACCGCCCTCGTGCCTTTCGGCTGAAAATGTGCCCCTGGCACATTTTGCAACGCCGAAACCTTCTCAGGTTCAAGTCCGCTTATTCGAATGATAAGAAATCATTCTTCAAACAAGCTTAACCTGAATCAATTGCTGGTGCGGATAACAGGACTTGAACCTGCACGGGAAGCCCACTGGAACCTAAATCCAGCGCGTCTGCCAATTCCGCCATATCCGCATGAAATCCGGGATTTTCACCCGGATGATAAAAGTATACCTTATTTTGTTTTCTTATGCAAGAGGAATTCGGCCAAGTGTATTATAAATGCAGTTCGCCGCTTTCCAGCATGGACTGTGCCGCCAGCAGAATGCCCAGCCGGCCGCTATGGAAATTCAAGCCGCCCTGCATCCAAACGGCGAACGGCTCGCGCAGCGGAGCATCCGCTGAAAGCTCGATGGAAGCGCCCAGCGTAAATGCGCCCGCCGCCATGATGACGTCGCAGTCATAGCCCGGCATAGCCCACGGTTCGGGGGTCACGAACGAATCAACCGGCGCGCCTTTCTGCACGCCGCGGCAGAACGCCACCAGCGCCTCGCGTGTGCGCAGCTGAATCGCCTGAATGATGTCGGCGCGGTTTTCGTCACAGCGCGGCGTAACGTCATAACCAAAGCGAGAGAACAGACCGGCGGCAAACGCGGCGGTTTTCAGCGCTTCGCCCGTGACGTGCGGCGCATGGAACGTACCCATAAACAGTTCGCGCGTGGTGCCCAGGGTACAGCCCACTTCTTTGCCCAGGCCAGGCGTGGTGAGGCGGTAGCTGCAGCTTTCCACCAAATCTTTCCGGCCGGCGATATAGCCGCCCGTGGGGGCGATGCCGCCGCCGGGATTCTTAATCAGCGAACCGGCCATCAGATCGGCGCCGTGCTGTGTCGGTTCCGTTTTCTGCACAAATTCGCCGTAGCAGTTATCAACCATCACGATACAGTCGGGATTCTTCGCCTTGGCGATCGACGCAATCCGTTCGATTTCTTCCACAAACAGGGACGGACGCAGGCTGTAACCGCGCGAACGCTGTACATACACCATGCGAACGCCGCCGTCCACCGCCTCGCGGATGCCCTCGTAATCGGGTGTGCCGTCGGGGAGCAGATCCACCTGACGGTATTCGATGCCCCATTCCTTGAGCGTGCCGTTGCCGTTGCCGGTGAGTCCGATCACGCTGCGCAGCGTATCGTAGGGCATACCGGTCACGCTGAGCATCACGTCGCCCGGACGGAGCACGCCGAACAGCGCCACGGTAAGCGCATGCGTTCCGCACACGAAATTATGGCGCACCAGCGCGTCTTCGGCGCCAAAAGCGTGGCAGTACACTTCGTCAAGCTTATCGCGGCCGCGGTCATCGTAGCCGTAGCCCGTGGAGCCGCCGAAAATACTTTCGCTGACCCCCGCCTGAGAAAATGCGGCCAGCATCTTCTGCTGGTTATAATCCTGAACGGCCTCGATCTGCGCCAGCGCAGGAGCCGCTTCTTTCATGGTTTCTTCACCGGCCCGCAGAATCCGCGGGTCGATCGAAAAATAAGGATAAACTTCCATAGTTTCCTTTCCTTGGCCGCCTGTACGGCCTTTTGATGTAATTTCTTCTATAAACTTTGCTCTTCGCACTTTTATCAGAGCGAAGAAGACGCATTAAAAATTCAAGCTTCTGCCGCGCAAATAAAGTAAAGATACAGCAGCAGGCTTCCCCGTGAAGGATCCTGTGCCGGTTCGGCACTAGGGAACCCCCGGCGAGGGTTCCCTACGCCGAAACCGTCCCCCGGACGCTTTCGGCTACCCTCCTGCGCTTATAAAGGCAAAAGAGTTTCGCGCCTTGCGAGGCGCGCCGGGGGCTTTGCCTCTCGACCCCACGATTTTTTGAAAAAAATCGAGTAAAACTTGCGGGAAGTCCCCGCTGACAATTCGCGAATCAGGTATAAAACGAATGACAAACATCTGCCGCGCGACTTGAGCTTTCAATTTAAATTCAGCTTATTCGCGACATGGGAGCGGCAACTTGCCGCCCGCATTACAGCGTGCATTCCGCCCAGCGGCCGTTTTCTTCAAACCCGAGCGCCGCATAAAATTCGGCGTTTTCATCTTCGGCGCGCAGCGCATGGCAGCGGCGGCCGCGCAATCGTTCGCACAGCTCGTCCACGGCAAGGCGCCCCAGTCCGCGCCGCCGCACCTGCGGCAAGACCGCTACGGCGGAAATCAACGCATCCGTTTCCGTGACAGCGCCTGCGAGCGCGCAGGCCAGCACGGTTCCCTCATGCTCGAACAACACGCCGTCTGCCGCGCCGTGGCGGACACGATGGGAAACATCGATATAAAACATCCCGGCTTCCGGCACCTGAAACGTTTCCGTTTCGCAGTCGCACAAAAAGCCGCACAGCTTGCGCAGTCCCAGTTCTTCGGCGCGAGCCACGCCGCCGCAGGGAACCGTTTCCCCCGGATTTTCCCGCACCAGCGCCGGACCCTGACGGACGATCTTGAAGCCCAGCAGTTCGGCCGTTTCCGGCGAACACACAATCGTCTGCGGACCGATCGATTCCACAAAAAAGCGGATTTCGTCGCGGTGGGCTTCACCCGGGCAGCCGGCAATCGTCAGCGCCCCATCCGTAAGGCCGAAAACGGCGTCCGGCGAGATCCAAAACGCCACGCCGGGCGTTTCGTCGCCGTAAGCGAGGAACGTTCCGTAGATGCGCGTACCCAGCGCGCCGCTGCCGCACAGGCGGCGGATTTCTTCCCGGTTTTCAGGATATGCCCGTAAAATCACGCTTCATCCCCCGCGATCTTTCTGCTCAGCGCGCGAACCAGCATAAGCGCATGTTCGTAGTCTTCTTTCGAAATCATGCTCACCGCGGAATGCAGATAGCGGCAGGGCAGCGAAACGGCCGCACAGCGCACGCCGCCGCGCGAAACATGGATGGCGCCGGCATCGTTGCCGCCGGCCACGGTTGTTTTGGTCTGGCAGGGAATGCCCAGCTCTTTGGCCGTATCAAACGCCAGACGGTAATAGCCTTTATCATAAATCGTAGAACGATCCATAAACGACACAACAGGGCCTTTGCCCACGCGGCAAACGCGCTTTTCTTCGGGAACGCCCTTAAAATCGGCCGCGGTGGTCGATTCCAGCACAATAGCCGCCTGCGGATCGATCTCAAATGAAGCGGTTTTCGAACCTTTCAGCCCGATTTCTTCCTGAACGGCAAAGCAGAACACCGTATCGTATTCCAAGCCTTCGCGGATCAGTTCGATCATCATCGCGCAGCCTGCGCGGTCGTCGATGGCGCGGGCCAGAATCTTGCCGTGCGATTCCTCATAGCCGGAATCAAAGGTCACGCTGTCGCCGGGGCAAACGAGAGCTTCCGTTTCGGCGCGCGTGGATGTACCGATATCGATCACCAGATCGTCGGGAGAAGGCACTTTGCTTCTGCCGTCGCTGTCGAGCAGATGAACCGGCTTGCCGCCGATCACGCCCGGGTATTTTTCGGCAACCAGCACGCGGCGGCCGAAGATGACGCGGCGGTCAATGCCGCCCACGCAGGAAAAACCAAGCGTACCGTCTTCGCGGATCTGCGTCACGATAAAGCCCACTTCGTCCATATGGGCGTTGATCATCAGCCGCGTTTTGGCGGGCTGTTTGCCCTTGACAGAAACGATCAGGTTTCCAAGCGGCGTAACGGAAATGCTATCGGCATAGGGACGCACTTCGCTGAGAATCATCTCGCGCACGTCGCCTTCATCACCGGAAATGCCCTGTGCTTCGCACAGGCGCTTCAAAAGTTCATAATCTGCCATGGTTTTCCCCTCCTTATTCGCCCAGCACATAGGCGGCCAAGAGCTGTGCCGTCTGTTCGATGTCTTTCAGGTCGCACACCTCCACAGGCGTGTGCATATTCCGCTGGGGAATCGAAACCAGTCCGCAGCGCACACCGCGTCGGGAAACGGCGACATGATCGGCGTTGGTGCCGGTGCCGCGTCCCATGATCTCCATCTGGAACGGGATGCCGGCGCGGCGGGCGGCTTCTTTCAGACCGTCGGTCACACCCTTATCGAGCAGGGGCGCGTAGCCGATAGCCGGGCCTTTGCCCAGTTCCATCGCTTCTTTATTGGAAACGCCGTTCTGCGTGGCAAACGTTACATCTACGATCAAAGCTTCGGTGGGGTCATGACGGAACGCCTGCACCTGCGCGCCCTGTCCGCCGGTTTCCTCTTTGGAGCTGAGCACCACATGCAGACCCAGTTTCGGGGAAGCTTTCACGATTTCTTTTGCGGCCAGAATCACGGCGGCACAGCCTGCGCGGTCATCGAGCGCCGTGCCCGTTACGCGTCCGTTCTGCAAAGCGCAGACGGAAGCAGGCACCAGCACGCGGTCACCCGGGGCGACAAGCCGTTCGGCTTCTTCTTTTGTAAGACCCACATCAATGGCCTGTTCGGCCACTTCGGGTGCTTTTTCGGCGCCGCCTTCTACGAGATGCGGCGGCAGGCAGGAAACCACGCCGGGCAGCGTCTCGCGGCCAAACACCAGCACACGCGCGCCGGTGAGCACACGGCGGTCCATGCCGCCCACAGGGGCAACCGTCAAAAAGCCTTCGGGATCGATGCCCGTTACCGTGAGGCCGATGCTGTCGAGGTGTGCGTCGAGCATCACCTGGCGTTCGGCTTCCGGGTCTCCCCAGAAAGCGTGTACGCCGCCCAGGGAGTCGATTTCTACCTCGTCACAAAAATCCAGCGCGGCAGCGGCGGCCTGTGCGGCGGCATCCTCATCGCCGGAGGTTCCCTGCGCTTCGCAC
Source organism: uncultured Clostridia bacterium (assembly GCA_944384905.1). Taxonomy (GTDB): domain Bacteria; phylum Bacillota; class Clostridia; order Oscillospirales; family Acutalibacteraceae; genus RGIG7265. The sequence goes on from CALWVE010000006.1 coordinate 8,345, forward strand.
AGGGTCTTTAAAAGCTCCATCAAATTTTCCATTTTGTCTCTTCCTTTCAGGCCAGACGGTTTACAACGTCCTTGAAATGACGGCCGCGGGCCTCGAAATCCTTATACAAATCAAAGCTTGCGCTTGCGGGAGAAAGCGAAACAATTTCCCCGGGACGAGCCGCCTTGCGTGCAGCTTCAACAGCCTCTTCCATGTTGGCCACGCGGATAATTTCCGGCGCGCCGGGCTGATAGCCGGGGGCGTTTTTGATCGCGGCCTCGATCTTATCGGCCGTGGCGCCCATCAGAATCTGCACGCGCACTTTTTTGCAGATGGCCGGGCCAAGTTCATCATAGGGGATGTGTTTATCGTAGCCGCCCGAGATCATGATGATCTTTTCATCGTAGAACGAGAGCGTTCCGCGCAGGGTTCGGGTGGGGCTGGAGGCGATGGAATCGTTGTAGTACGAAACCCCGTCGAGCGTGCGCACATATTCCGCGCGGTGTTCCACGCCGGCAAATGTGCGCGCCACTTCGCGGATCACGTCGGCGGGGACGTCGCCCCACACGGCGCAGGCCGCGGCCAGCAGGTTTTCCACATTGATAAGCCCGGGCAAGCGGATCTCGCGACGGTTCATCAGCTTTTCGCCCTGCACGTACAAATCGCCGTTTTCGTCGAGATACGCGCCGCGCTGAGGCTTCTGCTCGCGGCTGAACCACCACAGATCCCCGCGCACATCGGGGGCAAAACCGGCGGTCACTTCGTTATCGGCGTTGAGCACCGTGCGCGAAAAAGCCGACTGATGCAGCAAAACGTTCTTTTTGGCGTCGATATATTCCTGCATATCCTTGTGGATATCGAGATGGTTGGGCGACACGTTCGTCACCACGGCCACATCGGGCCCCTGCCGCATGGAGATGAGCTGGAAGCTCGAAAGCTCCGCTACGGCGACATCCGTTTCGCGGATCGATTCAATCTCCGGCAGCAGCGGACGGCCGATATTGCCGCCCAGATGCACCGTTTTTCCGGCGGCTTTGAGCATTTCGGAAATCAGCGTGGTCGTGGTGGTTTTGCCGTCGCTGCCGGTTACAGCGTAGAGCTTACACGGGCAGAACGCAAAAAACACTTCCATCTCGCTGGTCACCACGCTGCCGCGGCGGCGGGCCTCCTCAAGCTCGGGCAGATAAAACCGCATACCGGGCGTGCGGAAAATAATGTCTTCGTTAAGATCTTTGAGGTAATCCTCGCCCAAAATCAGCCGGACGCCGGCTTTTTGCAGCTTTTCCCCCGTTTCGCCCAGCTGTTCGGGCGTGCGGCGGTCGCGCGCCGAAACGATCGCACCCTTTTTGGCAAACAGATCGATCAGCGGCAAATGGCTGCGGCCGATTCCGCAGAAAGTCACGGTTTTTCCGGCAAGCGATGCCCAAAATGTGTTCAGATGCATGGCTTCTCCTATCCCTTCACAGCCCGCGCGCTCAGGCTTCGGGCTTTAAAAAAGTTTTGTAGTCTTCATAGTTTTTCTGCAGCAGGGCGGGCGTATCCAGCCCATAGGGACATTTTGCGCTGCACTGTCCGCAATGCAGGCAGTTTTCGATTTTTTTCATCATAGCCTGCCCTTTTTCGGAAAGGTGCCCCGCCGTGGGAGAACGGCGCAGCAGCAGCGACATACGCGCGCAGGTGTTGATTTCAATACCAACCGGGCACGGCATGCAGTAGCCGCAGCCGCGGCAGAAATCGCCGGCCAGATCGCGACGTTCCTGTTCGATATAAGCCAGCCGCTCGGGTGTAAGCGCGGGCGGGTTGTCGTTGTACGAAAGGAATTCATCCAGCTCGCTTTCGCGCTGGATACCCCAGATCGGCGCCACAGGGAACTGCGCCAGATACGCATAGGCCACATCGGAACGGGTAATCAGCCCGCCGGCCAAAGCCTTCATGCAGATAAAGCCCACGTCGTGCTCTTCACACAAACGCACGAGCGCTTCTTCCTTTTCGCTGGCCAGATACGAAAACGGGAACTGCAGCGTTTCATACAATCCGGAGCGCACGGCTTCTTCGGCCACACTCAGCCGGTGGTTGGTGATGCCGATATGGCGGATGAGTCCCTGTTCCTTTGCTTCCAGCATGGCTTCGTACAGGCCGGTGCCGTCGCCGGGCTTGGGGCAAAACGACGGGTTATGGAACTGATAAATATCGATGTAATCCGTCTGCAACAGAGAAAGGCTGGTTCTGAGCTGTTCCCAGAAGCCCTCTACCGTGGCAGACATCGTTTTGGTAGAAATAATGATGTTTTCACGCACGTCGTGCAGCGCTTCGCCCAGCTTTTCTTCGCTGTCGCTGTAGGCGCGGGCGGTATCGAAATAGTTGATGCCGCTTTCATACGCGCGGCGCAGGAGTTTGCAGGCCGCGTCTTTTTCCACACGCTGCACAGGCAGCGCGCCGAAACCGTTTTTGCTGACCATCAGGCCGGTGCGTCCCAAATGAACCATTTCCATTTGTACATCCTCCTTGATAAATCGTAAGCTTTGATAAGCCGCCCTTATTTCTGGGCGTAGTTTTTATACAGCGAAGCATACAGGCCGCCCTTAGCAAGCAGTTCTTCGTGCGTACCCTGTTCTTCGATGCCGTTTTTCGTGAGCACCAAAATGCAGGTGGCGTTTTGAATCGTCGTCAGGCGGTGTGCAATCGTAAACGTCGTACGTCCTTTCGCCAGCTTTTCAAGCGAACGCTGCACCAGCCGCTCGCTTTCGTTATCGAGCGCGGAGGTGGCTTCGTCGAGAATCAGCACAGGCGGGTTTTTGAGGAACGTACGGGCGATCGAAATACGCTGCTTCTGTCCGCCCGAAAGCTTTACGCCGCGCTCGCCCACATAGGTATCGTAGCCGTCGGAAAGCTGCATGATAAAGTCGTGTGCGCCGGCCTGTTTGGCGGCCTCGATCACTTCTTCGCGCGTGGCGCCCGGCTTGCCGTATTCGATGTTTTCATATACCGAGCCGGAGAACAAATACACATCCTGCTGCACAAAGCCGATGTTGCCGCGCAGGGATTCCAGCGTGATGTCGCGGATATCGCGGCCGTCGAGCAAAATTTTTCCTTCCGTCACATCGTAAAAACGGGGAATCAGGCTGCACATCGTGGTTTTGCCGCCGCCGGAGGGGCCTACCAGCGCGATGTTATCGCCGGCCTTGACTTTGAGATTGATGTGAGAAAGCACTTCGGTGCCGTCATCGGCGTAACTGAAGCCCACATCTTTGAATTCGATGTTGCCAACCACGTTTTCAAGCGGTTTGGCGCCAGGGGTATCGTGAATTTCAATCGGCGCATCGAGCACTTCAAAATAACGCTCGATACCCGTCATGCCGCGCTGGAACTGTTCCGCAAACTGCACGATCTTCTGCACGGAAGCAAGCAGTGTGGAAACATACAGCAAGTAAGCGACCAAATCGGCCGGGGTGATGCCGCCGTTGATGACGAACAAGCCGCCCGCAACCACCACAAGAATATACATCAGGCCGTCGAAGAAGCGGTTCGAAGCTTCAAAGCCGCCCATATACAGATAACTTTTCTTTTTGATATCGAGAAAACCCTCGTTGCCTTCGCGGAATTTTTCCATCTCGATGGCGTCGTTGGCGAACGACTGTACCACTCGGATACCGGAAAGGCTGTCTTCCACCTGCGCGTTGAGTTCGCCGATCTGCTGGCGCTGACGCTTAAACTGCGTGCGCAGGCGCAGGTTAAAGAACACGGCAAACGCGATCATAAACGGCAGTACGGCGAAAATAATCAGCGTAAGCCATACATTCATGCTGCTGAGAATAATGAACGAGCCGGTGATTTTCACAAACGCGATGAAGAATTCTTCCGGCCCGTGATGGGCAAATTCCGTTACATCGAACAGGTCGTTTGTGATGCGGGACATCAGCTGGCCCACTTTTGTATTATCGTAGTACGAAAACGAAAGCGCCTGCAAATGAGAAAACAGCCGGCGGCGCATTTCCGTTTCGATCTTCGCGCCCATGATATGCCCCACGGAAGCCATAAAGAAGTTGGCGGCGCAGTCGATGATACGCAGGAAAATATACAGCCCGCCGAGCCTCAGGATAAACGCAACCGTCAGCGACGGCAGATCGTACATAGCGGTGTTCGTTACGGCGCGCACGATCATGGGCAGAACCAGATCGCAGACCGTTGTAAGCGAAGCGCACAGCAAGTCGAAGATCAGAATCTCCTTATGCCTGCCCAAAAGCGGCAGAAAGCGGCGCAAAAGTCCTTTTGATCTCTTTTTTGTTTCCATTTCATTTCCCTCCAACCAGATTGCACCGAAGAAAGCCGGAAGCCAAAATCGGGCTTCCGGCTGACACATGTGCCGCAATGGATTTCGCACAGAATATTATAGCAAATTACTAAGGTTTATTCAAGCCAAACGCGGGATTTAACCGCGCGCGGACTTATTCGAGATAGGCCCCGGTTTCGCCGGCAATCATGCGGTCTTTAAAAACCAGACGGCACGGCTGGTGGAACGCCGCAAGCACGCGTCCGTCTTCCAGCCGGATCGCCTGCACGCCGCAGTCGTTGCGCAAAACTTCCACCTTGGGAGCAGTGCCTTCGGGGGAAATCAGGTAAGCATAGCCGCCCAGTTTCCCCGCCTCATGGGTAATTGTAACCGTCAGTACATCGCGGGTCACAGGCGCGTCGCTTTCGGCAAAATTGTTGCGCTGCCACGAACCCGTCGCAGGGCCGCTTGTGCAGTCGAAACGGGTACCGTTCAGCGGCGTATAGCGCACGCCGTTATGAATCACGGCGCCGTTTTCCCGGCGGACTTCTCCGCGCAGTAGGCACTGATCGACCGTGGTGACCAGCCGTTCGCTGTCTTCGTTCGGCGCACGAACACCCGCGCCCAGGCAGACAAATCCGCCCGGAATCGCAAAATCGGCGGCGAATACTTCCACGCCGTCGTGCTGGGCGTGTTCATAAATCACGGCGCAGTCGTTTTTCTGTGCGCCGCCGGAATGATCATTCGGCAGCGGCAGGCACCACCAGTCGCGGTGTGCAAGCAGCTGAGCATCTGTTTCGGTGCGGCTCGTCGTGCCGGGAATACGGGCATAGTCCCATACGGGATCGATATCAAGATATTCGCCGCCGTCGTGCATGATGCAGGTATGCGTACCGTACGACATATTGTAGCAAAGCTCGCCTTCGCCGTTGCAGATTTCGGCGTCCCAGATGCGGTTGTTATGGAATTTCGCACCGATATACAGCCCGCCTGTGTGGTGGCACAAAAGCGCCGCACGCGGAAAATATTTCGTTCCCTCAAACGCGGTTTCGCCGTTCATGGCGGCAAGATATCCGCACAGTTCGTCCTGCCGGGGCAGATCACCCACCTGCACGAGCAGTTCTACAGCGGCTTTCACCAGCCCGGTGCGTACCGCGTCGGGGCGCGCCAATTCGCGGCCGATGCAGGTATAATCCAGCCCGGCGCCCTGCGTCATATGGCGCAGACCGTCGAGAATATGCGTCAGATAAATCTCGCGCTTTTCCATAGAGAACTGATACGACGTGTTCTGCAAAACAAACAAAAGCTGGGCAATATCATAGGCAAACGAACGTCCGTAGCCGCCCGAATACAGGCGCGGCCCGTGCTGGAAGAAGCTTCCGTCCTCCTGAATGCCTTCTTCGCCCACGCAAAGCTCCTGCGCGGCACGGTCTACGCCGCGGCGCAGCAGAGCTTCGTCTTCGAGCAGCAGCGCATGCTTAATCGTATTCATCGCGCCCCAGATGAGGTTCGCGCCCGTCCACTTTTCGGAAATATCGTCGCGCGTGGCCATGGAACCGCGCCCTACGAGCTTCGTAACCCCTTCTTTTTCTTCGGGGGAAAGCGTATCGCCCAGCATGAGCGCCAGATCGGAAAGGTTGCGCGGCATACCGATGTCGTTGTGCCACCAGTTGGGGTTCGTAAAATCGTGAACCAGCCAGTAGCGCAGCGCGGCGCGCAGGGTTTCGGCATAGGCTGTGTCCTGCACAAGCCGTTCACGGCCGTTTTCTTTTAAAATCTGCAAAAGCCGCACATAGTGCTTCTGCGCCTGCCAGCCCGAACGCGTCTGGTCGGCATAATCGATATCGCACCAGCAGAGCGTACCCGGTGCGTCGCCGGGCTGCAAAGCGGCCAGCAGTTCGGCCGCCGGGGGTGCGTTTTTCTGCAAACGTGTGGAATTTTCCGAAAGATTTCCGGCCCAAAGCAATTCTTCAAACCGGCTTCGAATCTGTTTGAGTTCGTTCATGGTTATCCTCCTGTCCTCCCTGTCTGCACCGAAAGCAGACGCAGGATCATATCCATTGTTTCTTCCAAATCCGCCGCAGCGCGCAGACGCGCCTCGGTGTAGGGAACGGCCACGCGGTTGATGCTGCACACGGCCGTCACGCCTTTTTGATACGCTTGTTCCAACCCGCCGCCGACATCGCCCACCACGGCGATCACCGGCACACCGGCGCGTTTCGCGCGGCCCGCCACGCCGTCGATCACTTTGCCTTGCAGCGACTGCGTATCAAAACGTCCTTCGCCTGTAAACACGATGTCCGCATTTTGCAAACGCTCATCAAAACCGACGGTATCGAGCACCGCCGTAATGCCGGAAACAAGCTTGGCGCCCAAAAACACGGAAGCGCCCATCCCCATGCCGCCGGCCGCTCCGCCGCCGGGCATGGAAAGCGCGGTTTTTGTCAGCCCATCCGGCAATTTTTCGGCCAGATGACGAAGCCCGTTATCCAGCCGCGCCACGGCCGCTTCGCCCGCACCCTTCTGCGGGCCGAACACCGCCGAGGCTCCGTTTTCGCCGCAAAGCGGATTGATTACGTCGCACATGGCCGTCAGCGACGTTTCTTTCAGGCGGACATCCACGCCGGAACAATCGATCCGCTCGATTTCCCCCAGCGTGCCGCCGGTGGGGATAAACGCGGTGCCGTCCGCACGGCAAAACCGCACGCCCAGCGCGTGCGCCATGCCGGTGCCGCCGTCATTGGTGGCGCTGCCTCCCAAACCTAAAATAATCTCGCGGCAGCCGTCGTCGAGCGCCGCGCGGACCAGTTCGCCCACGCCGAGTGTGGTTGTTTTTTCGGGGTCTTTCCGCTCGCCCGCCAGGGGCAAACCGGCACAGGCCGCCATTTCAATCACGGCGCGCCCATCGGGCAGGCGGGCATAAAACGCCTCCACCGGCTCGAAAAACGGCCCGGATACGGTTTTTGTTCTCTTTTCGCCGCCCATGGCCGCCAAAAAAGCGTCGCAGGTGCCTTCGCCGCCGTCCGCTACGGGAATGGCGCAGATTTCAGCCTGCGGAAAACGCTTCTGAATAGCCGCCGCCATATGATCGCATACCTGCTGCGATGACAGCGTCCCCTTGAACGAATCGGGGATCAATACAAACTTCCTCATACTACTCCGCCTTACAGCTGCGCCAGTTCCTGATAGCAGTCTTTAAGCGCCGGATACAGGTGGGTATACATCCGATAGCAGGCATCGTATTTGGCCACATGCTCAGCCACCGGGGGCTGGGTTTTGGCCACGCGGATCAGCTTATCGCAGCCTTCCTCTACGCTTTTGAACACGCCTGCGCCCACACCGGCCAGAATTGCCACGCCCAGCGCCGGGCCTTCCTTAGACTGTACGGTCTTGACTTCGCAGTTATAAACATCAGCCAGCATCTGACGCCAAAGCGGGGATTTTCCGCCGCCGCCGCAGGCCAGCATATCTTCGATTTCAACGCCCAGGCCGCGCAGAATTTCCAAACTGTCGCGCTGGGAATACACCACGCCCTCCATGACGGCACGCAGCATATCGTACTTGGTATGGATGGCCGAGAGGCCGAAAAATACGCCGCGGCAATCGGGATCGAGATGCGGGGTGCGCTCTCCCATCAGATACGGCAGGTAGAACAGACGATTGCAGCCGATCGGTACTTCGGCGGCTTTCTGGTCCATCAGGACATACGGATCCACACCGCGGGCTTCGCCTTCGCGCATTTCTTCGGCGCAGAACTGGTCGCGGAACCAGTGCAGCGACAAACCGGCCGCCTGGGTTACGCCCATCATATGCCAGCAGCCCGGCACGGCGCAGCAGAACGTATGTACACGGCCTTTGGGATCGATGGAAAGCTTGGAGGTATGGGCAAACACCACGCCGGACGTGCCGATCGTGGTAAACGCCTTGCCGTCTTTCACCACACCGGTTCCCACAGCGGCAGCGGCGTTATCGCCCGCACCGCCCACAACAGGCGTACCGGCGCAAAGGCCGGTCTGTTCGGCGGCTTCCGGGGTAACAAAGCCCGTTACTTCGGGCGATTCATAAACTTTAGTAAGCAGTTCCTTTTTGATTTCAAGCTTTTCAAGCACCTCGTCGCTCCAGCAGCGGTTCGGTACATCCAGCAGCTGCATACCGGAAGCATCCGAAACTTCCGTGGCAAATTCGCCGGTCAAGCACCAGCGGACATAGTCTTTCGGCAGCAGGATATGGGCACAGCGGGCGTAGATTTCCGGCTCGTGGTTTTTCACCCAAATAATCTTGGAAGCCGTAAAGCCCGTGAGCGCGGGGTTGGCGGTGATCTCGATCAGACGCTCGGCGCCTACGCGGCGGGTAATTTCTTCGCATTCCGCCGCTGTGCGCTGGTCGCACCAGATGATCGACGGACGCAGGACATTGCCTTCCTCATCCAGCATCACCAGGCCGTGCATCTGACCGGAAATGCCGATACCGCGGATTTTCGAAGCGTCTACCTCGCTCGTTACGGTTTTCAGCGTTTCAAAAGCGGCGCGTCGCCAGTCGGCGGGGTCCTGTTCGGCCCAGCCGTTGTGCGGCTGGTACATGGGATACTCCACCAATGCGCTCGCCACAATATTCCCCTCTGTATCGAACAAAACGGTTTTGGTACCGCTCGTTCCCAGATCGATTCCGATCAAATATTCCATTTCAACATCCTCCGTGTTCAGTTTTTGGCCGTCGCCCGGGGCGATTCGTTTGAAACTATAATAAAACAAAGGAACACGAATGTCAAAAGGTTTTCGCTTGCCGGGCGAACTTGTGACAAGCCCGCCCCTTGCCGCATAGACTGCTAAAAAGGCCCCCGCCGGGCTTTGATATTATGGAGGGAAAAAGCATGTCCTGTTTGCGTCCTCTGGCCGATCTGGCCGAAAACGAAAGCGCCCGCGTGGTGCGGCTGGATACGGGCAGCCGCCTTTTGCAGCGGTTTACCGATCTGGGACTGATTGAAGGCACCCGTGTGCGCTGTCTGCATCGCCGCCACGGCATGGCGGCTTATCTGATCCGCGGCGCGGTGATCGCCGTACGTCAAACCGATTGTACCGGTATCCTCACCGTATCGGAGGCGATGTCCTGATGGTTCAAAAAACCTATACGCTGGCGCTTGCCGGCAATCCGAACGTGGGAAAAAGCACTGTGTTCAACGCGCTGACCGGTCTGCATCAGCATACCGGCAACTGGCCCGGAAAAACCGTCGGCACCGCCAGCGGCAGCTTTACCCATAACGGGCAAAGCTACATACTCTGCGATTTGCCGGGCACCTATTCGCTCTCACCCCATTCACCCGAAGAGGAAGCCGCGCGCTCCATGCTGTGTTTTCAGTCGCCCGACGCCGTGATCGCCGTGTGTGACGCCTGCGCCCCCGAACGCGGCATCCAGCTGGCGCTTCAGATTCTCGAAATCTGCCCCTGTGTAGTGCTTTGCCTGAATTTAAGCGACGAAGCCGAAAAAAAGCATATTCATACCGACACAAAAAAGCTGGAAAAAGAGCTGGGTATTCCCGTCCTTTCGATCAGCGCGCGCAGCGGGAAAGGACTTCATGAACTTGTTGAAGCGGCGGCGCAGGTCTGCCATCATCCCGCCGCACGCCCGCGCGGTATCCGTCTGCCTTCGCCGATCAGAGAAGCCGTATCCAAGCTTGAAAAAACCTTGCAAAACCATCTTCCGGCCGATCATGCGGTGAGCATCCCGTGGCTTGCACGCATTTTATGCGAAGAAGATGACCTCGCATTGGATTCCCTGCGCCGGGCCGGCTTGCCCGATCCGCTGAAAACACCGGAAATTGCCGCCGCACAGCGGGATGCGCTCGATTCTCTGCGCCAGGCGGGACTTTCACGGGAAGAAGTTGTTCGCCGCACAGCCGCCGCGTTTGTAATCGAGGCCGAAGGCATCTGCGCCGAAGCCGTAGAAGGCTGCACACCGGAAAAGCTGGAACGCGACCGCAAGCTTGACCGCATCCTCACCGGCAAATGGACCGGCATCCCGTTTATGCTGCTGCTTTTGGGGCTGGTGCTGTGGATCACGATCCGCCTGTCGAACGTGCCGTCCTCTCTGCTGATGACCACGCTGATGAATCTGGGCGAATGGATGAAAAGCGGACTTTCGGCGCTGCACGCACCGGCGATCGTTACAAGCCTCTTGATCGACGGCCTGTGGCGCGTGGCCGCCTGGGTCACGGCCGTGATGCTGCCGCCGATGGCGATTTTCTTCCCGCTGTTTACGCTGCTGGAAGACGCAGGCTATCTGCCGCGCGTGGCGTTTAACCTCGATCCGGCGTTCCGGTGTGCCGGAGCCTGCGGCAAACAGGCGCTGACCACCTGTATGGGCTTTGGATGCAACGCGCTGGGCGTGCAGGGCTGCCGCATCATCGATTCCCCGCGCGAACAAAAGCTTGCCATGCTCACCAACGTCTTTGTGCCCTGCAACGGGCGGTTCCCGTTTTTGATCACGATTATTTCAATCTTTTTCGCCGCAGGCAGTTCGCTTGCGGGCGCGGGTGTGCTGACCGCCGTCATTGCCGGGGGAATCGCTCTCTCCCTGCTGGTTTCGGGGATTTTATCCCGCACGATTCTGCGCGGGGAAGCATCGGCTTTCACGCTGGAACTGCCCGCCTACCGCAGGCCGCAATTTGGCCGGGTGATCGTACACGGCGTGATTGACCGCATAATCTTCGTGATGGGGCGCGCCCTGAAAATGGCGGCGCCGGCGGGTGTGCTGCTCTGGCTTTTGGCGCACATCCCGGCAGGCGGCGGAAGCCTTCTCACCGTATGCGCCGGGCTGCTCGATCCGATTGGGCGCTTTCTGGGGCTGGACGGCGTAATTTTGCTGGCGTTCATTCTCGGTTTCCCCGCCAATGAGATTGTGCTGCCCATCATCCTGATGACCTATCTCGGCACGGGCACGCTCACGGAAGTGGAAAATCTCGCAGCATTGGGCGGCATTTTACAGGCCAACGGCTGGACGGTCTGCACCGCGCTTTGCACGCTGGTGTTCACTCTGCTGCACTGGCCGTGCGCCGCCACCTGCGCTACGCTCTACCGGGAGACGCATTCCGTCAAAACAGTTCTTTGGGCGATTCTGATTCCTACGGCAACAGGCTGTATCCTGTGCGCAGCCATCCATGGGGTTTGGCTGCTGTGCAGCGGCCTGATAATATAGACGCGGCCCTGCCGCGGGTATCTGCGGCTCTCTCGCCGGAAGAGAGCCGGCACGCGCCTTGGGTACATCTTGAGGGCAAAAGAAAGACCGAAGCCTTGCACGAAAGCATAAGGCTTCGGTCTACTGTTTTAGATTGAAGTGCCAATTTGGCCCTGCCGCCAGGAACCCCCCGGCGAGGGGCGGAGAATCTCCACTCATAAGTCGCGGATAAAGCTTTCATTAAAACTCAAGCTTCTGTCGCGCGACAGAAGAAAACGTAAATGAAAAGCTTTACCCGTGAAGTATCGTGCGGCGGTTCGCCGCCGCTCACCCGCGGCAGTTTGCCGTCTGGCGGGCGATTTGCAGCAGGCGGTTATATTTGGCTGTGCGTTCGCCGCGGCAGGGTGCGCCCGTCTTGATCATGCCCGCGCCCCAGGCCACGGCCAGATCGGCGATCGTCGTATCTTCCGTTTCGCCGGAACGATGCGACAAAATCACGCCGTAGCCCGCTTTTTTGGCTTCTTCAATCGCCAAGTACGTTTCCGTCAGCGTGCCCACCTGGTTGGGTTTAATCAAAACGGCGTTTGCGATTCCCTGTTCCACGCCGGCCGCCACACGCTCGCGGTGCGTGACAAACAAATCGTCGCCCACCAGCTGTACCTTCTGACCCAGACGGCGCGTCAGCTCCTGCCAGCCCTCGGTATCCGTTTCGCCCAGCGGGTCTTCGATGCTGCAAATCGGATACTTGCCGCACAGCTCTTCCCAGCGGGAAATCAGCCCCTCGGCGCTGTACTGCACCTGCCGTTTGGGCAGCAGGTACCCGCCTTCGCTGTACCATTCGCTCGCGGCGGCATCCAACGCGATCTGCACCTGGACATCGGAAAAACCGGCGCGCTCAATCGCTTCACAAAGCAGATCCAGCGCGGCTTCGTCGCTTTCTAAGCTCGGCGCAAAACCGCCTTCGTCGCCCACGCCGCAGGCCAGTCCCTTTTCACGCAGCAGGCCGCCGAGCGTATGATAAATTTCGCTGCTGACGCGCAGCGCTTCCGGGAACGCCGAAATGCCTTTGGGCACGATCATGAATTCCTGAATATCCACGTTGTTGCCCGCATGTGCGCCGCCGTTTAAGATATTCAGCATGGGAACCGGCAGGCGGCAGGCGCATTCCCCGCCCAAAAAGCGGAACAGCGGCTGTTTGTGCTCCATCGCCAGTGCGCGTGCGCAGGCGATCGAAACCGCCAGCATGGCATTGGCGCCCAGCTTTGATTTATTTTCGGTGCCGTCCAGTTCGATCATCGTGGCGTCAATCGTCTGCAAACGCAGATCGTTCAGTCTTTCCAGCGCGGGAGAAATCTGCGTTTCGATATGCTCCACCGCGCGGCGCACGCCTTTGCCGCCATAGCGCAGCAAATCGCCGTCGCGCAGCTCGTGCGCCTCAAACTGACCGGTGGATGCGCCCGACGGCACGGCCGCAGCGGCCGCCACACCCGAAGAAAGCTGTACCTGCGCGCACACGGTGGGATTGCCTCTGGAATCGAGCACCTCAAGGCCATAGACTTTTTGTATTTTCAGCATAAAGAATCACCCTCTCTTTCATCTAACCGCAGTGTGTCCCGAAAAGGGGCGCGGTATACACAAAAAAGAGGGTGAATCCTATAAAATCAGTAAATCAGAATATCTTTGAGGAAAACTTCGTCGCGCGCGGCGGTGATCTGAACGGTCAGGCTGGTCACGCCGGCCTTGCTGTCGTCTGTAAGCGGATTTTGCAGCGCAAACGGATCGCGCAGCGGGCAGATGCGCTTGTTGCCGATACAGGTTCCGGAATAAGCCGCCAAGCGTTCATCGTTGCGGACAATGCGGAACGATTCCACGCGCTGGCCCTGTGTCAGGTCTTCGGCCAACACGACGTATTTGATGTCGGTCTGCGGCTTGTCAAATGTGATCGTATACTTCGGCTGGGTAGCCGGACAGCCGGGCACCTTTTCCACGCGGGCGGGAATCGGTGTACCGAATTCTTTTTTGAGCAGGTCACCGTATTCTTTCAGACGGCGGACATCGCGCTCATCGAACAGGCCGTCGCGGTTTGGCGGAACGTTGAGGTTAAAGCAGGCGTTCGCGCCCACCGACGTAAGATACGTGCGGAACAGCCGCTCGAGCGAATGCGGCTCTTCTTTTTCATGCCAGAACCAGCCGGGACGAATTGACATATCGATTTCCGACGGAACAAACGCCAGCCCGCGGCTGTAAAGAATCTGGCTGAGCGTGCCGATTTCCTCTTCGGTGTTATACAAAAACGAGAGATCGCCCTGATCGGCCAGCGGGCCGGGGCCGGTCTGCGCCTGCGCATAATGGCAAAGCTCCGTGGGAACGACAGCCCATTCGGAATGACGCGCCACGCCGGCTTCGTTGCCGCACCAGCGGATATCGGGTCCGAAATCGTTGAAGATCACGGCGTTCGGCTGATAGCGGTGAATCAGCTCGAAATAGCGCGGGAAATCATAGATCTGCTTTTTGCCGTTGGGTCCTTCGCCGCAGGCATTGTCAAACCACACATAGAAAATCTCGCCGTAGCCGGTGAGCAGTTCCGTCAGCTGGTTGCAGAAATAGTCGTTGTATTCGGGCGTACCGTAATACGGGGAATTGCGGTCCCACGGCGAAAGATAAAAGCCGAATTTAAGTCCGTGGCGGCGGCAGGCTTCCGACGCGAGCTTAACCACGTCACCTTTAAACGGGCTGTTTTTCACGCTGTGTTCCGTGTATTTCGACGGCCACAGACAGAACCCATCGTGGTGTTTCGCCGTAAGCACCATGCCTTTCAGCCCGGCCGAGCAAATCGCTTCGGCCCACTGATCGCAATCGAGCTTCTGCGGGTTAAAAATCGATTCAGGTTCATCACCCAATCCCCATTCCCGATCGGTATAGGTGTTGGGGCTGAAATGCACAAACGCATAGGATTCCATCGCAAACCAGTCCAGCTGCTTCTTAGAAGGACGCACCCGGGCCGCCTGCTGCAAAAATGTCTGCATACTGTTTCGCTCCTCTCCTGTTTAAAGTTCCTTTTGAACTTAACACGAACAGTATAGCAGATTCAGGCAAAAAATCAATGTGGGCAAAAAATTTTCCGCTTACAGATACGGGCGAAGATCGGTGACCAGCTGCTCCTCCAGTCGGATCAGCCGCTTGGCCGTGTTTTTCGACTGCTCGTCGGCGGCCTCGTATTCATTAAGGTATTTGCTCAGCGAACGGATGCCCATGTTGCAGCCATCTGTCATCAGGGTGGCGATGGTGGAATCGGAATCGTTAAGCACCAAGCTGGCGCCGGTTTTCAGCCACGACATACCCTTGACGATCGGGTTCGGGTCTTTGCCCTCGTCGTGATAACAATCAAGCATCGTCCGGATCTCCTGGCCGAGCTTTTCGTGTTCTTTTTTGCAGTCTTTCAACATCTGCTTTAATGCCTGGTCATCGGCGCAGTCCATCACATCCTCAATAGCATCCACGCCCATTTTTACGCCGGAATCGCATTCGCGAAGCAGGCGGATCGTATCCTGTTCAATCATGTTAAACTCTCCTTTCGGTTGATACTCTCAGTATGCCCGAAGAGAAGATTTTTTATCGGCAAACGCATCAATTTAAAAACCGAAACATACAATGATCTGAAAATTCATACGGAAAACCACCAAACTCTCCGCCTGATCCATGAAAAAATATTACAATTATTCCAAACTTTAAAAAATATGTCGAATCGGCTTGTAATTTAAAAAACAACGCAGTATAATGTTTTACAAATTTACCAAGTCAAAGTTTTAATTAGATAAATAAACCGAACTTTTGGAGAATCTCATTGAATTGAGTGCCGAAGGGGCTAAACTCTCTCAGGCAAAAGGACAAAGGCGTCTTTTGGTTTTGCTTTTTGAGAGTCGGATTTTCCGGCTCTTTTTTATTTTAATTTTCAGGAGGAATCCGTATGCGAGTCAACAACCGGTATGTATCATTTTACTATGAAAATGACATGGACATGGGAGAAATCACCATCGATCCCAAGAAAACAGCGCTGCTGATTATTGATATGCAGCATGTCTTTATTACCCGCCCCACCTATACGGACCCCTCCGAAGCCGAAAAGAAAGAAATGGCGCGCTGGGAACCTTTCTACAAAAAAATCGACGAGGTCGTCATTCCCAACAACGAGAAAATTCTGGCGGCTTTCCGCGAAAAAGGCATGGAAATTGCCTTTGCCAAGATTCAGTGTCAGAAGAAAAACGGCGCCGACCGCTCGCTCGACCAGAAAGCCACCGGCTACAACGAACTGCTGCTGCCCCCGGGCACGCCTTCGGCTGAAATTGTTCCACAGCTCACCCCGCGTGAAGACGAAATCGTCGTCACCAAAACAACCGACAGTGCCCTGACCGGCACGCCGCTTCGCCTGTGGTTCCACAACATGGGCATCGATACGGTTGTCTGCACCGGCGTGCTGACCGACCAGTGCGTTTCCGGAACGGTACGCAGCCTGGCCGACGAAAGCTTTAAAGTATGGCTGATCGAAGACGCCTGCATGGCTTCCACGCAGAAAATCCAGGACAACGAGCTGGAAATCCTGAACAACATCTACTGCCATGTTATCAACACCGAGGAACTGCTTGAAGCACTCCGATAAATCCACGAAAGAAAGGTGAATTTCCATGTCGGAACCGAAACTGAAAAGAAACCTCAGCTTTATCTCGATGATCGCCATTGCATCGGGCGCCGTAATCGGCGGCTGGCTGGCAGAAGCCCCCACCTGGTTTGGTATTACCGGCGCAGGCGCAGCTTTTATCTTCCCTCTTCTGGCGTTGCTGCTCGTGCCCGTAGGCCTCACCTTTGCGGAACTGACGGGCATGCTTCCGTTTGCCGCTTCGGTTGATGTTTGGACCACCAATGCTTTCGGGCATAAAGTGGGCTTTACAACCCAGTGGATGATGTTCCTCGTTCAGGTTGTAGAACCCCCGATGATGGCCTTTATCTTCATCACAGCGGCCGATTTCTTTGTACCCGGCCTGATCCCGCCCGCCATGAACGTCTGGATTGCCATCGGCACCGCGCTTTTGTGGTACATTCTCTCCAACTTCAATGTAGAACTCACCGGCAAGCTGGCCAACATCTTCTTTTTCGCCATGATCGCCATGTCCCTGATCGTCAGCTTTTCGCTGTTTACAAGCGGCCACTGGAGCATTTCCAACCTGACCGCCAGCCAGGACCCGGCCAACAACACCGGCCTGTTCCCCAACGGCTTTTACGGCGTTTTCCTGGCGCTGGCCGCGTTCTCTCTGAAATTCATCGGCTTTGAAATGACCCCGACCATGATTGAAGAAACCAACTTCCCGCGCTCCAAAATGTGGAAAGTTATCCTCTCCGCCCTGTTTGTTCCCGCGCTGCTTTATTTTGTGGTGGTATTGGCCATCGGCGGTATGGCGCCGTGGGATCAGATCGCCCAGATGAATATGCCCGAACCCGAACTGATCGCAATGTATAAGCTGATGCCGATTCTGGCTTATCTGGCTGTTATTTCCGGCGTGTTGCATGCCTTTACAACCCTGATGGGCTTCTGGACGTCTGCGGCCCGTGTTCTGTATGGCACCGGTGAAATGCACCAGCTGCCCAAGGCATTTACCAAGCTCAATAAATTCGGTCAGCCGGTTCTCGCCAACACGATCGTCTTTCTCTTTACGGCTTTCTTCTGCTTCTTTACGGGAGAAAGCGGCGACGGCTGGGTAACCTATGTTTACACGATGTCGAACGTAGCGGCCGGATTTGTCTATTTCATGTGCTGCCTCGATGCCCTGATTCTGCGCAAAAAGCATCCGGAATGGGCACGGCCATATAAAGTGCCCTGCGGCAACCTTCTCTTCACGCTCGGTATGCTGATTTCCGCCTGGGTCATCGTCGGTTCCTGCATGCAGATGGATGGAAACGCCCTGATTTCCCTGATCATTTATTGTGTAGTCGGTGTGGCTCTGTATGTCGGCATGGCCATTTACAGAAAGAAACACCCCGAAGGCAATCAGCTTGTGAATCTGACGCCCGAAGACGCAGAAAATGCGCTTTAAAAGCTAAAAACAAAAAAATGAGCAGCGGCAAATTTCTGCCGCTGCTTTTTTGTCTAATCTACGTAGGGAACCCCCGGCGAGGGTTCCCTACGAATCAAACATCCTTTGGATGTCTGATTCTACCCTCCTGCGCTTATGAAGGCAAAGGAGTTTCGCGCCTTGCGAGGCGCGCCGGGGGCGTTGCCCCTCGACCCCACGATTTTTTGAAAAAAATCGAGTAAAACTTTTAATATTTACAAAGCATATATCTATCTCAGCGATTCATCATCTGCAAGGCATCTTTAAGATGCTGCAAATCTGCTTCATCCGGATGGCTGAGCGCCCGGTCAAAGTTATCGAGCAGCATCTGCCGGCGCGGGCTTTCTTCCATCGCTTCATAGCGGCGACGCACCCCCTGCGGCATCTTTCCCTGGCACATATAGGTGCCGATCAAGCGCACCTGCGGGCCGAGTTTTTGTTTCACTTCGGCAAGGATTTTTTCAAAATATTCTGCCGATCCGCCGAACCCGGCCGTACCAAACAGGAACACCTCCTGTGTGGTCAGCTCAGATAAAAATGCGGCCGTTTCCGGATCACATGTTCCTTTATCCGTCCAGAACCCTACATAAATTCGATCGGCAACCAGTGCCTGCGAGGATGGCTCACCCATATAGGTACAATTTTCGTTCGGCAAAAAAGACCGAATCGCTTCGGCCAGCATCCGGGTATTTCCGGTTTTGCTGCTGTATACAACGGAATAAGTCATTTTCATTTCTCCTTTCTCTACCTCATCTCATTTGAGTTCTTATCATATCTCTTTAAGAAGAAAAAAACAACCCCCGACGCAAAAATACGTCGGGGGATAGACTTAAATATTAGCCAATTACAATTGTTTGGGGCTCACCCGTCCAGTTGGAAACAGTTTTCAGTTCTTCTTCTTCCGGCCAACCAACACTCAGCTTTGCACTGGTGTCTTCGTCCGTAAGATTTTCAAATGTATTGCCGCCAACCGTAATCGTAGAATCATCCACAAAGTAGATACCCACAACAGAATCCTTTACCTTGTCGCAGTTCTTGAAGGTGTTATTGGTAATGGTGATATCGGCAACAACCTTATCGGAAGCTTTGGGTTGAATGTGAATGTAACGGATTGCTTCATCAGCCGCATTACCGTAAGAAGATTCTGCACCCTCTACATTGGCAGCCGTAAATGTGCAGTTATTTACAACCAGCTTTTTGAAATCGGCAGAAGTAATCTGCATAGCTTCCCACTGTGGGTCGGAGAAGGTGCAGCCTTCAAAAGTAAGTACTTCACAGCCGGTATATCCATATACCAGCGTTGCATTATTATTATTGTTTGTAGGCTTGCTCAACGTAACATTTTTAAAGGTAACGTCGGCCGTTACTGTAATCGGCTGTCCGCTGATCGTAGCGCCCATACCATCAATGGTAACATCCTGCTTGATGGTCAACGGTTTGTCGAGTGCAATGTCATTGGTTAAAGCAATTGTATCGCCAGCCTTGGCCTGAGACAATGCGTTTTCCAGCTCAGCAATATCTTTCGCTTCAAAATCGGCTACAAAGGCATCCTCATCGTAATTCGGGTTGCCGAAGCCGTCTTCTTCATATGTATACTGCTTAACATCCAGATGAATGTCGGCCGTCATGGTCTTATTCATGTATTCATTGCCGGCATCAGCATACATACCATACTCAATCAGATACCAATGGCGCCATTCGGTTTCTTTGCCATCCGTAGGCCATACCGAAGTAAATTTAGCCTGATAAGGATCTTCCCAGCTTTCCAGCTCACTCATACAGGTTACGGTTGTATCCGTGCTGTATACGGGAGCCTTGGTATGTTCAGGCTGAGTCGTTGTCATTTCAGCATAATTTTCGCCTTCGATTACATTAAACCACAAGGCATCCGTCAAACCGGTATCTTCGGTAACATCGAAGCTAAGCTTGACTTGGCTTGTCAAAGAACCCACGTTATCCAGACGCATCAAAATTGCATTGCTCTGTCCGGGTTCCCAGTTTTCGGCAGACATTTTGGCATTATCCATCGTTGTCTGCACAAACTTGCCTTCATTAACATCCCACTTAAACCAATACACATCCATCTGCAGTTCGCCAGACTGAATGGTATTGCCTTTGTTGGTTACACTATCGGTAAACCAAGCAAAGGTTGTGCCTGCCAGCAGCAACGCGCTCATCATCAACGCCAAGCCGCTGAAAAGCAACGATTTTTTCGTTTTCTTCATGCTTTTTCCTCCTTAATAATTAGGTACACTTAGATAAAATTATTTTATCATGCTAAATTTTCAAATTCAATCAGCAAATACACCAATTTATTTATTTTATTTCATCTAATATGATGATAAAAGAGCTGCAGTTATAAAACTGCAGCTCTTTTCGCTAAATTCTAAGTAGATTTATCAATCTTCCGGCACAACCGTATACCAGGTATCTCCGTTATCCTTTTCTTCAGAAACAACCTTATAGCCATCGGCCACAAAATTTGCCACAGGGCTTTCCGTCTTGCTGTTAGATGGATCGTAGTTTACAAATGTACCACCGTAAACTTTGATAGAAGCCTCACTATTATCAATTAGGTTCAAAAGCCAATAATTGCCACCCCAATCGACCAAAGCCTCGAAATGACCGCCGTAAATCTCAACCTGAGCATTATCGCCGGCCTGTACGCAAGTCAAACCGCCAACAAACACGCCATCTTTGATAATGACTTTGGAAGAACCTGCCGCTCGAATCAGATAACCAATTTCTGATTCCATATCCTGATTAAGCGCGCCTTTGCCCTGAATGATAACTTCTGCATTATCTTTCAGATCAAGGATACCGTCTTTCGTTACCGTAATATTGGCGTCATCGGCCAAATTAAGCGTACTCTTAGTATCCCCCTTCATCTCAGCAACAGTGTCCCAATCAAACGCGCCTGTGGCCGTAACAACGCCACCATTCTCCAAAGATTCTACAAAGCTCTTGTTGTTAGTAACCGGGAAAGTTGCATCTTTATCGTAATTGGGGTTGCCAAAGCCGTCTTTTTCAACGGTAGCCTGCGTGGCGATGATCTTCACATCAGCAGAGAAATCTTTGCCCTGATATTCGTTGCCGGCTTCTTCGTTCATGCCATATACCAGAATAAAGGATACGCTCTCCTTCGCTTCCAGCGTTACCGTAGTAGCATCGCCCAAAGCAGCGAGCTGGCTCATCGGACGCTTGGTGAACTGGCCGTTTTCTACATTGATGAAATCAAACCACAGGGCGTTCATCAGGCCGCCGTCTTTTACATCAAACTTTACCTGTACGTTGGTTGCCAGGCTGCCAGTGTTGGTAACCGTCAGCAGTTTCGCATTGGAAACGCCGGGCTCCCACAGCTTTTCGTTAATGATCGCCGGAACGTTTTCACCTTTCAGGTTTGTGCCCTGATCTTTAAAGCCGAAAGCGTTGCCATTGTTCACGCCAGGGATCGTATAAGTATCCTTTGCCGTATCCACATCATAGGCCATGGCTTCGATCGACAGATTACCAGAGGTAATCACGTTGCCTTTGTTGGTTACGCTATCGGTAAACCAAGCAAAGGTTGTGCCTACCAGCAACAAAGCGCTCATCATGAGAGCCAAGCCACTGAAAAGCAACGACTTCTTTGTTTTGTTCATTTCTCTTCCTCCTAACGATGCAACGCATCGCGATATTTAATTTTATTTTATCCCATCATGCTGGTAATGTCAACCATTTGAAAATGAAATACTTCCCAAAAACACAGCATTCACTTCGTTAAATTTTGCCAAAGTTTCTGAACAAAACAGGCCGCCTGTGACCCGTAAATAGCGGGCCGCAGTCGGTATTTTCGTTTATAGAAAATCAACGACTGAATCGCAGCATCTGTAATCGGTATCGATATAGTTTGCGATAAAGCGCGCTTTCAGGTTTCGCGGGTTGCATAATGCATCCGGCGTTCCGCCCGAAACATCCAGGTCTTCCGGAAGGACAAATTTTACACACCGCACCCGCACATCGCGGCATCCCGGGGAGCTGTGCGCGGGAATGGTCATCGTCTTCATGCCCCGCTGATGCTCACTGCCGTTTTGGTCTGTTTCGGTAAGGATGATAGCCAGCGCAACGCGTTTGCCGGGACAGACATTTTTAATGGTCACATTCAGCTGAAGAATCCGCCCCAGAGATTCCAAATTCACGTCGCCCGCATGAACGACAACGGAATCCTCACAGCCGTCGATCGTTAAATCAACGGGAATCGGGCACGGCTCGGGCCGCACAATAATGCCGCATTCAACCGTTACGGTAGGATCGGGGAAAACGACCACGTTGCCCTCCGTATCGGAGTAGGTGATGGACTGATTCACCTGTTTTTCGCCGGAATCCTGCGCCGTATGCTTGATAAAAAATTCAAGCGAAGCACCTTCGTTTGCAGACACGCCCAGTTCGTCCATTTTCCATTGAATCGTATTCATGTCCACCATCATGGCCGTTCCCTTGGTGGGCGGCGTTACGCTTGTAATCACAAAATCGGGGCTGATGACTTCATCGATCACAATATTTGTCGCGCCCGTTTTGGAAATATTGGCGGCCAAATCCTTGAACAGCTCTTCCAAATCCGCGTCATCGGGCGTAACCGCCACATGTGAAGCGTCCGGGTCGGTGGCCCAGTTGTTGAGCACGCTGACGTCAATTCCATCCGAGCCGATCAGGCCGATGCAGTAAATAATCACGCCCGAGGCTCTTGCAGCGGCCGCAACCGGAGCAGGCGGCGGGCCGGCTGTGGTTTTTCCGTCTGTAAACATGACGATTACTTTTGCGTTTGTGGACCCGGATCAAACAGCTGGGTAGCTTTTGCAAATGCATCCGCATGATTGGTGGAACCGTCCGCGATCAGGCTGTCCACCGCGGTTTTGAGTGTGGCTACGGACGTAATCAGCTGCGTATTGGCTGTAGCCGTGTCGGAAAAACTGACAATTCCGATCCGGCTGCCGGAACCGATGTTTCCGTCCTGAGAACTGTCCGTGGCTTCGTCAATAATATCGATAAAGGTTTTCGCGCCCGCTTTCATGTTGGCAAGCGGACTGCCCGCCATGCTGCCGGAACGATCCAACACCAGAACAATATCCGTTGGGCTGGACGAAATATCCGGCGCGGCCGAAAGCGCAAGGGTCACCTTGAGCGACCCGTCGCAATCGATGCGGTTTACATCGATTTGTTTATTCGAACTCGTAACACCCATCGCTTTTCCTCCTCGTGGTATTCTAGGGAATCCTCTTTTTAGTTTATGAAACAGAGAAAGAAAAGGACACACATCAGCCGCAAGGGGAATGAAAAAACAAAACAGCGGCTTGGGAATTCGTCTCCCTGCCGCTGTTTTAAGTAGATTCTTTTTGATTGGTTCGCCCCACCAGATAATCGAGCGATACATGATAAAGGTCTGCCAGTTTAACCGCCAGCCCCAGGGGAAGCTCCCGCTCATATTTTGAATAAAGGGACTGGTCACACAGAAGAATCTGCGCCACCTGCTGCTGTGTCAAATCAGCATCCTCCTACAGGTCTCGGATTCTGAGATTCATTTTCATCACCACGTTGCTGAAATAAATAGTCTATTGTATTTCCTGCTCCAAATTCTCAAAAATTTCGGATGAAAAAAACGCCGCTATAGAAATATCCAGACCGTCACACAGCTTTTTAATGGTAGAAATCGTGGTGCTGTTGTTGCGCCCGCTTACGATATTTTGAATGGTCGATTGTGTCACACCACTTCGCGTAGCCAGTTTGTTAATTGTAATATTTTGTTCGGCACACAATTCCAAGATACGCTCTTTTACGGCCTCACCAACATGAAACTGCCTCATCATTATTTTATTTCCTGCTCCAGCGTCCTGAACAAATCATCCTCAAAAAAATCGGTGATGGTCATATCCAAACCATCGCAAAGCTTTTTCAGCGTAATAACAGATAAATCCCGGCGGGTTTCACTCATCAAACTGTAAACCGTCGACGGTGTTACGCCCGAACGAGTAGCCAACTCGTTGTATCGAATCCCACGTTCCCGGCAAATATTTTGAAGACGCAATACGATGGCATCTTTGATCGTACTCTTCATACTCAAAACAAGCACTCTTCCTCAGGCCATTATTCACGGCCAAACAGATAATCAAGCGAAACATTCAAAACTTTTGAAATTGCATCAATTTCTATATCTGTAATGGCTCGCTGACCATTTTCGATTCGCGAAATGGAACCACGACAAGTATAAACCGCAAGCAGTTCCAGTTTTTCGGACAATTGTTTTTGGCTCAGTCCTGCCTTTGTTCTCGCTTCTTTTACTCGTGGCCCAATCATATTTAATTTTTCCGAATCAAGTATTCTTTTCATAATTAGCCCTTCAATGTCTTGATTTAAGACATTTTTAGTGTATGCTAATAGGTAACAAATTATGTCCTATTGATAGGACAACAAGGAGGGTAATTATGAAAATTGCAGTAATCGGTTCAAGAGGATTGATCGTTCAAAATCTCGAAAAGTACCTTCCCGATAACGTGACCGAAATCGTTTCAGGCGGCGCGAGAGGTGTTGATCGCTGCGCAAGAGAATATGCGCGCAAAAAACACATGAAACTAACAGAATTCCTGCCGGAATACGAAAAATACGGCCGCAGCGCGCCGCTCAGACGGAATCTGCTGATTATTGACTACGCCGACGAAGTATTGGCGTTCTGGGACGGTCATTCGCACGGGACGAAATATGTCATCGAGCAATGCGCCCGCAAAAATAAAAAAGTGACGGTCATTCAAACCGTCACCAAAAAGTTATAAAAGCGAAACAGCAAAAATTAAAAAAGAAAAACCAACGCGGCAAAGACGGCTAGTGTACTCGCCAGCAGCAGGCAGCCGATTGTCGCACATCCTGCCGCCCGGCCCGAAGGGCGCACGTCTGCCATTTTCGACGGAGTCTGCACCGGCTTTTGCACCTGTTTGGGCGCGGAAATGTCATGCGCTTTGCGGTACAGCGCCAGCGGATCGGTTTGGGCGAGAATGCGCGCATAAAACTGATCGAGCCAGGCCGCATCACCCGGTTCGCACAAATCCGATTCGCTGCAATCCGGTTCATGCACAATTTTATTTCTTATCCAGCGATAATGCTTGAGTTTTTTCAGATCCTCATCCCAGGTTGCTACATAAAAAGAACCGCTGGGCAAACGCATCATCTCATCAATATAGGCAGATACCCGGCGATCATCGTTGAGTAAATCGCCGCATAATTTTTCAAGACGCTTATACGATTCGATAAATCCCATGGTATCCTCCAAAATTCAGCCGGCGGTATACGCACCTCGAATTTATAAAAAATCGGAGCAAGCGATGCAAAGCTTGCTCCGACTGGCGGAGATGAAGAGATTTGAACTCTTGCGCCGGGGTTCGCCCGACCTACCGCATTTCGAGTGCGGACCCTTCAACCACTTGGGTACATCTCCAAAGATACCGTGCCGTATAAACACGGTATGTTTTATTGTACGTATTTTTGCGCCAAATGTCAAGCGAAAAGCGAATTTTCGGGCAAAAAAGCCGCCGAAATCATTCGCCTACCGTGAATTCCGCCGCCAGCAGATAGGTTTCGGTGCGTTCTCCCCACCGAGCCTCCACAGGCTGCACCACACGGTAATGCCCCTGCGGCAATACGCCGCAGACATTGGCCCACACAGCCGTAAACTGCATAATATGCCCGGCCTCCAGCTCGTGCCCGGCTGTTTCCAGCGTTTCTTCTTCCGAAAGCCGGATCAGATCATACCACGCGCCGCCCATTTCCTGCTGAACGGCCGCGCCTTCCAGACAAACCAGCTGTGCCAGCGACTCATTATGCAGGCGCAGGGCAACAGATGCCGGCGTACAGGTTTCGGAAACCGCTTCCAGCCAAATTCCGTCCGGGGTATTGATCGCCTGTGTGGTTGTTTTGCCAGGCTGGGCGGCTGTTTCGTCGCTGAACAGATACAGCTTGCTCACAAACGGGCGGCCGTTGCGGTCGTTGCCCTGGCAAACCGCCTGCACGCGGCAGCCTGCCGAAACGGCATCCACCGAAGCATACGCGCTGGGCACATAGCCCGTTATATCCGAAAGCGTGATCTCCCGGGTGCCTTCCGCCGTTTCCACGCAAAGCACCACGCCCCATTCGGAATCAAACCGCTCGGTGACCGTTCCCGTAAACGTTTCCACGGGCGGAACGCATCCGCCGAGCACCAGGACCAGCAAAAGCAGCAGCACGCCCGCCGCGCGCCGGTATGCTCCCCGTTTCATCGCTTTTTGTCCGGCGTCACGGACTGGCGCAATAAGATACCTGTGTAGCGGGGCAGATCGATGCGCACGGTTCCGTTTTCATCCGGATGCAGCATGATTTCTTCCTGTTTGGATGCTCCGCCCCAGGTCTGCCAGTCGGTATTCAGCAAAAGGGTCAGCGGCGCTGTACTGCCGGTTTTCAGCCGGTACGCGCCGTGCGCCGTATCGGAAAGATTCAGCACCGTAATCAGCTGTTCGCCTTCTTTTCGGCGGGCAAAGGCATAGATACAGCTGGTTTCGGCGTGACAATCGAGCCATTCAAAACCTTCGGGCGTGTAATCGCCCTGCCACAGCGCGGCGTTTTCCTGATACAAAGCATTCAGCTTACGGATATAGCGATGGAATGCGTCGTGAATGGGGAAGCGCAGAATCTCCCAATCCTGCTCGCGGGTTTCGTCCCACTCGCGCAGCTGGCCGAACTCGCTGCCCATAAAATTGAGTTTCTTGCCCGGATGCATCATCATGTATAAGTAAAGCGCGCGCGCCTGCGGGAATTTATCTTCGTAGTCGCCGTACATCTTTTGCAGAATCGTGGCTTTTCCGTGGACATTTTCATCGTGGGAAAGCGGCAGCAGATACGTTTCGCGCGGGAAATACAGCATCGAAAACGTGAGCTTATGATAGTGCTTACTGCGCTTTTCGGGCGGGGTACGGAAAAAGTCGAGCGTGTCGTTCATCCAGCCCATATCCCACTTATAATCAAAGCCCAGGCCGCCCGCTTCCACCGGGTGCGTCACGCCGGGATACTGCGTGGAATCCTCCGCGATCAGCATACAGCCGGGGCAGCGCTGTTTAAGCCCCGCATTCATCACGCGCAGAAATGCCTCGCCGTCGCGATTGACACCGCGGTTTTCGTCGCCTTGCCAATACAGAATACGGCTGATAGCGTCCATACGCAGGCCGTCAAAATGAAATTTTTCCAGCCAGAACCAGGCCGACGACTGCAAAAAGCTGCGCACTTCCCCGCGGGAATGCATGAAATTGCAGCTTCCCCATTCGCTAACGCCTACGTCCGGATGGGGATACTCATACAGGTTGGTGCCGTCGAAACGGGCAAGGCCGTAATCATCCAGTGCAAAATGCACCGGCACAAAATCGAGCAGCACGCCTATACCGGCCTGATGGCACAGATCGATCAGACGCATCAGCTGCTGCGCCGTACCGTAGCGCGAAGTGGGGCTGAAATACCCCGTGTTCTGGTAGCCCCAGGAGGAATCGCACGGATGCTCGCAGATCGGCATCAGTTCAATATAGTTGTAACCGTTTTCCTTGACATATTCGATCAGCTCGGGGGCAATCGCATCGTAGGTAAACCAGCCGTTCGGATCGTCGGGATTGCTTTTCCACGAGCCGAGATGCACTTCATAGATATTCAGCGGCGCACAAAGCCGGTTATCCCGCCCGCGCACCCAGGCGTCGTCGTGAAATGTGTAATCGGAAAGATCGCGTATGATTGAGGCCGAGGCGGGGCGAAGCTCCATGCCGTAGCCATACGGGTCGCAGTGATCCACTTCGCTGCCATCCGCTCCAAAAATTTTATATTTATACATCATACCGGGTTTGGCTTCCGGCACGGTGCAGGCATAAAAATTGCCGTCGTAAATCTTTTCCATGGGCTGACCCTGCCAGCCGTTCCATTCGCCGATCAGGCTGACCGCGCGGGCGGACGGGGCAAACACACGAAACGTCACGCCGTTTTCGGCCACATGTGCGCCCAGAAAATCGGCCGCGTCAAACGCCTTTCCGGCATAAAAAGCCTGAAAATCCATCGTTTTTCCTCCTCCGGATATTCTTTACTTAGATTATACACGAATAATTTCTTGTTGTCTATTTTAATATTTTGTTTTATATAAATTTGTAATTTTTTACAATAGACAAATTTGGAAATATATGGTATTATTTTTACGTAGATTTTACCAATAGATTACATTGCGTATACGTAAGTAATAAAAATCAAACTAAAGAAAGGACTATTTAGTATGAAAAAATTAACTGCTGTTTTTCTATGCCTATGCATTCTTTTATCTTTTTCGGGATTTAAAGCAGAAGCCTCAGTAATAAATGACCTTAGTAGATATAATTTGAGCACTTTGAATCTTGTAAAGAACACAGTTTTAGCAAATCAAACTGATACGGATTCTTTTGAATATGAATACGTAGTAAACGGTTCTGATGTTATGTTGTTAGGTACTCGTACAGAGCCTGATGGATCTATTACAAAAGATTGGATTATTCCTTTTGTAATAGATACAAACGGTTATGCTCAAAATGCTTTTTCTTATATGCAATCTCTTCATGATAACATCGGCACCATTTCACCTATGAATGTATATGTACCTGTAACAAAGGACGGCATTACTCTTAGGGTAAGAGGTAGTTATTATAGTGCATATTCCTATTTGATGGGTAAAAATTATTTTAGACCCACTACACTTTCAGCCTACTACTCGACAAGCAATTCTTCTGTAGATGCTGGATATTTGTATGCGGCATATTATACAGATGGAGACTTATACACCATTGCTTCTAATACCTTAATTGAAAGTGATTACTCTAAAACACGAACTATAAACCAATCTTCTCCAGTTAACGGCCGTGCTTATAATACAAGTATGGGTTATTCTTCTACTCAAGGACTGTTTTGTTTCGATCCATATCGACATGGTGGTTCTGTATACGGAGAACTCGAATATACTTATAACGGCTCTTACAGAATTCTTAAATTTGATGGAGCCTACAACGTTTTTACTCCATAATTTTTATTAAACAAAGGGGTCGATATTAGGTATGAATAAAATTCAACGTATGAGTAAAATTCAACGTATTTGTTTTCTTTTACTGTTTCTTATGGCATTTCAGCTGTGTGCCTGCAAAGAGACAAGAGCAAATACTTCATCATCTTCCGAAACGCTGGTGAATCCGGTAGACGGCTTAAGCTGGGGTATGACGCAGGATGAAGCGCTGGCGGCACTGCCGGAATCGTGCTCCTTTAAAGATACCAATACCATGGGACAGCGCACGGTCACAACCGTAGAGGGTTTCACGGGCACGCTGTTCAATCATACGGTCGACCCCGAAAAAGAGTGCTTTTTAAGACTGGAATTCCGTCAGCCACTCTCCTATGAGGGCGTAACGCACGAGCCGGTTCTGGAAAACCTCACCGCCTGGGTTGCTTGTGATGACATTGACAAGCTGAAAGAGGCCGTTTCCCAGGCCATGGGCAAACCGGTCTATGAAGCGGAAGGCGGTTTGGGCGGCGTAGGCCCCACAAACCTGGAGGCGGCTTACACCTTCGTGTGGCAGCCAACCGGCAGCGGTATCCAGCAGTACGGCGAAGAAGTGGAATGCCTGGCCGCCGCAATGTACGGCATCTACTACGGCGGGAATTTTCCGGACGGCGGCGATTTGACGAACATCACCACCATTGAGGAGCTGGGCGAGCTGAACCTGAAAAACACAGAGGAAGTGCGCAAGCAAGCCGCTTACGAGGCAGCACGCGCCGGGCAGATCGAGGTATATGATTATACCGAATTAAAAGGTATTGCGGTCATCAAAATGAAAGCCGGACTGCCCGTCATGGCGGAAGCAGCCGAGTCTCATCTGAAATAACGCAAAACATAAAAACGAAAGCGCCGGGCAACCGGCGCTTTTGCTTTATTTTAGGGTGCTTCCCCCTTTCCCTGGTTATAAAGGGTTTCGTTTTGATAATACGCAGACGACTTCATCTCCAGCGGCCTCAGCCACTCATAGCCGGGTGTGGACCCTGACATGTTCATCATCCCCGCCTGCAGTGAGGCCTGGTCGTTCCACGGCTGCACCAGATCACCGTAACGGGCGCGAAGTTCTTCCAAAATACCCTCGGTGTCGCGCCCTTCCAGCGAAAGGAACACACGGTAGCCCAGCTCTTCATCCAGCATCAGCATCGCCTGAACACGGTAGCTTTTTGTCTTCGTCCATTCCTGCTCGAAGCAGGCCCGGATCTCGCGCCAACTCTGCGCGGCTTCATTGAGTGAATAACGTACCCGGCGCAGGCTGGTAAACGGTTTTTCCGAATCGGCAGAACATAGTTTCTCCCAGTATTCCAGCGAATGCAGGCTGTCTCTTGTAACATAGAGTATCCCGTCGTTCATGCGAGCGCCGGCGAAATCTTCCGGCGCCGTCCCGTTATACCCGGCTTCAATCAGTGAACTCCAGTGTTCGTATGTCACGGTTGGGGTATTGTATGCATGATCCCACAGGAAAAATGCCGTAGTAGCCAACACCGCCCCTGCGCCCAACAAACATAAAAATCGGACACGAAGCTTCACGGCGCCTCACCCTTTCCCTGATTGTAGAGCCGTTCGTTTTGAAGATAGGCAGATGATTTCATATCCAGCGGTAAGAACGGTTTCATCGATTCCCCGACGGAAGGCCCTATTTCGGCGTGCGGGCCGAGCGTCGTCAGTTCCCACAGAGCCGCGTCGTTCCACGGCTGAATGATCTCACCGAAACGCTCTTTGAGCATTTTCCAGATGATTTCAGCGTCCCGCCCCCACAGCCGGACATGCATACGATAACCGAGCAGTTTGCCGTCTTTTGGCGGCGTCACCGACGGCTGATAAGCGTCCCGCGGATAGATAAACTCTTCATCAGAAGTTTTCGTAATCTCCGAGGCAAGATCCTGCGCAAAGGCCGTCTGCACACGGTAAGAATACTGTGTGCTCCATTCCCCCTGCAAGAGCGCCGCGGCTTGTGTATATGCGCTTTGAACTTCATCCAGCGAAAATTCGACCTCCACCAGCCGATTATACACGCCCACACGCGGAAGATCGAGCATTCTGCTCCAATAATCAAAGGAATGATGGTTTTCACGTGTAACATACAAAATCGGCTCGCCCTTACAAAAACCTGCAAACGTATCCGGGAGCGTATCCGGCTGCTGAACATCCCGTTTCGGGGGCGTTTCCCAGCGCACAAAAGCCACGCTCACCGCCATCACACCAATAAATAGCAAGCACAAAAAGCAAATTGTGTATTTCATAAAACTCCCTCCCTTCAACCTCATCATACAAAAATTAAGCATATTTGTCAACTATTCGCGCTTAAATATATATAAAATAACGAAACAAAGAATAAAAAGAAGCCCTCCGGCAGAACCGGAGGGCCTATTCACACAGCAGAAATTATTCAGCGGTGTTCTTCTTGAGGATTTCGAGCTGTTCACGCAGAGCAGCCGGGAGCTTGTCACCGAAGGTCTTGTAGAACTCTTCGATTTCAGCAGCTTCGCCAGCCCATTCTTTCTTGTCAACAGCCAGGATGCCCTTGAGGTCTTCAATGGTGAAGTCCTTGAGGCCTTCGAGGTTGATGTCTTCAGCCTTGGGCAGGAAGCCGATCGGGGTTTCCACAGCGTCGGCAGTGCCGTCGCAGCGGCCGAGGATCCATTCAACAACACGCATGTTGTCGCCGAAGCCGGGCCAAATGAAGTGGCCGTTTTCGTCCACACGGAACCAGTTGACATTGAAGATCTTCGGAGCCTTGTCGCCCAAGACCTTGCCCATGTCAATCCAGTGCTGGAAGTAGTCGCCCATGTTGTAGCCGCAGAAGGGCTTCATGGCCATCGGGTCATGACGCAGCACGCCCACAGCGCCGGTAGCAGCAGCGGTGGTTTCGGAAGCGCAAACAGAACCCATGAATACACCGTGGTTCCAGTCGCGGGACTGATACACCAGCGGAGTGGTCTTCTGACGGCGGCCGCCGAAGATGATAGCGGAGATCGGCACGCCTTCGCCCTTATCGAATTCGGGGCTTACGCAGGGGCAGTTCTTAGCCGGAGCAGTGAAGCGGCTGTTCGGATGAGCCAGCTTGTTGCCAGCAGCGGTGTATTCAACACCGTTTACTTCGGTGCCCTTCCATTCAACAGCGTTGACAGGCGGGTTCTTGTCGAGGCCTTCCCACCACACGGTGTTGTCGTCTTTGTTCAGAGCAACGTTGGTGAAGATGGTGCCCTTGCGGGTCGTGGCCAGAGCGTTCGGGTTGGACTTAGCGTTGGTACCCGGAGCTACGCCGAAGAATCCGTTTTCGGGGTTGATGGCATACAGACGGCCATCCTTGCCGGGACGCATCCAAGCGATGTCATCGCCAACGGTCCAGACTTTGTAGCCCTTTTCACGATAGCCTTCCGGCGGGATCATCATGGCCAGGTTGGTCTTGCCGCAAGCGGACGGGAAGGCGGCGGTTACATACTTAACTTCGCCCTGCGGATTCTCAACACCGAGGATCAGCATGTGCTCAGCCATCCAGCCTTCGTTCTTGGCCTGATAGGAAGCGATACGCAGAGCAAAGCACTTTTTGCCCAGCAGCACGTTTCCGCCGTAACCGGAGTTTACGGAAATGATATAGTTATCCTGCGGGAAGTGGCAGATATATCTCTTTTCTTCATCGATGTCGCAGCGGCTGTGCAGACCTTTTACCCAGTCGGTGCTGTCGCCCAGAACATCCCAAACCTTGGCGCCTACGCGGGTCATGATGGCCATGTTCAGAACAACATACAGGGAGTCGGTAACCTCAACGCCGATCTTGGCCAGAGGGGAACCGATCGGACCCATGGAATAGGGGATGATATACATCGTACGGCCCTTGTAGCTGCCGCGAGCGATGTCAAACAGCATTTTATAGGTTTCCTGCGGATCCATCCAGTTGTTGGTGGGGCCGGCCTCTTCCTTGGTGGGGGTGCAGATAAAGGTTCTGCCTTCTACACGAGCCACGTCGTTAACAGCGGTGCGGTGCAGATAGCAGCCGGGGAGCTTCTCCTCGTTGAGCTTCATCAGATCGCCGGAAGCGCAAGCTTCGGCACGGAACTGCTCGAGCTGAGCTTCGCTGCCGTCTACCCAAACAACTTTGTCGGGGTTGAGCAGAGCCTGCATCTCGTCGAGCCAAGTGAGTACACTCTTGTTCGTCGTCATGTATTTTACTCCTTTCGCCCATCAGGCATGTAATGCAATGCAAAAAGCGCCGCGGCATTGCTGCTTTAGAAAAGCGCCATTTGTGATTATTGTAACACGAAGGCCGGAAATAATCAATCCTGTTTCGATTTTTTTACACGGCCTTGCGTCAAAAAACTTGTGAATTTTCTGTAAACGCAGACGGAAAAACTCTTCTTTCAGCCCACTTCGCAGCCCATTTGAGCCGCCAGAACAGCCGCCTGCGTGAGATCGATTTTTGTCTTGCCAAGTTTGGCAAATTTCAGATCGGTGCGGGAAATATCCGCGTCTCGCAAATCGGCGTGGGTCAGGTCAGCTTCTTTGAGCACGCAGCCAACCAGGCATGCGCCTCTAAACGTGCAATGTGAAAGATTGGCACCCGAAAAATTCGCGCCGGCGGCATCGATTCCGGAAAAATCCGTGCGGCGCAGGTCGCAGCCCTCGAAAATCACATCCCGAAACTGCCCGCCCGCAAACGTCGTGCCGGAAAGTTCCGCGCCAAACAGGCTGCTGCCGTTGAGGCGGCAGTTTTTCAGCACGGCGGCAAAAAAGTTCGCACCCGAAAACGTACAGCCGGCAAACACGCAGTCACAAATCCGCGTATCGGAAAAATCGGCAAAGGAAAAGTCGCAGTTGAGAAACCGCACGCCCCGCAGCTCTGCCGAAGCAAACGAAGCGCCGTTGAAGCGGCATTGTTCAAATTCTCCGCCCGAAAGGGTTTCCTCGGCAAAATTCTGCCCGGAATAATCGGCATGTTCCGTTTTTTCCATCGTAAACTCCTTTCGGCGATGTTTAGAGAAGATCCGCTCGTAACATACTGCGGCTCGCAGCTATTGTGTAGGTGCTGGCCATGAGCAGGGAACCCCCGGCGAGACGGGGGAGTCCCCGCTGACAAGTCGCGGATAAAGCCTCCATCAAAATCTAATCTTCTGCCGCGCGACAGAAGCAAGTGTAAATGGAAAGCATGCCCCGTGAAGTATCCCGTGCCGGTTCGGCACCGCCAGGGAACCCCCGGACGTTTCTGCCTACCCTCCTGCACTTTGTGACGCAAAGGTGTTTCGCGTCCTGCGGGACGCGCCGAGGGACTTTGCCCCTCGACCCCACCACCTTTTGAAAAAGGTGGACGAAAACTTTTACCGTTTGTACATCAAGCTTCCGCCGCGTGACTTTAGCCTACAATTTTATTTCAGCCTGTCCGCGACGTATCCTGTGCCGGTTCGGCACCGCCAGGGAACCCCCGGCGAGGGTTCCCTACGGCAGAAACGTCCCCCGGACGTTTCTGCCTACCCTCCTGCGCTTTGTGATGCAAAGGTGTTTCGCGCCTTGCGAGGCGCGCCGGGGGCTTTGCCCCTCGACCCCACCACCTTTTGAAAAAGGTGGACGAAAACTTTAATGTTTGTATTACTAGCCTCCGCCGCGACCGCTTGACGGCAATTTTTATGAAAGCGAAGCGAGGGCACCGAGCGACCCGCGACTTGCCTGTGCTGGTTCGGCACCCGCGGCCGCTTGACGGCAATTCTCATCAAAGCGAAGCGAGGAACGAGCGACCCGCGACTTGGGAGCGGCAACTTGCCGCTTATTCGGCTTGGGGTTCTTCTTTCACGATGGCGATGTGCAGTTCATCCAGCTGCTTCTGTTCCACAGCGGAAGGCGCATCCATCATGACGTCCTGCGCGTTCTTGTTCATCGGGAACGCAATCACTTCGCGGATCGATTCTTCGCCGCAAAGCAGCATGACCATGCGGTCCACGCCGGGAGCGATACCCGCGTGCGGCGGCGCACCATAGCAGAATGCGTTGTACATGGCCGGGAACTTGGCGCGCACGTCGTCTTCGCCCAGGCGAACCATTTCGAACGCTTTCACCATGATTTCCGGATCATGGTTACGAACAGCGCCGGAGGAAAGTTCCACGCCGTTGCAAACCAGGTCGTACTGATCGGCCAGAATATCCAGCGGGTTGATTTCGCCGCGCTCGGCTTTCAGCAGCACATCCATGCCGCCGGAAGGCATCGAGAAGGGGTTGTGGCAGAATTCCAGTTCGCCGGATTCTTCGCCGATTTCGTACATCGGGAAATCTACAATCCAGCAGAATTCATAGCGTTCTTTATCCATATGGCCTTCGCAGGCGACGCCCAGCATTTTGCGCATCACGCCTGCGGTTTTCTGTGCTTCTTCCAGCTTACCGCAGGAAAGGAAGACCAGCGTGTTCGGCTCCAGACCCAGCGCCTCGGTCACCTTTTCCACCGTAGCGGGATCGGCGTTGACGAACTTGGCGATGCCGCCGGCAATCGCGCCGGTTTCATCCATCTTGAACCAGTACGGCTTGCGTCCGGCCTGCACTTCTACTTCGGCGCAAAGTTTATCGATCGCCTTGCGCGCCAGCTTGCAGCCGGTGACCGGCACAGCCTTAACAACCTGGCCATTGAACGGCTCAAAGCCACAGTCTGCCAGCAGCTCCGTCACATCTTTGACCTTCAGGTCGATACGCAGGTCGGGTTTGTCGCTGCCGTATTCTTCCATAGCCTGACGGTACGGGATGCGCGTAAACGGCGCGGAAGAAGCGATGTTATAAGTGCCGTATTTGGCGAAGATCGGCGGCAAAACATCTTCCAGCACAGCGAAAACGTCTTCCTGGCTGGCAAACGCCATTTCCATATCCATCTGATAAAATTCGCCGGGGGAACGGTCGCCGCGGGCGTCTTCATCGCGGAAGCACGGGGCGATCTGGAAATAACGGTCAAAACCGGCCGTCATCAAAAGCTGTTTAAACTGCTGCGGAGCCTGCGGCAGTGCATAGAACTTGCCCGGGTGTTTACGCGCCGGAACGAGATAGTCGCGCGCGCCTTCCGGGGAAGAAGCCGTCAGGATCGGGGTGGTGATTTCCATGAAACCGTGTTCCACCATCGCCTGACGCAGGGCATACACAACCTGGCTGCGCAGGATGATGTTCTTTTTCACATCCGGGTTGCGCAGGTCGAGGTAGCGGTATTTCAGACGCTGTGTTTCGTCCGCCTCTTTGGAGCGGTTGATTTCGAACGGTAGCTCGTTGTAGCGGCAGCGGCCCAAAACCTTGATCTCTTCCGGAACGACTTCGATCTCGCCGGTAGCCTGCTTGGGGTTCTTGCTGCTGCGCTCGCGCACAACGCCGGTGACAGAGAGCGTGGATTCCTTATTCAGCGGACGGATAACAGACATCATCTCTTCGTTTTCTACAACGATCTGGGTGGTGCCGTAAAAATCGCGGAGCACAACGAAAGCGAGGTTGGTGCCGACTTCGCGGACGTTTTCCATCCAACCGGTCAGCGTCACTTTTTCGCCTGCATGGGCAAGACGCAGCTCGCCGCAGGTATGTGTTCTGGACTGAAACATTCGATACACTTCTTTCTTTTATTCTTTATTTCAATCAACTGTTCTTTTCCGCCGGTCAGAAAGCGAGGTCGCTCTGTTCGGTGGAAAGCGTGAGATAGGCGTCGATAAAATCGTCTCCGATGGAGATTTCCTTCTTTTCGCCGGTGGCCATGTTTTTCAGCTCGGCCTTGCCGTTTGCCAGTTCGTCGTCGCCCAGCACAATCGTATATTGGGCGTGGATCTTATCGGCATATTTCATCTGGGCTTTCAGGCCGCGGGCGCACACGTCGCATTCGGCGGCGATACCGCATTCGCGCATTTTCTGCGCCAGCACAAACGCTTTCTGCTGAGCAGCCTGTCCCATAGAAGCCAGGTATACTTCGCAGGTTTCTTCCGCGGGGAATTCGATCTGCTGCGCCTGCATCACAAGCAGGATGCGATCCATACCCAAGCCGAAGCCCAGGCCCGGAATCGATTTGCCGCCCAGCTCTTCGGCCAGACCGTCGTAACGGCCGCCGCCGCCGATGGCGAACGAATAGCCCGGCTCGGACGAAACAAATTCAAACACCGTGCGCGTGTAGTAATCGAGTCCGCGCACGATCGTGGGATTCACGGTGAATTCCACGCCGGCAAGCGTGAGATACTGCTGCACCGCTTCGAAATGCGTGCGGCAGTCGTCGCACAGATAATCGAGAATCTTCGGCGCACCGGCGGCGATTTCCTGGCAAACCGGGCTTTTGCAGTCGAGGATACGCATGGGGTTGCGCTCCAGACGGGAAAGGCAGGTTTCACACAGCTCATCGCAGCGGGCGGAGAAATATTCCTTGAGCGCCTGATGATAACGCGCGCGGCAGGTGGGGCAGCCGATGGAGTTGATCTCCAGCGTGATATTGCGCAGCCCCAGGCGTCCGATTGCGCCGTGGGCAAGCAGAATCACCTGTGCATCGGCGGCCGGATCGGCGGCGCCGAACATTTCCACGCCGAACTGATGCAGTTCGCGCAGACGGCCGGCCTGCGGCTTTTCATAGCGATAGCAGGACGTGTTGTAGTAAAGCTTAACCGGCAAACCTTCGTTATACAGGGCATGCTCCAGCATGGCGCGCGCGGCGCCTGCGGTACCTTCCGGACGCAGGGTGATGGAGCGCCCGCCCTTATCTTCAAACGTATACATCTGTTTTTCCACCACGTCGGTGGTGTCTCCCACACCGCGCAGGAACAGCTCGGTGTGTTCAAACACAGGCGTGCGGATTTCGCGGAAACCGTGCAGCTCCGCTTCGCTCTTCATCACGGCTTCTACCGCCTGCCAGCGGGCCGTATCGCGGGGCAACAGGTCGTATGTGCCCTTGGGGGCTTTTGTCAGCAATGCCATATCGTTCCCTCATTTCGTTTTCATTCCGGAAAAACCGGTTTATTTCAAAAAAATATAAAAAGCTCCCGTCCCACAAAGGGACGGGAGTCATTCCCGTGGTGCCACCCTTCTTCGGGCAGAAACTGCCCCTTTCAGGCTGCCTTAACGCGGCAAAACGGCGCCAAACAGCGCAAAAGCTCCCGGGTGTCTTCCCTGCGCAAAAAACCGCAACGCGCTTTCAGCCTCGGCGCATTTTCTCTTTCGGATTTGCAGCAGATACTCTTCCCGTTCTTCGCCGGGGTTCTTTTCCTGCGCGGTCAGTTGCGCAGAATATTTCTCCAATCCAGGTCGCCGCGCTCCAGTCCGTGGACCAGAACTTCGGCCGTGGCAATATTGGTTGCCACCGGAATATTATACATATCGCACAAACGCAGCAAATTCATATCGTTGGGCTCATTCGGTTTGGCGGTGAGCGGATCACGGAAAAACAGCAGCAGGTCGATCTCGTTGCAGGAGATACGGGCAGCAAGCTGCTGATCCCCGCCCTGCGAGCCGCTCAAAAAGCGCTGCATCTCAAGTCCCGTAGCCTCGGAAACCATTTTCCCCGTCGTCCCCGTTGCGCACAGCGTATGTCGGCTGAGAATGCCGCAATATGCAATACAGAACTGTACCATCAGCTCTTTTTTTGCATCGTGTGCAATCAGCGCAATATTCATGACAAACACCCCTCCGTATAAAATTAAGACACAACGCCATGGATGCAGAAAAAACAGATACCGGATCAGCTGCGTTTTAGAGAAAGCGGAATGGTTTCTCCGCGCAGACGGGCACAACAGCGCCCCAGTGCGCCCCAAGCCGCCGTTTTGCATACACGCTGATCCCGAGCAGCGATCCAACGGGCAAACGCGGTATCGCGCGGAACCACGCCCAAAAGCCGCAGCCCCACGCCGTCAATCACGCCGTCCAGATCGTTCGTATTCCATACGGCCAGCATCTCTTCTTCATTGAATTTGGAAATAATCAAGCGGGCTTCTCCGGCAAACGCTTCCGCGAGTTCCTCGCGAACGGCCGCGCAAGCCCGGACACTCATCGGGTCCGGCGTACAACAGATAGCCACATCATCTGCCGCGCCGGCCAATTCGAAAAGCAGATTCGAACCCGCCGGGCAATCCACGACCACATGGTCAAAACACTGCGCACAGCGGCGCAGCAAATCAACCGTCTGGGCAGCAGATGGCATTTCATCTTTTTTTCCGGGCGCAGGCAAAACCCAAACACCCTCATAAGCCGGAGACGCATACCATACATCCTGCAAAGTGCATCGGCCGGCCGCCGCGTCCGCGAGATCATACAGCAGCAGCTCGTCCGCCGCCGTAAGAAAATCCTGCGTGCGCAAACCCGCAGCCAGATCCATCAGCAGAACCCTGCGGCCGGTTTCGGCCAGTTCTGCGGCAAATACAGCAGCCGCACAGGAAACCCCTGCGCCGCCCTTACCGGATGTGAGGATTACAATCTTTCCCATAACAACATGTCCCTACTCTGTCATAATAGCACAAGACGTGCAAATAGTCAAAAGATTTTTTAGCTAAAAGCCTTGTTTTTTTGAAATTTCCGAAAAATACCTGTGCCAAGCTACCCGCCCGAAGAATCATCATCCTTCCAAACATCCGGTTGCTCAACAGACTGACTGTAAGCTGTTGTTAAAGTATCTAAATCCGAAGAAACCGAGGTTTCGGATGAGGGTTCCGATTCTTGTGAGCTTGTCCCGTTTTCCGTCTGGCTGTTCAGCGCGGAATCTTCGGGCTGAGAAGAAGTGGATTCGGAAGAAGCGGGTTCAGACGATTCCGTCTGAGCAGAAGCTGCGGCGGAATCCGAGGAAACGGACGATTCTCCGCTGTCGGCGTTATCCTGATCTTCCTCTTCATCCGGGAAAACCAGCTCGCCCTTATCGTTTACGGTCTTGCCGTAAAAATAAGCGTCGAGAATATCTTTGGCCACTTCCTGGCAATACGTACCGCTCGCGCCGTACTGCAAAACCACTGCCACGGCAATTTCCGGATCGTCATACGGGGCAAACGCAATAAACGTGACGTTATCGGAATGCCCGGGCACTTCGGCCGTACCGGTTTTGGCACCCAAAGCAATGCCGTAATCGCCGAACTTGGTGGCACCGGTACCGGAAAGCACCACTTCGCGCATGCCAGATTTGACAACATCCAGCGTCGACTGGGAAATGCCCGTATCGGCCATCACTTCGGGTTCGTATTCGCTGACCACATTCTGACGGTTATAGTCGGTGATATGGTCGAGCAAATGGGTTTTCAAGCGAACGCCGTCGTTGGCGATCGTCGCGCAATAAGTTGCCAGCTGCAAAGGCGTAAACGCGTCGTCCAGCTGACCGATGGCCGCCTGAATCGTCAAACCGTCCGTCCAGGTCACGCCATGATTTTCCTGATATTCTTCGCGGGAAGACATCGTACCTTCGCTTTCGCCGATTTCCACGCCCGTCTTGACGCCCAGACCAAACAGGTTGGCGTAAGCGCCCAGGCGATCGATGCCCAGCTGGCGGCCCGTGTCGTAGAAGAACACGTTGCACGATTCCGCAAGCGCTTCATGCACAGCAACGTTGCTATGGTATCCCAGGCATCGCGGCTGGTAATCGTCGTAATACAAGTAGCGCCCGGCACAGAAAATCTCCGTAACCGGCGTAATTACGCCTTCTTCCAGTCCCGCGCAGGCCACGCAGGGCTTAAAAACGGAACCCGGCATAAAAGCACCGTCGAATGCACGGTTAAACATGGGCGTATTTTCGCTGTCGTTCAGCAGCTGCAGCTTATATTTTTCATCCTCGATATAGCGGTTCATATCATAGGTGGGATAAT
This sequence comes from uncultured Clostridia bacterium, assembly GCA_944384905.1. Lineage (GTDB taxonomy): Bacteria > Bacillota > Clostridia > Oscillospirales > Acutalibacteraceae > RGIG7265. The sequence continues at coordinate 48,724 of CALWVE010000006.1, forward strand.
TCGATGCCGCCAGAATTGAAAAATCGTCTACCGAAAGCACCACGGCCGCACCGGCTGTACAGTCTTCGCCAAAGCCTTCGGTATCCTCATCGCCATTTGCAATGGCTTCCTGCTGCCGCTCGAGACCGTTTTCCTGCGCGGCTTTTACGTTTTTGGCCAAAGAAGCGTTCGCTACCGCCTGCAAGTTGGAATCAAGCGTAAGGTAAACCGTGTTGCCCGAAACCGGTGCCTGCGTTACCTCTGTATTGGTAACGTTGCCTTCTCCGTCTGTATACACCAGTTTCTGGCCGTTTTCGCCGCGCAGTTCGTCTTCGAAATAGCTTTCGATGCCGCTCTGGCCGCGTTTATCGTCGTAGGTATAACCCGAAATATTTTCGCTACTGTATTTTTCCTCTTCGGAAAGTGCATTGTACTGATCCTGCGTGAGCGAATAGATTTCGCCCACAATATGCGGCGCAAGACTGCCGTTTTCGTAATACCGCTCGGTAGAAACTTCCACGTTAACGCCCGGCAGTTCGGCTGAAGCCTCACTGACGGCGGCCACGGTGGCCTCGTCCACACCCTGCGCAAACGTATACGGCGTACTGCGGCTAAAGCCCAGTTTCTGCATATAGTAGCGCACGGCGATCACTTTCATGCGAAGCGTTTCATCGGCGATATCTTCGCATTCATACAGCTCCGTCATATACGCCATACAGTCTTCCGCCGTGGCATACGACTGCATGTTGAGCATATACGGCCCTTTCATATACTCGATATCACTTTCCATATCGGCTTTGAAAGCATAGCTGCCGTCTTCTTTGCGCTCAATGGGCAGTTCGTTGATCCATTTCTGCCCGCGCCCTTCCAAAAGCATAATCGTGGATGCAATCGTCTGGTTGAGCGTTTTGTCATCCGCACCCGTCGCGTTGAACACCACGTTATAAACCGTGCGGTTGCCCGCCAGAACATTGCCGTCCTTATCGAGGATTTCCCCGCGCGCGGCCGTCATCTTAACCGAAGACGCACCGCCCGACGCGGAAAGTTCTTCGAAATCTTCCCCCTGCGCCACCTGCCACTGCAAAAGGCGCAGCTCAAACGCCACGATAAACGCCGCAAGCAGGACGATGCACGCTGCATACCGCATCCAAACATGTTTCCCTTTGTGCATCCTGATTCATCTCCTTATCCAAACCCGATCCCATTCTCAGCCTGTAACGGAAAACAGCCCCCGATGAATGGGATAAACCACCAGGCAGAACAGCGCCGAATACGCCGCCCGCGGCAAAATGTAGCGCACATAGATGTGCCCCGCGCCGCTTTGCCCGGCCAAAACCACAAAAAAGACCCATTGAAGGGAGAGCAAAACCACGCAAACCCCCAGCGAAACCGCCGCGCAGGTCAAGAAATTCACCCGCAGCAGATTGCGGCACAGCCAGCTGATGAGAAAACACAGCGCCGCCAAAATCAAAGCGTGGAATCCCAGCACACAGCCCATCCCGAAATCGATGAGCAGTCCGGCCGAAAGCCCGAAAACCAGGCTGGGAATTTCAGATTCAAACAGCGCCGCCGCCACAGCCGCCGCAATCAGCGGAACCGGACGGATTCCCTCGATAGCCGGAAGCATCCCGGGCGTCTGGCTGAGGACATGCAGAACAAAAAACTCCAGCGCATAGGCAAAATACCGTACGGCCGTCATCCGGCGTTCCATCATTTGTTTCCTCCGGTCTGTTCGTCAAAAATCGCGTTGGACGATTCGCCCTGCCCCAGAAAATCAGTGATGACAAAGACATCCGTAACGTTTTTGATATCGACGCACGGCTGAACCGTTGCGCAGTAAGACACGTCGTATTCGCTGGGCTGTACGCTGGTGACATAGCCCAAAACCAACCCTTTGGGGTACACCCCGCTCAGGCCGGACGTGGTGATGATCGTGTTTTCCTTGATCTTCGTGTCGCGCGTCAGGTAATTCAAACGGATACAGCCTGCTTCTGCCGTTTCGATATCGCTCGAGGTCACGCCGCTTTCGCGGAATTCCGTGGAAACAGCCGAAATTTCGAGATCCGGCGACAAAATCGTCTTTACCCGGCTGGTGGTTGCATACACTTCCGTTACGATCCCCACTACGCCGTCGCTGGTAATCACCGGGTCGTTGACGCTGATCCCATTCAGGCTGCCCTGATCGATGGAAAAGCCGTAATACAGGTCGTTAGGGTCCCGGCCGATCACCGCAGCCGCTACAAATTCAAAATCCTTATTCTGTTCCTTGATTTCGAGAATCGATGCATACTGGATATTCTGCCGCTTCACGTCGTAATAATCCACCAGCTGTTCGCGCAGCAGGCGGTTTTCCTCTTTGAGCGCATCCAGTTCTTCCGTGTGATCGTTCACGCCCAGCGCATCGCCGATGGCCCGCATGGCGGCCGTTCCGGCTCCCTGCAAAGGCGCGGTAATCACACCCAAAAAGCTGGACGTCGCCGTGCGCCCGAAACCGGCGGAAAGCACAGCTAAAATCAACAGCACCGCCGTAACACCCACCAGTACCCGAGACTTACCGGTGTGAAAAAATCGTTTCATACCCATTCACCCGCCAAACTCAGCGTTTGCGCGCGGCTTTTGAAGCTACGCCAAACTCCAGCCGGCGGCCCGTTCCTTCCGCTACGCAGTCCAGCGGACTTTCGGCCACCTGCACCGGCATACCGGTTTCCTGCGCGATCAGGCGATCCAATCCGCGCAGCAGAGCGCCGCCGCCTGTGAGCGTGATGCCGTGGTCGATAATATCGGCGGCCAGTTCCGGCGGGGTCTTTTCCAGCGTGCTTTTTACGGCTTCCACAATCGTGAGGATGCAGTCGGCCAATGCTTCGCGGACTTCTTCGGCGTGAACGGTGACGTTCTTGGGCAGGCCGTCCACAAGATTGCGGCCCTTGATCTCCATAAACGCGCCCTTTACTTCTTCCACCGGATAGGCGGAGCCGATCGCCACCTTGATTTCTTCGGCGGTGCGTTCGCCGATCAGCAGGTTATATTTTTTCTTAATATAGTTGACAATGGCGTCGTCGAATTTATCGCCGGCCATACGAACGGAAACCGCGGCGACGATATCGCCCAGCGAAATCACGGCCACTTCCGCCGTGCCGCCGCCGATATCCACCACCATGCTGCCGGTGGGATCTTCCACAGGCAGGCCCGCGCCGATTGCCGCAGCCATCGGTTCTTCAATCAGCTCCACGGCGTTGCTGCCGGCCTGACGGGCGGCGTCTTCTACCGCGCGGCGTTCCACTTCCGTTACGCCGGAAGGAATGCAGATCACAATTCGCGGGCGGCTGAAAAACGAACCGCGCACAACGGATTTGATAAAATGCTTGAGCATGGCCGCCGTCACGTCAAAGTCGGCGATAACGCCGTCTTTCAGCGGACGAACGGCGATGATCGAACCGGGCGTGCGGCCGATCATGTCTTTGGCGGCTTGTCCCACGGCCAGCACTTCATCCGTACGCACATCCACAGCCACAACGGAAGGCTCGCGCATCACGATACCCTTGCCCTTGACGTACACGAGCGTATTGGCCGTACCCAGGTCAATACCGATATCTTTGGAAAAAATTGAAAACAAACCCATTTTAAAAACCACCTTTTTCTTTGTAGAACGAATATTCCGCCACCCTCTGCTCCGGCAGAAAAGAAAAGCAAAACGTCCGGTTTTTTTCTGTCATTTTTATCTTTAGGCCATAAAACCGCAAGTATTTTTATTATAACGGCAAAGCGTTTTTTTCTCAACCGCTTTTCGTCGATTCTTTATGTAAACTTTTTTCTTTTTTCCTCTAAGCGGATTGTTTTGCAGGTGAAGGATGCCGGGGTGATTGGCCGCCGGTTCGCGACTATTGCTTAGGTGTTGGTCATATGAAGGGGAAACCCCCGGCGAGGGTTTCCCCTCGAAAACAGTCCACCGGACTGTTTTCTCACCCCATCCTGCGCTTATGGAGGCAAAAGAGTTCCGCTCTCTGCGGAGAGCGGCCAAAGGCTCTGCCTTTGGAATCCGCAAACCTTTGAAAAGGTTTGATCGAAACTTTTTTCGTTTATACATCAAGCTTCTGCCGCGGCCGCCTAATTGCAATTTTTTTAAAAGCTAAGCGAGGGTACCGAGCGACCCGCGACTTACCGGCGGAGGTTCTCCGCCCGTGAAGTATCCCGCGGCGGTTCGCCGCCGCTAAATGCGCAGCTTCGAGGCCAGCACCACCGCGACAATCACCAACAGTGACTGTGCCACGTTGATACTGATCGAAATACCAAACGTAAGCGTCATCACAGCCAAATCCACCGTTACCGGATCAATCCCCGCGTGCACACCCAGATTCAGCCAGCCTAAGCCCGGCACCTGCGCGGCCGCATCGCCCAGCACGCTGCCCAGCACCACTGCTGTGACGATAACCACCACCAAAAACAGTGTGCGCAGCCAATTGCCTTTTTTCATCTTTTAATTCCTTTCTGCCTCTGCCGGTTGTGGCGAACATTGTTTTGGCCACAAGATGGTGGAAAACTTGTTCTCCTGCGGTGGAAAACTGCCTTTTGAAGCGTATTTTCACACGCTTTCATCTTTTCCACAAATCGCTTTACACAATCCGACAAGCTTCGATTTTTTCAGATTTTATATGCGTTTTTTCTATGTATTCCGCCCTATATCAACAAGTCCTCAACGGGGTTTCAACGAACATTTCCACAATTTCAACCGAGTTTTCAACATTACACAACGCCGCGTTGGGAAAGTCCGCGGGTACAGGGAAATACTGGCTTTTCGTATTGTTGAAAGCTTTGCAGGATTTCCCCACATTCCACGCTGTTTTCCACAGTAAACCGCAGCACGCCGAAATCGGCGCGCGCCGCTTCTTCGGCGTGATCCCACAGCGCCAACGGCACACTGTTGAGAATCTCCACGCTGCGCCCGGCACCCGTTTTTGTGCACATCACAGGGAACGAAATGCCCTTGCGGTCGGTAATCGAGCCCGGTTCGCGGCAGTTGCGGCAGCCGCCCGGGGCATTGGCCAGCGGACAGTTGCGCACCAGCATCATCGGCTGGCGGCCGTAGACCAGAATCCCGCGGGGAACGTTTCCGCCCACCTGCGCGCTCTGGCGCAGCGAAAGTTCAAAAGACAATTCGCATGACGCCGCGCCCAGGCGGGCATACTCCTCGAGGGCAAATGTATTGGTTACGTTGAGCGAAAAGCCGCCGTGACAAACCGCGCCCAGTTCCCGGCAGAGCGCCACGGCGCCCAGATTGCCGCACCAGAACGTGTCGATACCGGCATTCAGCAGCGCCTGCATTTTGCGGCGCACGGCACCTTGAGCGCCGAACATAGACCGCGGCAGTTCCACGGCTACCGGCAGGCCTTTCTGTTTTAAAGAAACGAACGTTTCCACGTCGTTTTCCAGCGGCAGATACAGCCATTCCAGCTCATGGGCGTTTTCGGGAATCTGCCCGGCGTTTGCAAAACGCGCGCGCAGACGGCGCTTTTCGGGCACGTGCGGCGGCACGGCCGGTTTATCCAAAACAAACGGAATTTCCGGCTGACTGGCGCGCAAAGCCGAAAGCGCAGCCAAAGCATCCCGGCGAAGCGCGTTGATCGCGGAAGCGGGAACCGCCAGTCCTTCGCCGATGGTACAGTCGATCTGATCGGCGTAATAAGGCGTATCGCCCGTTTTTTCCAGCTGCGCGCGGCAGCGGGCTTCATCGGCCGGGCGGTTGATCGCCGCTTCGGGCACAGCGCCCTGTACAGACGCTTCGTGTCCCTGCGCATCGCGGACCGTTAAAGCCAGCGGCTGACCGGCCTTGGCCGTAAACGAAAAAGCAACCGGCACGCTCTTGCGTTCGCCGCGGTAAATCGTGTGCAGCGCGGCAAAAACCTTATTCTGCGCGGCGGCCACGTCTTCTTTGGTGCGGATGCCGAACATCCCGCGCCCCAGTTTGCCGTCCGGGTAACCGGCCGTAAAGCCGGAACGGGAAAACACCGCTTCGAGATCGCGCAGCAACTCCGGCGGAATCGCTTCGCCGTCGGCGGCGCGGCGGCAGGCCTGCGTGGCGGCGGCCACATATTCGGGCCGCTTAAGCCGTCCTTCGATTTTGGCGGAACAGATCCCCGCCCGGCGCAGCTCGTCCACGCGCGGGATAAACGAAAAATCTTTGAGACTCAGGTCGTGTCCCGTACCGCCGGGGGCCGCAAACGGCAGGCGGCACGGCTGGGCACACTGCCCGCGGTTGCCGCTGCGCGAACCCAAGATCGCGCTGAAATAGCATTGTCCCGAAACGGACATGCACAGCGCCCCATGGACAAACGCTTCCAACTCCACGTCGCAGGCGTCGGCTACGGCGCGCATTTCGGCAAGCGACATCTCGCGCGAAAGCACCACGCGGCTCATGCCCAGTTCCTGTGCCAGCGCGGCGCCGGCCGGCGTATGCAGGCTCATCTGAGTAGAAGCGTGCACCGTCAGCTGCGGCGCACAGCGCTTCATCAGCGCGTACAGGCCCAGATCCTGCACCAGCACGGCGTCGGCCGGCATACGGCACGCCAGTTCAATCACCCGCAGCGCGCCGTCGAGTTCTTCGTCGCGCAGCAGGGTATTCACCGTAAGATAAACTTTTACGCCGCGTTCATGGCAATACGCGGCGGCTCTAAGCAAGGCTTCGTCGTCAAAATTGGCGGCTCCCGCGCGGGCGCTGAACAAAGTAGCGCCCAGATAAACGGCGTCCGCCCCGCTGCGCACGGCGGCAATGAGCGCTTCTTCCCCGCCTGCGGGAGAAAGCACCTCGATCCGTTCGGGAATGCGTTTGGAATCAGGCATTGTGCTTCCCTCCGTCTGCATCGATTTCAAAAAAGCTCTTGAGTCCCGGCTCGGTTTCTTCCTGCGCGCGGAAAGGATTGCGGTGTTCGGCAAAAACCGCGCCCGCGTCCAAACCGTCCGCACCTGCGCAGGCAGCACCCTCCAGCCGTTCCAGGCTCGCGCGCAAAGCGCGAATCTGGTCTTCCTGTTGGTTTAGACGCGCTTCTTTTTCTTCAAGCTGCTTTTTTAGCTCGTCGCCCTCTTTTTCCGCGCGGATCGCCCGGTCGCACAAATTGAGCGCCGCCATCAACAGCGGCCGCTCCGTGGGGCCGTAAGGGGTTTCCGCTCCATGTATATCAGCTTCCACCTGCCGCACCAATTCCTGCATATATTCATCGGACTCATCTGTCAACAGGCTGACGGGCATTCCGTTCACCATCAGCCGCACACGCCGCTTTTCCATTTTCCGCTCGCCGCCTTTCTTTTGTCAAACGTCAAAAAATTCATAGAAAACTTGATTTTTACAAACCTGTCATGCTATATTGGTAATGCCGGGCAAAGCCCCGGCTTTCCTGCGTTTTCTCTTTCTAATTATACGATTTTTTTATCCCGCATAAAAGGGGATGCATGGATTTTTTTATATTTTCATAAATTCGTAAGGAAATCTGCGACTTACTCTTGAAAAATAAGCCAAAACCTATTATACTATACAAGAACCATTCAAGATTTGGTGCTTATTTTACACATTTTTTATAATTTATGCTCATTATTATATCCTAACCAGAGGGGGACACATTGGTGAACACGAATCTTACTGTTCAGGAAATCAAAACCCGTATTATCGAAAAACTTCACAACAACATGGGCGTTGCACCCGAAGCCGCCAGCGACGAGCAGTACTATAAAGCCGTTGCGCTGATGACCATGGATCTGATGAAACAGCGCCGCAGTGAATTTATGGCACAGGCCCGCAAGCAGGAGACCAAGCAGGTTTACTACCTTTGCATGGAATTTTTGCTGGGCCGCTCTTTGAAGAACAACCTCTTCAATATGGGTCTGGAAGAAAACACCCGTACCGCGCTGGCCGATATGAATATCAAACTCGACCGTCTTTATGAACAGGAACCCGACGCGGGCCTGGGCAACGGCGGTTTGGGCCGTTTGGCCGCCTGCTTCCTCGACGGCCTGGCCACGCAGGGCTACCCGGCCATGGGTTACTCGCTGCGCTATGAATACGGTATTTTCCGCCAGAAGCTGGTGGACGGCTGGCAGACCGAATTGCCCGATTTCTGGCTGCCCGGCGGCCGCGTCTGGATGCAGGCCGCGCCCGAAGACACGGTGGAAGTCCATTTTGACGGCTATGTGGAAGAAGAATGGCACGAAAACAACCGCTACCATTCCATCAACCACAAAAACTACAACACCGTGCGCGCCGTGCCCTACGATCTGTACGTTTCCGGTATGGACGGCCGCGGCATCAGTGTGCTGCGTATCTGGAAAGCCGAAAACGACAAGTTCGACATGAAGCTCTTCAACTCCGGCAACTACATGCGCGCGATGGAACAGAGCGCTATGGCCGACGTAATCACGAAGGTTTTGTACCCCGAAGATAACCACCTGGAAGGCAAAAGCCTGCGCCTTTCGCAGCAGTACTTCCTGTGTTCGGCCACGATGCAGGATATTATCAGCCGCCATCTGAAATCCCACAGCTCGCTCGACGACCTGCCGCGCCTGGCTGCCATCCACCTGAACGACACACACCCCGTATTGGCCATTCCCGAAATGATGCGCATTATGCTCGACGAATGCGGCTACACCTGGGAAGACGCCTGGAATATTGTGGGGCGCACCGTAGCTTACACCAACCACACCGTTATGAGCGAAGCGCTGGAATGCTGGAGCGAAGAGCTGGTGAAAATGCGCCTGCCGCGCATTTATCAGATCATCGTTGAAATCAACCGCCGCTTCTGCGCCGAAATGCACGCCCGCGGCGTGGACGGCTACAAAATCGGCCGCATGGCCCCCCTTAACGACGGCTATGTGAAGATGGCTAACCTGGCTGTCATCGCCTGCCATTCCGTCAACGGCGTATCCGCGCTGCACAGCGAAATCCTCAAGGACTCCGTGTTCCACGATTTCTATACCGAAATGCCGCAGAAATTCAAGAACGTCACCAACGGTATCGCACACCGCCGCTGGCTGAACCAGTCGAACCCGGAACTGGCCGGCCTGTTGACCGACCTGATCGGCCCGGATTATATCCACGACGCCGCGAAACTGGAAGACCTGCTCAAATATAAAGATGATCCCGCTGTTTTGGAAAAACTGGCGCAGATCAAACACGAAAACAAGGTGCGCCTGGCCAATTACCTGAAGAAGCAGGAGGGCGTTTCGATCGACCCCGACAGCATCTTCGACGTACAGGTCAAGCGTATGCACGAGTATAAACGCCAGCACCTCAATGCACTGCATATCCTCACGCTGTATCGCTGGCTGCGCGAAAACCCGAACGCCGACTTCACGCCCCACACCTATCTGTTCGGCGCCAAGGCTGCCCCGGGCTACTACTTCGCCAAGCAGATCATCCAGTTTATCGTCAAGCTGGCCAACACGATCAACAACGATCCGCGCGTCAACCAGAAGCTGCGCGTACACTTTGTGGAAAACTACTGCGTCTCGGCCGCCGAGATCCTGATCCCCGCCGCCGAAATCAGCGAACAGATTTCTCTGGCCGGTACGGAAGCTTCCGGTACCAGCAACATGAAGTTTATGATTAACGGTGCGGTTACGCTGGGCACGCTCGACGGCGCGAACGTGGAAATCCACGACAGCGTAGGCGATGACAACATCCTGCTGTTCGGTATGACGACGCCGGAAGTCAACGCGCTGAAAGCCACCGGCTACAAGCCGCATGTCTTCTACGACAACAACCCAATTCTGCGCGGTGCGATCGACGAAATCGGTTCCATGCAGGCTCACGATCTCTACAATGCGCTGTTGAATCAGGACCAGTATATGGCGCTGGCCGATTTCGATTCCTATGCCGCCACGCAGCGTAAAGCGATGGAAACGTATCGCGACGCCGCCAAGTGGAACCGCATGGCGCTGGAAAACATTGCACACGCCGGTATCTTTGCAGCTGACCGCGCCATCCGCGATTACGCCGATACCATCTGGCTCGCCAAGCCGGTCAAACCGTAAGAGGTTCCCATGACGCCTGAAATTTTCAACTCCCGTCGGCCTTGTCACCGTTTTCCCCTCGGGGCGGTGCCGGCCGGCACGGGTGTTCATTTCAAGATTTCTCCCATGCGCTCGATGTCTTGCTCGGGCGCATGGCTTATTGTAGAGAAAGACGGCGGCGGACGCGAAACGCTGGATATGTTCTGGTGCGGCATGAACGGGACGGACGCCGAATGGTGGGAATGTGACTTTTTCCCGCAGGAGCCGGGGTTGTATTTCTACCGTTTCGAACTGCGCACCGACCGCGGACACCGCGGATTGTTCCGCGCTTCCACAGGCGGCGGCAGTGAATTTTCCGGCGACCGTTTGTGGCAGCTCACCGTCTATGACAAAGACTTCACCACGCCCGACTGGCTGGCCGGGGGCGTGATGTATCAGATTTTCCCCGATCGTTTTGCCTGTTCGGGAGAGGCGAAAACCGGCGTACCGAAAGACCGCGTTTTCCACGAAGACCGCCACGATATTCCCGTCTGGCGGCCGGATGAACACGGAGAAGTACGCAACAACGATTATTTCGGCGGTGATTTGCGCGGCATCGAACAAAAATTGCCGTATCTTCAGCAGCTGGGTGTGACCTGCCTGTACCTCAACCCGATTTTCGAGGCGCATTCCAACCACCGCTACAACACGGCTGATTATTCGCGCGTCGATCCGCTTTTGGGTACGGAAGAAGATTTCACCCGCTTGTGCCGGGCCGCAAAAGAACACGGTATCCGCATCCTGCTCGACGGCGTATTCAGCCACACGGGCAGCGACAGCATTTACTTTAACCGCGAAAAACGCTACGGCGAGGGCGGCGCCTACAACGACACGAACTCCCCGTACTATCCCTGGTATACGTTCCGCCGTTGGCCGGACGATTACGACTGCTGGTGGAATTTCACCACCCTGCCGAACATCCGGGAAATGAACCCGGAATACAACGAATATATCAACGGAACCGGCGGTATTGCGCAGCGCTGGCTGCACGCGGGTGCTTCCGGCTGGCGGCTGGACGTAGCCGACGAACTGCCGGACGGTTTTCTCGATAACTTGCGCCAAAGCGTAAAAGCCGCCGATCCCGACGCCGTGATTCTGGGCGAAGTTTGGGAAGACGCTTCCACCAAGATGGCCTACGGACAGCGCCGCCGCTACCTTTTGGGCGGCCAGCTCGATTCCGTAATGAATTACCCGTTCCGCGAAGCCATTCTGGGCTTCCTCACCGGGAAAAAAGCCGCGCCGATGATGGAAATCATCGAAAGCGTGGTGGAAAATTACCCGCCGCAGGTGGTGCGCCTGCTGATGAACCATATCGGCACCCACGACACCGAACGCGCCATCACGGTTTTGTGCGGCATCACCGGCGAAGGCCACGACCGCGAATGGCAGGAACAGCAGCATCTCACACCGGAGCAGTACCGCCACGGGCGGCAGCTCTTGTGTTTGGCGTCGCTGATGCAGTTTACGCTGCCGGGCGTGCCGTGCATTTACTACGGCGACGAAGCCGGCATGCAGGGCTGCCGCGATCCGTTCAACCGCGGATTTTATCCGTGGAAAGAAGAAGACCGCGGGCTAATCAGCTGGTATCAGCATCTGGCGGAATTCCGCCGCTCGATCCCTGTCTTCCGCGAAGGCGGACTGCGCGTATTGTACGCGAAAGGCGATCTGGTGGTATACACCCGGCTGAACCAGGCCGGAGAAGACGCCGTATTGGTCGCCGTCAACCGCGGGGATGACATCGCCCGCGCGCAGGTAGACGCCGACTTTTCACAGGCTCGATTTTTCTCGGGCGTGCCGGTTTCGCAGGAAATCAAGCTGCCGGCATTTGGGTATTCCGTGATGCTTTTGCGTGATCCGAAGGAAGCCTGAGAGAAGAATCAGAAAAAATTTGAAAAAACACTTGACTTTTGAGCAAAACAAGCTTATAATAATGAAGCTGTCGAAAGACAAGTGTGCGCTGGTAGCTCAGCTGGATAGAGTGACTGGCTACGAACCAGTAGGTCAGGGGTTCGAGTCCCTTCCAGCGCGCCAAGCCCGGATGTTTTCATCCGGGCTTTTTCTTTTGCGTAATTTTCTTTGGGACTCGAACCCGAAAGGGTCCGAGCGCAGAGAAAGGCGCCGGGGGCGCGTTTCGCCGCGAGGAGCGGCGCAGGCCGGTACCATGCGAAGCGGGGTGGCCAAGCCGGGCAAGTTGCGAAGCAGCTTGCCAAGTCCCTTCCAGCGCGCCAAGCCCGGATGTTTTCATCCGGGCTTTTTCTTTTGCGTAATTTTCTTTGGGACTCGAACCCGAAAGGGTCCGAGCACAGAGAAAGGCGCCGGGGGCGCGTTTCGCCGCGAGGAGCGGCGCAGGCCGGTACCGCGCGAAGCGGGGTGGCCAAGCCGGGCAAGTTGCGAAGCAGCTTGCCAAGTCCCTTCCAGCGCGCCAAGCCCGGATGTTTTCATCCGGGCTTTTTTCTTTTGTTTAGCATTTCTGAATATGGCTCGCGATCATACACAAAACAGCCATTCATAAAAATCTAAGCTCCTTCCGTATGGCAGGAGCTTTTTATTTTATCCGTCGGCTCGTAGCTGTTGCAAAGGTGCAAGCCATGAGTAAGGGAACCCCCGGCGAGGGCGGAGAATCTCCGCTCATAAGTCGCGAATGAAGCATAAAACAAATGAAAAACCTCTGCCGCGCGACTAAAGTACAGATACAGCGACAAGCTTACCCGCGAAGGATCGTGCGGCGGTTCGCCGCCCGGATGTTTGATTCTACCCTCCTGCGCTTTAGAAGGCAAAGGTGTTTCGCGCCTTGCGAGGCGCGCCGAGGGCGTTGCCCCTTCACCCCACCACTTTTTGAAAAAAGTGGACAAAAACTTTAACGTTTGTACATCACGCTTCCGCCACGTGACTTGGGCTATCAATTTCATTTTTGCTTCCCCGTGAAGCATCCTGCGGCGGTTCGCCGCCCGCGACGTATCCTGTGCCGGTTCGGCACCGACCCGCGACTTGGGAGCGGCAACTTGCCGCCCGTCTTTTTCATTGACATCCTTTTTTTGTTCTGCTACACTGAAAACAACAGGAAAACCGTACCGGCGGCACTCTCTCCTGTGGAGGATTTGTATGCAGAATCAATTGTTGTATTCGGGCGTGCATCCGCGCCTGCTCTATTTTGAATCGGATGTACAGGATCTTAAAAAACGCCTTGAAACAGACGCTTCCCTGCGCGATACATTCGCAGGCTGGAAGCAGGCGTCCGATGCGCTGCTCGAAAAACCGTGGCTGACGGAAGAATACGCCGATTCCGTCTATTCCCAGCACGGACGCTACTATGAAATCGGCGATTCCTTCTCCGATCTGGCGCTGCGCTTCGGTTTGCTTTACCAGTTAACCGGTGAGCGCGTCTATGCCGAAAAGCTCAAAGACGGTATGCTTCATTACGCGGCCTTCCACTGCTGGACCGGCCCCGCCAACAAAGACCGCGACACCCCCTGGACGAGCGATCTGACCACCACGCGCATTCTGTACGCCTTTGCCGTGGCCTACGACTGCATTTACGATACGCTTTCCCCCGCCGAACGCGAAACCATCCGCGCGGCCATGCTGAAAAACGGTATCCGTCCCTTGCTTTCGGACTGGGTTCTGCCCGGCAAACGCATCCACGCGCTGGACTCCATGGGACACAACTGGTGGTCGGTATGCATCAGCCTGGCGTCGGTGGGGCTTTGTTCCATTTACGAGGATGTCCCCGAAGCGGACGCCTGGATGGAACAGATTTTCGGCGCACTGCACGGCTTTTGCACCTATGCGGGCGAAATCCTGCTGAACAAAACCGCCAACTTCGACGACAAAGGCCTATTTTACGAAAGCGCAAACTACTTTAATTACGGCATCAGCGAACTGATGCGCTTTGCGTTTGTCTACGCCCGTTTGTTTGAAAACGGAAAAGAACGCACGCAGTTTGAATCGATCGACCGCGTACCGCAGGCGTTCATGGCGATGTCTTACCCCACATCCAATCCGGAAGCGCCCCTGCTGTTCCCCAACTTCGGCGACAGCAAGCTTTCCGGCGGATTCACGGCACTGCCGCAGTTTTTGCTGCTGTGGGGCTGCGATGACCCGGCCATCCGCTATGCCTACCACACCTACAAAACCGAGCCCGATCTGTTTGATTTTCTATATCCGCAGCTGTTGGGCGGAGCGTTTGGAACGCTTGAAAAGCTGCCGGAATCGATGGTCTTCGACAAAAGCGGATACGCCTATCTGCGTACTTCGTGGGAAAAGGACGCGACGCTGCTGGCTGTGCGCTGCGGCTACACCTGGAACCACGCCCACGACGACGCCGGGCATTTCATGCTGTTTGCCGACGGCGAACCCGTAATTCCCGATGCGGGCAACTGCTCGTATGACCTGCCGGAATACGGCGGCTACTACAAAACGTGCGAAGCACATAATATCGTCACGATCAACGGCCATGCCCAGCGGGAAGACGCGCTGTTTCGCGGCTCGAAATTCCCGGGTACGCTCTCCCACTTTATAGACGGCGAAATGAAGTACCTGCTGGCCGATGCCACCGGCCCCACCTGCGACAGCTGCAACCGCAATTACCGCAGCTTTTTGTGGCTTTGCCCCGATGTTCTCGTCACGGTGGATGACCTGCGCACCCATGCGCCGGCGGAATTTGCCTCGCTTTTCCATTGCGTAGGTGAAGGACAGCCGGACGGAAACCGCATCCATGTACAGGGAAAAACGCCGCTTTCGGCGACCGTGCTGTTCCCCGAGGCGGTAGAAATCGAAACCCGCATAGGTTATCTTCCCCCAGAAAACGCCAAGGGAACCGATCCCGACGCCAAACCCGAGCTGCCTCGCAAGGCGTATTATGCGTTTAAAGCCGGTGAAAAAACAGACGTGATGCAGTTTGTCTCGTTCTATGGACTGCATGACGCGGCGGATCTGATCCCGGAGAAAATGGGCGGGAAAAACTGGATCGGCCTGCGCTTTGCGTATGAAGGAAACAGCTATGAAGTGGCCTACAATCTGTTGGCCGACGGACGCAAGATGCACGAAAACAGCAACAATACGCTGCTCGGCTTTGAAACGGACGCCTATCTTCTGGCCGTTCGGCGCACACCGGGCGGAAAAGAAACCGTTCTGATGGTTTACGGCAGCTATCTGCGCCGCGACGGCCAGAGCCTATATGAAAGCTTCACCAAGGATTTTACCGAATTTACTTGCCCCGGGCAGAAAGGATGAGTACAAATGGAAAAGAAAGTTTTGCAGGATACCATTGATCGCGTTGTGTATCGCCTGATGAATCTGGGCGGCGCCGATTACGACAGCGACAAAACCGCCAGTGCCGAAGAAGCGCAGAGCGGAAAAATCGCCCGCGATTTCGGTATCGAGGAATGGGACTGGCCGCAGGGCGTGGGCATTTACGGTCTGATGCGTCTGCAGCGCGCAGGCGGCGACGAACACCGTTTTGACGCTTTCCTTAGGGAATGGTTTGAGCGCAATGTAGAAGAAGGCTTGCCCTCCAAAAACATCAATACCACCGCGCCTCTGCTGACGCTCGCCGATTTCTGCGTACAGTGGGAAGATCCGCAGTATGAAGAACTGTGTATCGACCGCGCCGAATGGCTGATGAACGGCCTGCCCAAAACCCGCGACGGCGGATTCCAGCACGTGACCAGCGCCATCGGCGACCACAACGGCGTGATTATGAACGAGGGCGAATTGTGGCTCGACACACTGTTTATGGCGGTGCTGTTTTTGGCGCGCATGGGCGTAAAATACGACCGCATGGACTGGATCGAAGAAGCCGAACGGCAGTTTTTGATCCACATCAAATACCTGTATGAAAAGAAGAACGGCCTGTTTTATCACGGCTGGAGCTTCCAGCGCATGGATAATTTCGGCGGAATCTTCTGGTGCCGCGGAAACTCGTGGTTTACTTACGGCGTAATGGCTTTCCTCGAGATTCTCGAAGACAAGATCGACGGCGGCGTGCGCCAGTATCTGGTAGATACCTTTAAGGCGCAGGCTTCGGCACTCCTGAAATTGCAGGGCGAAGACGGTCTGTGGCACACGGTTTTGACCGATGCCGACAGCTACGGCGAAGTTTCGGGCACGGCGGCCATTGCGGCCGGCCTGCTCAAGGGCATCAAGATGGGTCTGCTCAGCGGACGGTATAAGTCCTGCGTGGAGCGTGCGCTTCAGGCGATTTGCAAAAACGTGGATGAAGACGGCACGGTGCTCAACGTTTCGGCCGGTACCGGCATGGGCATGGACGCCGATCATTATAAAAACATCATCCGTGCGCCGATGGCTTACGGCCAGTCACTTGCCCTGCTTGCGCTGACGGAAGCGCTGTAAACAGGTGCCGAACTGGCACAGGATACGTCGCGGGCGGAGAACCTCCGCAGGTGAGTCGCGGGTCGGTGCCGAACCGGCACAAGATACGTCGCGAATAAGCTTTTGCGAATAGAGAGCTCGTGTCGCGCGGCAGATGATTTTCATTTGCTTTATGCTTGAGTCGCGAATTGTCGGCGGGGACTCCCCGCAAGTTTTATTCGATTTTTTTCAAAAAATCGTGGGGTCGAGGGGCAACGCCCCCCGGCGCGCCTCGCAAGGCGCGAAACTCTTTTGCCTTCATAAGCGCAGGAGGGTAGGCAAAAACGTCCGGGGGACGTTTTTGCCGTAGGGAACCCTCGCCGGGGGTTCCCTGGCGGTGACGGCATATCACCCAAGTCGCGTGGCAGATACTTTCCATTTGCTTTATGCCTCATTCGCGACTTGTCAGCGGGGACTCCCCGCCCACGCAAATAAAAATCCCGTGTTCCATTTCGGAGCACGGGATTCTTTTTTATGCAAAGATTTTCAACGACTTTTGGGTTGGCTGTGGAAAACCATCCGGGTTAGTTTTTGGCCTTTTTATCGTGCTTATACAGCCACAAAGCCCGGGACAAAAAGATGATCGCGGCCAAAAGCAGCGGCAGCGCAACCCAGAGGCTGCGGTATTCCCACAAAGCCAATCCACTCGAAACCAGCCATAAGCCGCCGACCAAGATGCAAAAATTTCTGTTTTTCACAACGCTTCACCCCTTAAATCACAAAAAGGGCTTGTATCAAACAGATTTTAGATGCGGATCAATTCATACTGATCGGTGCCGATTCCCATTTTCACGGCGTGGTCAATCTGAGAATGCCAATCCGTGGTGGGGGCGGAATCGATGAAATGATCGTGGTGTACGTGCGGCATATGGTCAAGCTGGCTATCGGCGATGATCGTCTGGCGGTTCACCGCGTCGGCGCAGGCCTGATCGAGCGCAACCGGGTCGAACGAAGCAAACATGCCCACATCCGGCACGATCGGAATGTCGTTTTCGGCGTGGCAGTCGCAGTTCGGGGAAACATCGATGACCAGGCTGATATGGAAATGCGGACGGCCGTTGAGAACGGCCCAGGTGTACTCGGCCATCTTTTTATTCAGGATTTCATTGGTTTCGTCGCCGGGCGCACTGATGGCGTCCATGGGACACACGCCGATGCAGCGACCGCAGCCCACGCATTTCGTATGGTCGATGGCGGCTTTGCGGTTGGTGATCACCGGCGCATCGTGGGCACAGATTTTAATGCAGCGTCCGCAGCCGACGCACTTTTCGGGATCGACTTCCGGCTTGCCCGCGTTGTGCATTTCCATTTTACCGGCGCGGGATCCACAGCCCATACCGATATTCTTGATGGCGCCGCCGAAACCGGTCAATTCGTGGCCCTTGAAATGGCTCAGCGAAATAAACACGTCGGCATCCATCATGGCGCGGCCGATCTTGGCTTCTTTAACATATTCGCCGCCTTCAACCGGAATCAGCACATCGTCGGTGCCCTTCAGGCCGTCGCCGATAATGACATGACAGCCCGTAGAGAACGGCGAAAAGCCGTTGACATAGGCGGTGTCGATATGGTCGAGTGCATTCTTGCGGCCGCCTACATACAGCGTGTTGCAGTCTGTAAGGAACGGCTTGCCGCCCAGTTCTTTCACAACTTTAGCCACAACCGCGGCGTAGTTCGGGCGCAGGAAAGCCAGGTTGCCCGGCTCGCCGAAATGCATCTTGATCGCGGCATATTTCTTTTCAAAATCGATCTGCCCGATTCCGGCCGTTTTGATCAGACGCTCAAGCTTCTGCGGCAGATTTTCCGAAAACGAGGTGTGCATATCCGTAAAATAAACTTTTGCTTTTTCCATCTTCTTGCCTCCTGTAAATCAGTCGTGTTCCTGTTTGAACAAATCGGTCGAAAGGTAATGTTCACCGGTATCGGGCAGCACCACCGCGATGATTTTTCCGGCAAATTCCGGGCGTTTTGCCACCTGTGTAGCCGCCCAAAGCGCCGCGCCGCTGCTGATGCCGATCAAAAGGCCTTCCTCACCGGCAACCGCTCGGCTGGCCGCAAACGCTTCTTCGCCGCTGACGGGAATAATTTCATCGATCAGCGAACGGTCCAGCACAGACGGCACAAAATTGGCGCCGATGCCCTGAATCGGATGCGGCCCGGCTTTGCCACCGGAAAGCAGCGGAGAAGCCGCAGGCTCCACGGCAATCACGCGAATATCCGGGTTTTGTTCCTTTAAATAGCGCCCCGCACCGGTCAAGGTGCCGCCGGTTCCCACGCCGGCAACCAGTGCGGCCACTTCCCCCTGTGTATCGTTCCAGATTTCGGGGCCGGTTGTTTCGTAATGGGCTTTGGGGTTTGCCGGGTTATCAAACTGTCCGGGAATCAGGCTGTTCGGTGTAGACGCGGCCAGCTCTTCGGCGCGTTCAATCGCACCCGCCATCCCTTTCGCGCCAGGGGTCAGCACCACCTGCGCACCGTACGCTTTGAGCAGCTCAATGCGCTCCACGCTCATCGTATCCGGCATGGTGAGAATCACCTGATAGCCCTTGGCGCGCGCCACAGCAGCCAGACCGATGCCCGTGTTGCCGCTGGTCGGCTCGATCAGCGTACCGCCCGGGGCAAGTTTTCCGCTTTCTTCCGCGTCGCGGATCATAGCCGCCGCCACACGGTCTTTGGCGCTGCCTGCGGGATTGAACATCTCAAGCTTGGCCGCCAGTCTGCCCGAAACACCGGCTTTTTGTGCGTAGCGTTTCAGCTCGAGCAGCGGCGTGCGCCCGATCAGTTCCGTCATGGATGTATACATCATCAAGAGGCCCCCTCTCTGTTTTTTTGAATAAACTGGTAAAAATATCATGTTTAAAGGAGTAAATTTATTGTAGGCCATGCGCCGCTTCAAGTCAAGCGAAAAAGGTGTATGAATACAACTGAATTAAATTTGACAATGCCGTGTCCGGACAGGTATACTGAACACAGAACCCGAACGGCGAATTTTCTGCGCCGGTTTAAACATAAAGGAGGAGAACTTATGGCGAAACTTCATATCGGCGGCCCCTCCCGCAAAGGGACGGTCAGCCCGGAAATCTACGGTCATTTTTCCGAGCACCTGGGACGCTGCATCTACGGCGGCCTGTATGTAGGCGAAAATTCCCCTATCAAAAACGTAAACGGCATGCGCTGCGACGTGGTGGAAGCTCTGAAAAAAATGCGCATCCCGGTTCTGCGCTGGCCGGGCGGCTGTTTTGCCGATGAATACCACTGGAAAGACGGCATCGGCCCCAAAGAAACCCGCAAACGCATGGTCAACACCCACTGGGGCGGCGTGGTGGAAGACAATTCCTTCGGCACGCATGAATTTATGGAGCTTTGCCGTCAGCTGGGCTGCGAACCGTATGTCAACGCCAACATGGGCAGCGGCACCGTTCAGGAAATGAACGAATGGGTAGAATACATGACGTTTGACGGCGTTTCCCCCATGGCTACACTTCGCGAACAGAACGGCCGCAAAGAGCCGTGGCACCTCAAATATCTGGGTGTGGGCAACGAAAACTGGGGCTGCGGCGGCAACATGCGTCCTTCTTATTATGCGGACGAATACCGCCGTTATCAAACCTACTGCCGCAATTACGGCGACAACAAGCTGTATAAAATCGCCTGCGGTCCGAACACCGATGATTACGAATGGACCGACACCGTGATGTCGATCGCGGGGAAATACATGGACGGCCTTTCCCTGCACTACTATACGGTTCCCACCGGAAACTGGAGCGACAAGGGCAGCGCGACCGAATTTGACCGCAATCTGTTCTATGCCACGCTGAAAAAGACGTTCTACATGGAAGAACTGATCCGCAACCACAGCCGGATCATGGACAAATACGATCCCGAAAAGCGCGTCGGTCTGCATGTAGACGAATGGGGCACCTGGTACAACGTGGAACCCGGCACGAACCCCGGATTTTTGTATCAGCAGAACACCATGCGCGACGCACTGGTGGCCGGTATCAACCTGAATATTTTCAACAAACACTGCGACCGCGTAAAGATGGCCAACATTGCTCAGCTAGTCAATGTATTGCAGTCCGTCATCCTAACCGACGGCGACGAAATGCTGCTAACCCCCACCTATCACGTCTTTGAAATGTACAAACACCACCAGGGCGGCAAGCTCCTCGACAGCACCGTGGAAAGCTTTGCTGTAGGCGAAGGCGAAAACTGGGTGCCGAACCTGCACGAATCCGCCACCGTGGACGCGGACGGAACCGTCCACATCACGCTGGTGAACCTTTCCGATACGGAAAGTTATCCGATGGACGCCGTTCTCGATGGCTTTACCGGCGGTACCGCAGAAGCGGAACTGCTCACCGGCGAGATGAACGCCCACAATACGTTTGAAAACAAAACGGCGGTTGAAAAACAGACGGCCGATGTTCGCGTAACAGAGACGGGTGTATCGTTTACAATCCCGGCTTGCAGCGTGATGCATATCGCCGTGCGCAAAGCCTGATATACAAACGAAAAAAGTTTCGATCAAACCTTTTCAAAGGTTTGCGGTTTCCAAAGGCAGAGCCTTTGGACGCTCTCCGCAGAGAGCGGAATTCCTTTGACTCCCTAAGCGCAGGAAGGTAGGCAGAAACGTCCGAGGGACGTTTCTGCCGTAGGGAACCCTCGCCGGGGGTTCCCTGGCGACGCTAAACTGCCGCACGACTTAGAACAACAACTCGCCGCCTGCAAAATAAAGGAAGAGCGCTGCCCTATCAACAGGGCAGCGCTCGAATTTTTTGTTTGCCATACAGGCTATTTCACCAAGTCCGAATATGTCATTCTGCGTTGCGTACAGGAAACAGGAAGATTAAAATCTTTAAACCTGTTGTGGACCCGGTGCCGATGTCCTTCTTTCGGCGCCTCCGCCGCGAAAGGGCTTCGGTGCCTGCTTACAGAATCAGTAGTCTACGCCTCATAGTAGTCCTCACTCATCCATTAGATGGCTTTTTATGTTTGGCCCCTCCGGCTTTCGCTTTGGGGCCGGCTTAAAACTCCAGTAGTGGGATCCTTATCAACATTGCATGAACTCCTCATTCATTGTGATAGTGGATCGTTTTTGGCCCCGCCGGTTTTCACCTTGGGACCGACTCAATGTTCCAGTCTATGGAATTTTTTCATTGTAACACCTTCAAATATTAGAAAGGAAGAAAATTACGAACAATTTCATGAAGTTTTTGTTTATGGCCCCTCCGGCTTTCGCTTCGGGACCGGCTCAATATTCCAGTCTATGGAATCTTTTCATAAGCACAATCCTCAAAATCATGAAAGAAAGATTGAAAATTCAGGCTTCAGGCCCCGCCGGTTTTATACCTTGGGACCGACTCAATATTCCAGTCTGTGAAACTTCTTCATAGATAAATCCTCGGTTTGTGACCGCTCTTGAAAAAGTTTTTCTTACTTTCTATATGATCTGCAAGGCAGGTCAAAATCAAAAGAAAAATTCAGGTCATCAAACAAACGATGTTGTTTTTTTGGTCTGCTTTACGTTTTGCGGTTCCGCAGTTTTCACCCGGAACCGGCTTACTGAATCAGAAGCGGAATCCTCATGAAATTACCTCAGTCATCCCATCGATCACTATTCTTCTTTCAGGCTTACACGGCTTTTTGAAAGCCGCTTATCAAAGCAAGAGAAGTTTGATCCTCATACGCGATACCTCGAAGTTCTTACCAAACAGTTCATCCGTTTTCTGGTTCCGCAGCTTTCGCCCGGAACCGGCTTACTGAATCAGAAGTCGAACCCTCATTTTATTACCTCTGTCTTAATGGCAAGTTATCGATTTCTAAACGAAAACTTTTTAAGCTCTTTGAATCGCCTTTGGCTGATTCAAGAGAGCGATCCTAGCGAATCAGAAGCGGGATCCTCATAATCAATCGACCTCAAACAAATCGGTTTGTCTGTTTCAGGCTTCCGCAGCCTTTCGACCCGGAAGCCGGCTTACTGAACCAGTAAGTGCATCCTCATATTCAATCACCTCATCGATGATTTGTAAACATATTCATTTTTAGGGCGGCTCGTTTGTTTGACCTCTCCACCCCTGTCAACAAAAGGCTTTGAGGTCGGCTTAAAGAATCAATAGCCTTTTCCTCATCTGAATCACCTCATGCGATTCTTTTTAGACGGATCTCTTTTGCGAACAAGCTAATTGGAACACTGGAATCTCCTTCTTTCCATTTGCTTTTCCGTTTGGATCTCATCTTTACACCAGATGGATCTTCTTTTGGGAACAAGATAAATGGAACATTGGAATCTCCTTCTTTCCTTTTCTTGTTGTTCTTGTTTTATCCATCTCTCTTTTGTGACTATATGATAGCATAGTGCCTACAAATTGTCAACAGGTTTAAAGATGTTTTTTGTTTAAATCACCAAGTTTGACTTTTTGCACAGACAAAAAACATAAAAAAATTAGCAACGAACAATTAACTGTGCACCTAGCACAAAAAAGCGCATTATTTTAGCTGTAACATCGGCACTTATTTTCTCGCAGCGAAAAAAGAACCGGCTCTGCCCCAAACGGGGCAAAGCCGGGTAAATTCAGTCTGCTTTCCTTAACGGAATGCGTATATTGTATGTATCTGTTTCGTCTTTCGGCATACAGGCGCACAGCAAAACGGCGCTGCCGTCCTCATCAAAGAAGATCTGCGGACGCTCCAGCTTCTTAACAGGCTGCATCCCCGTTTTTGTGGGAATCGCCAAACCGAACGCCAGCGCATGAGAAGCCGGGTTCCATTCGTAGCCGTCCTGGGATTCAAACAAAGCCGTCGAGCAGGTTCCGGTTCCGGTGAAATAGCCGTGAAAATCTTTTACAAGCGCATACAGACGTCCGTTTTCGCGCCAGATAAACGGGTCTTCCACCGACCAGGGATTCTGCGGGTTTACCATAATCGGTTTTCCGTGTTTTTTGAACGGGCCCAGCGGATCTTCCGCTTCAGCCACGCCGCAGATCACAGCGCCGCCGGCCGGTTCGGGACCGTCGTCGGAAACAGCCTTATAGACCATCAGCGTTTTGCCGTCTTCAAAATGTACGGCCGTGGGATTGGAAACCATGCGGGAATCGATGGCGCCGGGGGTCACATCGATCACCGGATCGGGCAGAATATGCCACTCGTTTTCCGGGTCGTCCGTCCAGGCTACGCCGATCCGCTGACGGTTGCGGTGCTGCCACCAGTCGCCGTCGCCGCGGTTGCCCATAAAATACAGGTAGTGTTTCCCGGTTGCAGAAATCACGGTTGGATTATGCATACACGAGCCGTACCAGGCATTATTCGGACGGTTTGGACCGATCACTTTGACATGCTCAAACGTCCCCAATGCATCTTGGCCTTTGGCCAGGCAAAGTTCGGAATCCGTAACCCAGGCGTCAAATCCCTTCGATTTTTCCCACCGGGAATAAACCATATACAGGCTTTCGCCGTGCCGGAACATCGAAGCGCCCCAGACAAAATAGCCTTCTTCGCGGAAGATGCAGTTTGTCCCGCAGGGCAGCATCCGGCTTGAAAAGTCCATACGAGCCTCCGTTAGTCACCGAACGAAATGCCCAGCGTACGGGCCTGTTCGATGATGTCGCTTTCGGGCGAGACATACTTGAGCTTACCGGCGGATTCTTCCAGCGGGATCGCGGTAATTTCGTTGTTGACCAGCACAACGAGTTTACCATAATCTTTATCAGCGATCATCTGCGCGGCTTTGGCGCCCAGACGGGAAGAAAGCACGCGGTCGTACGGGCAGGGAGAGCCGCCGCGCTGGGTATGTCCCGGAACGGCTACGCGGATATCCTGAATTCCCTTGCGGGTAAGCTCGTCCGCCAGGCGATAGGCCGTGGAAACAAACTGCGGATTTTCCTCGAGCTTTTTGCGTTCCTTTTTGGGAAGCGCGGCCACTTCTTTGGAAACGGCGCCTTCCGCCACAGCCAGAATCGAGAAGCGCTTGCCTTCCTTGGTGCGCTCATTCAAGGCTTTGACAACTTTATCGATATCATAAGGAATCTCCGGGATCAGCACCACGTCGGCGCCGCCGGCAATACCGGCGTACAGGGTGATCCAGCCCACCTTATGACCCATGATTTCCACAATAAACGCGCGCCCGTGAGAGGCGGCCGTGGTATGGATGCAGTCGATGGTGTTGGTGGCGATATCCACCGCGCTCTGGAAACCGAACGTCATATCGGTGCCCCAAAGGTCGTTATCGATCGTTTTGGGCAGGCCAATCACGTTGAGGCCTTCCTGACTGAGCAGGTTGGCGGTTTTCTGCGATCCGTTGCCGCCCAGCACAACCAGGCAGTCGAGGCCGAGTTTCTTATAATTTTCTTTCATGGCCTTTACTTTATCCAGGCCGTTTTCATCGGGTTTGCGCATCAGCTTGAACGGCTGACGGGAAGAGCCCAGAATGGTGCCGCCTTTGGTGAGAATGCCCGAAAAATCGTTGGAAGTAAGCATGCGGTAGTTGCCGTAAATCAGGCCCTTATACCCGTCGATAAAACCGTAAATCTGCACATTGTCGCACAGGCGATACAGGCCTTTTACCACGCCGCGCATGGTGGCGTTCAGCGCCTGACAGTCGCCGCCGCTGGTGAGCATACCGATTTTTTTCATTCCCATACAAAAACGCCCCTTTATAGGATCATTTGATCCTGTTTTTTGTTATTGTTGCCGGAAAAACGGCTGATTTTCATTTGTTTCCATTATAGTTTGTATACGGCAGATACGTCAAGGGGTTCGATGGGATTTATTAGGCTAAATATACAAAACCGTTTGCCCAAAGGATTCAATCTTCCGTTTCGGGGAACGTGTTTTTGTTTTGGCTTACGGGCGACAGATCGCGCATGGCGTCGGAACTGAGCAGCTCGCCGTGTTCGGCCGCAAAAGCCGCGACGGCCGCGCCTTTTCCAATGTATTCGCCGTATTCGCTCAAAAGAATCAGCAGGGAACGGCGCAGCGTAACCGGCGCGGAAAAAATAAGCCCGTAACCCCGCCCCAGCCGATACAGTAAAAAGGGCACCCTTCCGCCCGCCGGATGGGTGCGCAGACGAAAAAGCAAATCCAAAACGGCGCCGGCATCCGCTACACGAAACAAAACCGGCTCCGGCGTATGTTTGATGCGGTAACACTGTCGGCGGCGCTTTTCCAGAGTAAACAGCAGCAGCACGCGCTCTTCATCCTGAGACGGCAGCGCACGCAGGGTGATGCGCCGCCCTTCGCAGGCAAAACCGCCGCTGCAGGCAATAGAAAGAATTTTGGCGGCCGCCAGGCGGGAATGGAAACTATGAAAACGCAGCGGCATGGTGCGGTCCGCCTCGAAAATGCCCAGCGTTTCCGCCTCCTGCGCCGTCAGTATGGCCAGCAGATGATCGTCATCCAGGATCTTCAGTTTCACACGCACCCCTCCCGCAGCGGTATTCTTACTCTATCTTATGCAGCAAAAAGCCGCAGGTGCCGGTTTTTTCCGGAATCTGCGGCTGAAAAGGTAAAATCCCAAAGGCTGCACACCTTTGGGATTTTGGGGAGGAGTTGTATTGAAAAAAATTACGGACTCGCCGTAAGCTTGTAAGCTGATTTTCATCGACGGCTTTCGCCGTTTCGGTTTGTTTCTCTCTTGTTGTGGCTTTATTATAACGTGTCATTTTCAAGATGTCAATGGGTCTGAATCAGGTTCTATGTTTTGTATAATTGGCCAAAATCGAGATTTCAGTTTTTGTTAAACTTGCAGTAAATGCAGCGATACTTTTTATACTCTTTTACCCTGTTAAATCGACGTTTCTATCTTTTCGCCCAAAACAAACAGGAAAAAGAGGCTATATCGCACAAAAAATCAGCTTCGCGTCGTCCGTGTAAACGTGTACAGTCCAATCGCCGCGGAAACCGCCAGATTCAGTGAATCCACATCCGGCCCCTGCGGGATAAAAATGCTGCGCCCAACCGTCTGGAACGAGGCGGGCAGGCCGCTGGCTTCGTTGCCGAAAATCAGCGTCCAGCAGGAAGAATGCGGGCAGCGGTCCACTTCGATCACTTCGTGGCCGTCGAGCATAAACGGGAACAGATCCCGCTCGGGGAATTCCCGCCGATAGCTTTCAAAATCCGGGTAGACGTGCACGCGCAGTTTGAACAGCGCGCCCATCGACGCGCGCACCGCTTTGGGGTTGAACGGATCGGCGCAGGGCTCCACAATCGCCAGGTCGCGTACGCCGAACGCCAGCATGGTGCGTTCAATCGTCCCGAGGTTGCCCATGTCCGAAGGATTCACCAGCATAACGTGCGGGCGGTCCGCCGCAAGTTTACTCTCAAATTTACGGAACTTGCAGGCCGCATAGGCCACTTCTTTGTTGGAAATACGGTCGAGCGTTTTCTGATCCAGGCGGCAGGGGACGTTCTTTTCCGCGCAAAGGGCGAACAGCTTTTCCTTATCGTTAAACGTAGGGGAAACGCACACTTCCAGCGCCAGGTCGGGGCGGGATTCCAGCAGTTCAAACGTGGGGAACGGCCCCAGCGTATAGGAATATTCAAATTCTTTTTTGTAGCGGCGGATACCGGGTTCCATGGCGTTCACTCCTTTTGGGCGGCGGAATTTATTTAAGCACGGCGATAGCCTGAGCGGTGTCTTCGGCGTTGAATACGCTGGAACCGGCTACGGCAATATCCAGCCCGGCTTCGCGGCAGGCGTCAATCGTTTTGGGACCAATGCCGCCGTCGGCTTCTACGGTAAGCGTGGGGAATTTTTCCTTAAGCGTGCGGATTTTCGGCATCATATCAGCCATAAACGACTGGCCGCCGAATCCGGGTTCCACGGTCATCACCAGCGCCATGGCCAGCTTGTCCGCATAGGGGAACAGCGCTTCCACAGGCGTACCGGGCTTGACGGCCAGACCCGGCTTACAGCCGCAGGCCAGAATTTCTTCGATCACGGCGGCGGGATCGTCTTCGCATTCCACGTGGAAGGTGATGAGATCCGCGCCCGATTTTGCAAACGTGCGGATATACGCCAGCGGATGCGAAAGCATCAGATGCACGTCAAACGGGAGTTTGGTGTGGGGACGCAGGGCGGCGATCACGGCCGGGCCAAAGCTGAGGTTCGGCACAAAATGGCCGTCCATGACATCCAGATGAACCAGATCGGCGCCGGCGGCATCGATTTTTTTCACTTCGTCGGCCATATGGGAAAAATCACAGGCCAGCATAGAGGGGGCAATCAACATAAAAAACATCCTTTCATCGGGCGGCAAGTTGCCGCTCCCAATTCGCGGGTCGCTCGGTACCCTCGGCGGCGAAC
This sequence comes from uncultured Clostridia bacterium, assembly GCA_944384905.1. Taxonomy (GTDB): domain Bacteria; phylum Bacillota; class Clostridia; order Oscillospirales; family Acutalibacteraceae; genus RGIG7265. Next base: position 76,406 of record CALWVE010000006.1, read on the forward strand.
CGCCGCTGGATACGTCGCGGGCGGGCTAAAATCAAATTAAAAGCCAAAGTCACGCGGCAGAAGCTTACTATACAAACACGGAAAGTTTCGATCAATTCTTCGCTGCCGCTACGGTCGGCGCCTTGTTTGTGTGCCACTGGCACACGGCGCCCTTTTCAAAGGTTTGCAGGTGTCCAGAGGGCAGCGCCCTTTGGGCGTCCGCCGCAGCGGACGAAATACCTTTGCCTCCATAAGCGCAGGAGGGTAGCCGAAAGCGTCCGGGGGACGGTTTCGGCGTAGGGAACCCTCGCCGGGGGTTCCCTGGCGGCGAACCGCCGCGGGATACTTCACGGGGAAGTTTCGCTAAATATATAAGCTCAAGTCGCGCGGCAGATGCTTTCCATTTGCTTTATGCCTCATTCGCGACTTGTCGGCGGGGACTCCCCGCATTACGCCAGCAGCTCGGCCGCTACCGTAAACAGCGGCAGAGTAATGATCGAAAGCAGCGTGGAAAGCGCCACGACCTTGGAAGCCAGACGCGCGTCCCGGCCAAACTGCACCGAGAACAGCACCGCGTTGGCGGCAACCGGCGCGGCGGCCTGAATCACGTTGCCAACAAACAGAGGATAGGACGGGCGCAGCAACAGCATGGCGCCCAAAAACAGCAGGGGAGCCACGATCAGACGCAGAGCCGAGGCGGCATACACCTGCCAGTCGGTGAACATCGATTTCCATTCGATGGCGGCGATATGGCTGCCCACCACCACCATCGCCAGCGGTGTATTCAGCGCGGCAAAACCCTCAACAGGCTGTAAAATCAATTCGGGCAGCGAAATTTTCAGCAGATAAATCGGCACGCCTACGGCCAGGCCGATCACGCCCGGATTGAGCAGTGCGGTTTTCAGGCTGGCTCGTTTCCCGCCGCTCATCATGGAATAGCCGTATGTCCAGCAGAACAAATTGAAAACGGCGATATAAACCGAAGCATACACCACGCCGCTGTCGCCCACAACCGACTGCACCAGCGGCATGCCCATAAATCCGGTATTGGAAAAAATCACAGCAAAACGCAGGGTTTTCTGCCGGTCCGGTTCGGTTTTGCGGAAAGTAAGCAGCGAAAGAAGAATCGCGAGCAAATGCGCCAAAACCGCGGTAAGCACCGAAAAGCCCAAAACGGGCAGTTCCACGCCGCTGTCGGCCGAAAGAAACGAGGAAACGATCAGGCAGGGCGTGACGATTCGCAGCAGAAACGCCGTAATTTCCGCAATACCCTTGTGCGTCAGCATGCCGGCTTTGGTGCAGGCAAAACCTACGGCGATCATCACAAACAAAATGCCGACCTTTTCCATAACAAGCAGGATGGCTTCCATCAGTGTTTTTCCTCTCCGCCGCCCGACTGAGCGCTTCTGTCGCGGTAGTGTTTAAAGTAGAAAATCACCAGCGGCAGCAGGACGCAGATCGAAACGGCCCGCAGAATCCAAACCCAGGGAGACGCGAACAAATCGACGGCGAGTATGGCGTCGGCGCCCCACCAGAATCCCAGAAAAAAGAAAAATCCGCCCGCCGCATAGAAAATCGGGCTTTCTTTTCTGTATTTGACAATCAGGATAAATCCGATCACCAGCCACAGCACGGCATACACATAAGGCATTTGACATCCTCCTTCAAATTTAAGCTTTGTGAGCTGTTTGAAACAAAAGAATGCGGACGCCGCCCGCGGGCATGGGTCCGTTTGTTTATTATACCATTGCGTCAGAGGACTGACAAGGCGCGTACGGCTGTTTCCCTGAAAATTTCGCCAAAGACTTGCGCGTTTTCCCGCCGCGTGCTATACTGCAGACACCCTCACCCAAGAAAGCAGGATCGATATGAAACAATCCATCCGAAAAATCATTGCCCCCGTGGTCATCGTGGCGCTTTTGCTGGCGGTTCTTTTCGGTTACGGCATCACCGTGATCGCCATGCCTATGCCGGTTTGGATCAAGGTGATTTTCGGGATCGTACTGGTTTCGCTTTCGGGTGTGGGAATTTATGTATTGATGCAGCGCATCCAGGAGATAAGGAGCGGAGAAGAAGATGATCTTAGTCACTACTGAAACGATTGCCGGCAAACAGTTTGAAATGCTGGGCCTTGTGAAAGGCAGCACAATCCAGAGCAAAAACATCGGCCGCGATATTACCCAGAGCTTCAAAACGCTGGTCGGCGGCGAACTGAAAGCCTATACGGATATGATGGATACTGCCCGGGCGCTGGCTACCAAGCGCATGGTGGAAGAAGCCGAGCAAATGGGCGCAGACGCGATTGTGTGCGTGCGTTATTCTTCCGCATCCGTCATGCAGGGCGCGGCGGAAGTCATGGCCTACGGAACAGCCGTTAAATTTATCTGATAAAATAAAGGGGAATCCGCGCACCGGAAGGGGGTTCCCCGACAACAAAAGATTTCATCAAGGGGCTTTCCAAAAAGGAAAGCCCCTTCCGTTTTGGAAGGGGCCTGCGATTATTCGATTTCGGTATAGAACCAAAGCCTATATTGGATAGGTTCTCCGGGTGTAGGTTTTTCGTCGACATGAGTGATTTCAAGCCGGGTATCATCACTGGTAAATTCGGCTATGGTTGCAAGGAAATCCCAGTCCTCCAGCGAAACTTCCGTCGGTTCGCCGTATACTTCTGTCAGCCGATCTACAATTGCCTGATCGCTTTCGGCTTCGAGATACATCCAAACTTCTGCCAGTTTGTCATCGTGGAAGCGCAGGTCTACCGTATAAAAATTGATATCGGCATACGGCATCCCCAGAAAACCGTCTTCCGGCAGATAAATTGAGCAGGGAACCATAGTCACACGAGTTCCGTTTCCCCAATCATTGATTGTTATTGTTTCACCGGCTTGTTCGACGCGGTTTTTCACATCATCGAGAGAAGTTCCCCACGGTGCATCGGGCAGAGGAGAAGCTAATTTTTCGGGCAGAACTTCCTGTTTGGAAGAAGTTTCGCCTGGGGTGCTTTCCGGCGCGTTGCTGCCAGTGGTCTCAGGCTTTTGACACGCCGCAAGCGGAATCAGAAGAAGCAGACAAAGCGCCAGAGGCAGCAAACGTTTTCTAAACACACGAATCACCTCTAAAAAAATAATATAGGGGTCGCGATACCGGCTGCATGGGAATCACCTTTTTCAAAATAAACATATTTTTGCTTTTTGCTTAGTTTGCAAATATAGTATATCATATTCTATAAAGGGAATCAACGATTATGACAAAAATGTAACCAAATTGTCATTGTTATGAAATTTGTAAGCGTTTTGTCATTTTTATTTATGGCGATATAAAAGCAAAGCTCTTCCACGCGGGAAGAGCTTTTTATTATGCGGTTTACCGCGGCTTGTAGCTATTGCGTGGGTGTCGGCCATAAGTAGGGGAAACCCCCGACGAGGCGGGGAGTCCCCGCTGACAATTCACGAATTAAGCATAAAACAAATGGGAAGCATCTGCCGCGCGACTTGAGCCTATACACCTAGCGAAACTTCCCCGTGAAGTATCCAGCGGCGGTTCGCCGCTTACCATTCTACGTCGGCCACGTCCATGGGGTGCTCGTTCACCGTCACGGAATCTACCCGGCCGCTTTTGACGCGGATTACGCGGTCTCCTATGGCTGTAAGCGCCAGGTTATGCGTGATAATCACCACCGTCATGCCTGTGCGGCGGGATGTATCCTGCAAAAGCTTCAAAATCGCCTTGCCTGTGCTGTAATCAAGCGCACCGGTCGGCTCGTCGCACAGCAGCAGCTTGGGATTTTTCGCCAGCGCGCGCGCAATGGCCACGCGCTGCTGTTCGCCGCCCGAAAGCTGGGCCGGGAATAGATCCATCTGCTTTTCCAGGCCCACGTCTTTCATCACCTGCACAATATCCAGCGGATCGCGGCTGATCTGCGTGGCCAGTTCCACATTTTCAAGCGCCGTCAGGTTCTGCACAAGATTGTAAAACTGGAAGACAAACCCCACGTCATACCGGCGATAACCGATACGCTGGGTTTGGTCGTAATCGCTGATTTTTTTGCCATCGACGATGATTTCCCCCTCGGTCAGGGTTTCCATGCCGCCCAAAATGTTGAGGATCGTGCTTTTGCCGGCGCCGCTCGCGCCCGCAATAATCACCACTTCGCCTTTGTTGATGGAAAAATCCACGCCGCTGAGCGCCGGAATTTCCACATCGCCCATTTTATAGATTTTCTTTACATTTTTAAATTCAATAAACGGTTCCATAGCTTTCTCCTGCTTTTGAAAAACATAACGAGTTCGCTTTTTCTGCTTTTATTATACCTTTCGAAATTAGCCGCCGCAAGGGCTGTTTATGAGCAGAATGTAAAGCTTTTTTGCACTTTATATTGACTTCCCCGCCTGCTTCTGCTAGCATAAGGCAGAACGGAAAGTTCTTCCGTTTCGAATTGTTTGGAACAGATGGCCGGAGCTTCCGGCCGCGGAAAATCCGCAGGAGGATGTTGTATGACAGGACCCAGATTGACTCAAGAAGAATTTTTTACCCGCGTGCTGAATCTTGACGCACCGGAAATGGCCGAAGTTAAAAAAGCAGCCGCTGCCCGTGACTGGGAAGCCTGCACTCATGCTTTTGCCGAAGCCGCCCGTAAAACTTTGCGCCCCGAACTTTGGCGCGATCAGATCAGCGAGCCGGATTTCGGCGGTCACCACAGCCTGGAAGGCGAAGACCTCATGGCCGCTGCCGACCGCGTGATGAACAACACACTGATTTCGTGCGGCATTGCCCACAGCTACCCGGACGGCTTCGATTGGGAAACCAACCAGACGCCCGACCAGTATAACGAATGGATTTGGCAATTAAACCGCAGCGCGGAATATACCTGGCTGACCGGCGCATACCTGCGCACCGGCAAGCTTACTTATGCCGAAAAACTGGCCGAAATGTTCACCTCCTGGGTGCATCAGGCCATCGTTCCCCAGCATGCGGAACCCGGCGCCACCCATACCTGGCGCACCATCGAATCCGGTATCCGTATGACGCCGTGGGGTATCGCCCTCAATCTGCTGGGCAACACGCCCGCTTTTACCGATGAAGTGGTTACGCTTTGGTTTATGTCTTTGTGGGAGCACGGCTATCGCCTGCGCTTTGAAAACACCCACAACGGCAACTGGTACCTGATGGAGCTGAAAGGCTTGCTGTTTGTCTGCCTGCAGGCGCCGTTCTTCCGCGATACGCCGGCCTGGCTGGAATACGCCGTAACCGAGCTGACCGCCGAAACCGAAATTCAGATCTATCCCGACGGCTTCCAGTTCGAGCTGTCCCCCGGCTATCATCACGTCGTGATGGTCAACTACGAAGCCGCCATGCGGATGATGCACCGCTACGGCGTGCCGTTCCCGGAAAAACTGCTGAAAAACCTGGAACGCGGCTATGAGCTGTATCAGCGCATCATGCGTCCCGATTCCTTCCTGCCCGAACTCAACGACAGCGCCTATTACACCGCCGCCGAATTTATCGAAGCAGGCTGCGAACTGTTCCCCGAACGCGAAGATTTTGTCTTTACCAAAACGTTCGGCAAAGAGGGCAAAGCGCCCGATTATACTTCCACGCTGTTGGAATACCCCGGCATCGCCGTGATGCGTACCGGATGGGATGAAAACGCCGTTTGGGCGCTGCTCGACGCCGGTCACTTCGGCCGCGGACACCAGCACGAAGACAAGCTGAACCTGCTGGTTCATGCTTACGGCGAATTGCTGCTGACCGAAGCCGGCAAATACGCCTACGACCGTTCGCCGTTCTTTACCTATACGCTTACCACGCCCGGCCACAACACCGTGATGGTGGACGGCATGGGCCAAAACCGCAAGCGTATCTTCACCTGGGAAGCCGGAAAAGACGGCGACATCCGCAAAAAAGCTGAAAACGTCACCTGGAAAACCGACGACAAAGAAGACGTAGCCGGCGGCGTATATAACGACGGCTATGGTCCCGAAAACGACACCACCGTAACCCATCGCCGCACCGTGCGCTTCATCAAAGACGGCGGGGAACTGGGACACCCGTACTTTGTGGTAGAAGACGTGATGACGCCTTCGGACGACCGTGAACATACCTACGATGTACTGTGGCATCCGCAGTTTAAAGACATTGCCGCAAACGGAACCTGCACCTGGATCAAGGGCAACAAAGCATCCGTTGCGATTTCGGACACCACCAACGCCGACCATATCGAGCAGATCATGATCGTCGGCCAGCAGGAACCGTACGTGCAGGGCTACCTGATGCACGGCGAAGTGCAGGGCACGCAGGAAGAGTTCCCGGTTTTGATTCACCGCGTGAAAGGCCGCGGAGAAATCACCGTGACCACGATCATCGAGCCGGTCCCCGCAGGCGAAACACCCGTAATCTGGAATCGATAAACGCCATAACGCGGGATCTGCCGGTTTTGAAAAGTTGTTTGATTCTGATTTTGCTCGTTTTGTTTATGTAAACAGTGATTTGTGTGCGATCTAAAAAATCCCCTCTGAAAAAGAGGGGATTTTTTGCGGCAAAAACGCCGATTCGGGCGAATCGCCTGTTTTTTGCTTCTCTGTCACATTATGACAACCTTCGACGAATGATTTGCCGTATACTGATAACGGAAGCCGAAGCCACCCTGTTTTTGACGTATTTTGAAAGGGGGACCCTACATGAACACATGGGCAAAACATTGGACCGCATGGTGTATTGAATACCATTGGTGGCGTATCCGCTGCCTGCGCCGCTCAGCCGGCAAAAACAAACGCGCGCAAACCCGTATTCAACTGCACCGTTACCGCGCCGCACAGTTAGGAGATTTGTACGAAATTTTGATCGGCATCCGCGATTTCGACCATCGCGTGATCGGCTGAATGCATAGGGTACATAAAAAGGGAACCGGATACCGGTTCCCTTCTGAATTTTAGGCGGTACTTTGCTGCCAGGGAACCCCCGGCGAGGGTTCCCTACGAATCAAACATCCCCCGGATGTTTGATTCTACCCTCCTGCGCTTGATGATGCAAAAGCGTTTCGCGTCCTGCGGGACGCGCCGAGGGCGTTGCCCCTCGACCCCACCACCTTTTGAAAAAGGGCGCCGTGTGCCAGTGGCACACAAACAAGGCGCCGACCGTAGCGGCAGCGAAGACCTGGACGAAAACTTTAATTTTTGTATAGCAATCTTCGCCGCCCGCTACAGCAAAAATCCCCGGTTCAAGAATGAATCGGGGATTGCTCATTTTTATTTCGCCAGAATTTCTTCTTTGCGTGCCAGGATGTCGTCGGAAATCAGTTCCTTTTCCACAACATCAAACCCGATGCGCTGGATCGTATCGCTGAAGCGTTCGCCAGCCTGGCCGTTTTCCTTAAAGTACAGGATGGCCTTTTCCACCATATTCAGCACTTCTTCTTCGCTTGTGAAGATCTTGTTGATCGTCATGGCGCGGGCAAAACGCTTGCCCCAGCGGCCGCCCACATACACTTTGTAGCCGGTCATCTCTTCGCCAAACACGCCGAACGGACATTTGCCGACACAGCGTCCGCAGTGGTTGCAGCCTTCGGCATCCCAAACGATCTTGCCGTTTTCGACATGGCAGTTCTTGATGGGGCAGGCGGCTTCGATCATGCACTTTTTGCAGCCGCGGCATTTATCGAGATCGATCTTCGGCACACGCTGGCCGATGATGCCCAGGTCGTCCAGATCGGGCTTGACGCAGTTATTGGGACATCCGCCCACCGCAATCTTGAATTTATGCGGCAGCTTCACGGTTTCGTAGCCCTTGTAGAAGCGCTCGTGGATCTTTTCGGAAAGACCGAACGTATCGATCAGGCCATACTGGCAGGTCGTACCCTTGCAGGAAACAACCGGGCGAACTTTGGCGCCCGTGCCGCCGGTTTCCAGTCCTTCTTCGGCCAGATAGGCGCGGAAATCCTCGATTTTGTCGTACGGAACGCCCTGCACTTCCATCGTGAGACGGGAAGTAAACGTAACTTCGCCCGTGCCGAACCGTTCGGCAGCTTTGGCCACCTTCGCCAGTTCGCGCGCCGTCACTTTGCCGTTTCTCGTGATCACGCGGCCCTGGAACAAGCCAGGCACATTTTTATTATGCAAAAAGCCCAGACCTTTTACGCGCTTAATCTCCGCAGCCGGAACCGCTTCGTAAACCGGCGTTTCCTTTTTGGGCAGCTTGTCGTTAAGCTCTTCAATATAAGCTTCCAGCAGGTCGCAAACCATACCCACAGCTTCGGCACAGCGGGTATCAGGTTTGTTGTAACGCGGTTTAATGCCGCTGCATTCGGTGCAGTCGCCGAACAGATAGCTGAAACGGCGATGGAAAGCCGCGATAGCCGGACGGAAATCTTCGCCCAACGCCTCTGCAAACATCTTACCCAGCACAGCAACCGAACCTGCCATCAAGCCGCAGGTGCCTTCCACACCCATGCCGCCGGAAAATCCCATCAGCAGCGAACGATCGCCTTCATCAAATCCCAGGCCGTACACATCCGATGCGGCCATGAAAATCGATTCCGCACAATGATGACCCTGATCGAGGTAGTAGGCCAGCGCTTTTTCTTTGAGCATAAAATGCCTCCGTTTCCCCGGCCTTCGCACAGCCGGATGATCTTTGATCTTTTTTTCAGTATACAATACGCCATTTATAAAGTAAAGTTATAAATATTTATAATGGATCGGAAAAAATTTATAGACGAAAAAGGGCTTACAGCCCTCCTTTCGCTTTTTGTGATCGCAAAAGCGCCTGTTTTTTGGCTGTTTTTTATAAAAAGTGCAAGTTTGATTTGGCAACTGATGTAAAAATTTAGATCAAATTTACAAATACCCGTTGTAAAAACGTCCTGTTCGTGCTACTATAACAATACAGAAAAACCACCGCATGCCCCGCACGGGGCGTTTCAGCAAAGGAGGACTTGTAGATGAAACTGGATCAGGTTGTTGCGGTTCGTCCCGCAAAAACAGTTTATCGTGACGGCGATTATGCCATTAAGGTGTTTAACGAAAATTATTCCAAATCCGATATTCTCAACGAGGCTTTGAATCAGGCTCGTGTAGAAGAAACCGGTCTGCATATCCCGAAGATCGAGGAAGTAACCAAGATCGACGGCAAATGGGCGATTGTCTATGATTATATCGAAGGCAAAACCCTGCAGCAGCTGATGGATGAAAATCCCGAAAAGGAAGACGAATATCTCGATCTGTTTGTCAATCTGCAGCTGGAAGTCCATTCCAAGAGCTGCCCGCTGCTCAACAAGCTGAAAGACAAGATGAACACGAAGATTTCGCAGACGGATCTCGACGCCACCACGCGTTATGAACTGCACACGCGTCTGGAATCGATGCCGCGCCATGCGAAAGTTTGCCACGGCGACTTCAACCCCAGCAACATCGTCATCACAGCCGACGGCACGCCCTATATTCTCGACTGGGCGCACGCCACGCAGGGCAACGCTTCGGCGGATGTAGCCCGCTCGTATCTGCTGTTTAAGCTGGCCGGCAAAGATGATCTGGCCGAAAAGTACCTGCGTCTGTTCTGCAAAAAGAGCGACACCGCGCTGCAGTATGTGCAGAAGTGGATGCCGATCGTAGCGGCTTCGCAGTCTGTAAAGGGCAACCCCGAAGAACGCGAATTCCTGCTGCGTTGGGTCAACGTAGTCGATTACGAATAAGTTTTCCCGGCGGCGGGCGGGCATATGCCGGTCTGCCGCCTTTTTCTGCGGATTTTTCCGCCCCATCTACCTGCCGCGGCAACCCCGCGCAGAACAAAAGGAGAATGCCGGATGGCAGAATTTTTGAGGCTTAAAAAATCAAACTGCAAAAACTGTTATAAATGTATCCGCAACTGCCCGGTGAAATCGATCCGCTTTTCCGCCGGGCAGGCCAATATCGTACCGGAAGCCTGCATTCTGTGCGGCCAGTGCTTCGTGGTCTGTCCGCAAAACGCCAAGGAAATCGCAGACGATACCGAACGCGTGCGCGTGATGCTGCAAACCGGAACGGTGGTGGCCAGCATTGCGCCCTCGTTTGTGGCCAACTACGACGGCGCCGACATTCACGCGCTGGAAAAGTCGCTTAAAAAACTCGGTTTCGCGGCGGCGGAAGAAACCGCCGTGGGCGCTTCGCAGGTTAAAAAGGAATACGAACGCATTTTAGCCGAAGAAAAGCCGGATGTACTGATTTCTTCGTGCTGCCACAGCGTGAATCTGCTGATTCAGAAATACCATCCGGCCGTACTGCCGTATCTCGCGCCGGTTCAGTCGCCCATGCTGGCGCATGGCGAAGACATCCGCCGGCGGTATCCGGGCGCAAAAGTGGTGTTCATCGGCCCGTGTCTGGCCAAAAAGGACGAGGCCGCACGCTACGGGATCATCGACGCGGTGCTTACGTTTGAAGATCTTTCCCGGTGGCTCGCCAGAGAAGGCATCGAGATCGAACGCTCGGAATCGATTGAAAAAGAAGAGCACAGCCGCACCCGGCGCTTCCCCACAACAGGCGGCATTTTGGCTTCGATGGACCAGTCGCGCGCGCCGGACTACACGTATCTTGCGATTGACGGCGTGGAAAACTGCATCGCGGCTTTGCAGGATATCGAGCGTGGCGCCATTCGGCACTGCTTTATCGAGATGTCAGCCTGTGTGGGCAGCTGTATCGGCGGCCCGGTTATGGAAAAATACCACCGCTCGCCTGTGCGCGATTTCGCGCGCGTGGCGGCTTATGCGGGGAATGAAGACTTCGAAGTGGAACAGCCCGCGGCGGCCGCACTGCATCAGGAGCGCGAACCCATCCGCTTGAACAACGAGATGCCCACGGACGCCCAGCTTAAGGAAATCCTGCAAAAAATGGGCAAAACCAGCCCCGAACAGATCCTCAACTGCGGCTCGTGCGGCTACAACACCTGCCGTGAAAAGGCCATAGCGATTTTCCAGGGCAAAGCCGACCATACCATGTGCCTGCCGTTTTTGAAAGAACGCGCCGAAAGCTTTTCCGATAACATCATCCGCAATTCGCCCAACGGTATTCTGGTGCTCAACGAAAACCTTGAGGTGCAGCAGATCAACCCCGCGGCCTGCCGGATTCTCAACATCCGCCTGCCGCAGGACGTATTGGGCGAGCCGGTTGTGCGCATTCTCGATCCCAAGCCGTTTGCCCGCGTACTCGAAACCGGACGCGGCCAGAAGGCACAGCGCCAGTACCTTTCGGAATACGGGCGCTATGTGGAACAGTCGGTGGTGTATGATAATGAATACCGCAATGTGATCTGCCTGCTGCGCGACGTAACCGAGGAAGAGCGCGTGAACGAATCGAAGGAAGAAATCCGCATGCAGACGATCGAAACCACGGACAAGGTGATCGAAAAGCAGATGCGCGTCGTGCAGGAAATCGCCTTCCTGCTGGGAGAAACGGCCGCCGAGACCAAAACCGCCCTCACCAAACTGAAGGAGTCGATCTCGCATGAATGAGCTTTTCACCGACATCGGATACAACAGCCTGATTAAAGACGGGGAAGAAGTGTGCGGCGACCGCGTGGAAGTAGCCGGCGACGGCGAAAAAAGCACCGTGGTGGTGCTTGCGGATGGGCTGGGCAGCGGCGTAAAAGCGTGCATTCTCTCCACCCTCACGGCGAAAATGCTTTCCACCATGCTGGCCGACGGGATGTCTGTGGAAGAAAGCGTGCGTACCATCGCCCAGACGCTGCCGGTCTGTTCGGAACGCGGGCTTGCGTATTCAACATTCACGGCCGTTCGTGTGGAAAACAACCGTACCGTGGAAATCGTGAACTACGATAACCCCATGCCCATCGTCCTGCGCGGCGGCCAGGCATACGATTACCCCGTTTCCACATTCCATGTGGAAGAAAAAGAGATCACGCGCACACACTTCACCTTACAAGACGGCGACACGCTGGTGCTCCTCAGCGACGGCGTACAGCACGCCGGTGTGCCGCACGGGGGCGCTTCGTATAAGCTGGGCTGGGGACGCGACAACATCGTATCGTTTCTCGAGATTTTCGCACAGACGGGCTTTAACGCCAAAACGCTGACCACCGTGCTTTTGGGCGAGGTTTACGAACGCTACACCGCCCAGCCGGGGGACGATTCCACCGTCTGTACCATTTCGCTGCGCCGGCGCCGGCAGGTCAATCTGATGATCGGCCCGCCCGCCAACCGCGAAGACGAGCACAAAATGATGTCGCTGTTCTTCTCCAAGCAGGGGAAAACCATCGTCTGCGGCGGAACGACTTCCAAAATCGTGGCCGCTTATCTGGATAAACCGTATCGCCCCGGCCCGCCCTCGGACGACCCGGATGTACCTGCGTGCGGTGAGATTGAAGGCGTCGATCTCGTAACGGAAGGCGTTTTGACGATCAACCGCGTCTTGCAGTATGCGCAGGATTTTCTGCGCGACAACGACACCTATACGCAGTGGGGCTACAAAAAAGACGGCGCCTCACGGATTGCGCGTATGCTGTTTGAGGAAGCGACGGACATTAACTTTTTTGTAGGGCGCGCGATGAACCCGGCACACGAAGACCCGGATATGCCGATCCATTTCAGCATTAAAATGCGGCTGATTGAGGATTTGGCGGAAGCCCTGCGCAAAATGGGCAAGCAAATCAAAGTCAGCTATTTCTAGCGGGGCGGCGGCGAACCGCCGCAGGATTCTTCGCGGATAGGCAAAAATAAATTTAATAGCTAAAGTCACGCGACAGAAGCTTGGTGTACAAACGTAAAAAGTTTTACTCGATTTTTTTCAAAAAATCGTGGGGTCGAGGGGCAACGCCCCCGGCGCGCCTCGCAAGGCGCGAAACCCTTTTGCCTCCAAAAGCGCAGGAGGGTAGGCAGAAACGTCCTCCGGACGTTTCTGCCGTAGGGAACCCTCGCCGGGGGTTCCCTAGCAGCAACTTGCCGCACGATACTTCACGGGTAAGTTTTGACAGATGTATAAACTCAAGTCGCGCGGCAAATGCTTTCCATTTGCTTTATGCCGCATTCGCGACTTGTTGTCGGGGACTCCCCGCCCTTGCCTGGGGTTCCCTGGCGGCAACTTGCCGCACGTAAGCATTGACAAACGCGGTATTTTGCTGTATGCTATCGGTAAAGCATCGATCGGAAGAAGTAACCGTGCTTTTCCCGCGCAAGAGAACGGAGGTCATCGGCTGAAAGCCTCCCCCGCGGCAAGACGGCGAAATGCATCCGGGAGCGGCAGGGGGAACGGGCTTCCTCAGTATCTCTGCCCGTGTGCGCCCCGTTAAGGCGCAGCGGTTTGCTCTAGGGCAGACGGCACAAAGTGATAAATGCGAAGTGGAACCGCGGATTTTCCGCCTTCGTCTCTTAAGGGGACGGAGGCGTTTTTTCACCCTCCTGTACCCGGCCGCATACAATAGAAACGGATATGAAGCCCTACAAAGGAGGGAAACACCTGTGTTTGACCGACTGAAAGAAGAACTCGATTCCATTCTCGAGCGCGATCCGGCCGCCCGTTCCCGCGCAGAAGTCTATTTCCTGTATTCGGGATTCCGCGCCGTTCGGGCTTACCGCAAAGCCAACTGGTTTTACCGCCACAATATGAAATTTATTGCCCGCTGGATTTCTCAGCGCGCCCGTCATAAAACCGGCATTGAAATTCATCCCGGCGCCACCATCGGCAAGGGACTGTTTATCGATCACGGCATGGGCGTCGTGATTGGAGAAACCGCCGAAATCGGCGATTACTGCACGCTGTATCAGGGTGTCACCCTGGGCGGAACGGGCAAAGACCACGGCAAGCGCCATCCCACTCTGGGCAATCACGTGCTGATCGGCGCGGGCGCCAAAGTATTGGGGCCGTTCACCGTGGGCGATCACGCCCGTGTGGCCGCGGGCGCGGTGGTGCTCAGCGCGATTCCGGCCAACGCCACGGCCGTGGGCGTGCCTGCGCGCGTAGTGCGTGTAAACGGAGAAAAAGTCAATCATTGCAGCGACAATCTCGACCAGATCCATGTGGCCGACCCCGTGGCACAGGAACTGTGCCGCATGCGCGCCCGTCTGAAAAAAATGGAACAGCAGCTTTCAAAAAATACAGAAGAATAAACGGAGGACACCATCATGCAGCTTTACAACACGCTGACTCAGCAAAAAGACGAATTCAAAACCCATACCCCCGGCAAAGTGGGAATGTATACCTGCGGCCCCACGGTGTATCACTTCGCGCATATCGGCAACCTGCGCAGCTACATCATGGAAGATGTGCTGGAAAAATACTTGCGCTATGCGGGTTATGACGTGAAGCGCGTGATGAACATCACAGACGTGGGCCATCTGGCCAGCGACGCCGACACCGGCGAGGACAAGATGCTCAAAGGCGCCAAGCGTGAGCACAAAACTGTAATGGAAATCGCAAAATTCTATACGGATGCATTTTTTGCTGACTGCAAAAAGCTCAACATCAAAACGCCCGACGTGGTGGAGCCGGCCACAAATTGCATTCCTGAATTTATCCATATGATCGAAACCCTGCTTGAAAAAGGCTATGCCTATCAGGCCGGAGAAAACATCTATTTCGATACATCCAAGCTGAAAGATTACTATGTATTCGGCAGCCACAATGTGGAAGATCTGGCTGTGGGCGTGCGCGACAGCGTGGAAGAAGACGCCAACAAGCGCAACAAAAGCGACTTCGTTTTGTGGTTCACCAAATCGAAGTTTGAAGATCAGGCGCTGAAGTGGGACAGCCCCTGGGGCGTAGGCTATCCGGGCTGGCACATTGAATGCTCCAGCATCAGCCTGAAGCACCTGGGCGAATACTGCGACCTGCACTGCGGCGGTGTGGATAATATTTTCCCGCACCACACCAACGAAATTGCCCAAAGCGAAGCCTATCTGGGTCACGCCTGGTGCCCGCAGTGGTTCCATGTAGCCCACCTCAACACCACCGGCGGCAAAATGAGCAAATCCAAGGGCGAATTTCTCACGGTTTCGCTGCTGGAAGAAAAAGGCTACGATCCGCTGGCCTATCGCTTCTTCTGCCTGCAGTCGCATTACCGCAAGCCGCTGCTGTTCAGCTGGGAGGCACTCGACAACGCGGTTTCGGCTTACACCAAGCTGCGCAGCCGTACGTCCGCGCTGAAAAACGAAGGCGACGTAAACGAAGCCGAACTGGCTCCGCTGCGTGCCGCGTTTAAAGAAGCGATGGACAACGACCTGAACACCTCGCTGGGCGTAACGGCCGTATATGATGTGCTGAAAGCCAATCTCAGCGACGCCGCCAAGCGTACGTTGATCGCTGAATTTGACAGCGTGCTTTCGCTCAACCTGCTGGAGCCGATTGAAACGGCAGCCGCGCCGCAGGATAACGAATTGACCGCTTGGGTGGAAGAAAGAATCGCCGCCCGTCTGGCCGCCAAAAAGGCCAAGGACTACGCCACGGCCGACGCCATCCGCAATGAGCTTTCCGCTCGCGGCGTGACGATCAAAGACACCAAAGACGGCACCACCTGGAGCCTATAAGCGGCGGCGAACCGCCGCTGGATACGTCGCGGGGAAGTTTTGCTAAGTGTATAAGCTCAAGTCACGCGGCAGAAGCTTGGTGTACAAACGTAAAAAGTTTTCGTCCACCTTTTTCAAAAGGTGGTGGGGTCGAGGGCAAAGCCCTCGGCGCGCCTCGCAAGGCGCGAAACTCTTTTGCCTCCAAAAGCGCAGGATGGGGTGAGAAAACAGTCCGGGGGACTGTTTTCGAGGGGAAACCCACGCGCTTAGAGGGGTTTCCCCTTGCGGCGAACCGCCGCTGGATACGTCGCGGGGAAGTTTTGCTAAGTGTATAAGCTCAAGTCGCGCGGCAGATGCTTTCCGTTTGCTTTATGCCTCCTTCGCTGACGGCGGCGAACCGCCGCGTCCAAATCACAGGTGAAGTGCAAACAAAAATAAAAAGACAGCCATGCAAAAGCGCACGGCTGTCTCTTTTTATATGCATTTTCCTATAAATCAGATACGATTACGCTTCCGGCTGTGTTTCCGCTTTCGGCTGATTGGCTTCGTACGCCTGCGCATAGAAAAATTCCTGCGAATTCAGCGGCTGCTCGCTGTTGGTCACCTTGACATACATACCGTTTTCAACCTGTACACGGGCCTTGCAGTTGTCGCGCAGCATGGTATCGAACATCTCATGCATTCTGGCTCGGATGGCGGGATCATAAATCGGCGCGGCTACTTCCACACGGCGCAGCGTGTTGCGCGTCATAAAGTCTGCCGAAGAAATATACAGCTTTTCGCTGTCTCCGCAGCCGAAAATATAAATGCGCGAATGCTCCAGAAAACGCCCGACAATGCTGATGATGCGGATGTTTTCCGTGTAGCCCGGCACACCGGACTGCAGGCAGCAGATGCCGCGCACGATCATATCGATCTTGACGCCGGCCTGCGAAGCTTCGATCAGCTTATCCATGATCTTCTTATCGGTCAGGGAATTGATCTTGATACCGATATAAGCCGGGCGGCCGTGTACCTTGGCGTCGATCTGCTCCTCGATGAGATCGATAATCTTATTTTGCAAACACTTAGGCGCAACCAGCAAATGCTCGGTCTCTTCCACAACTTCGCCCAGAGAGAGCGCAGAGAAAATCTCCGCCGCTTCGTGTCCGATGCCCGGATGGGCGGTGAGGATCTGCAAGTCGGTATACAGGCGCGCGGTTTTTTCGTTGTAGTTGCCCGTACCGATCTGCGTAATCGTTTCGATGCCGTTTTCGCCGCGGCGGGTGATCAGGCACAGCTTGGAATGAACCTTGAGTTTATCCAGCCCATAAATAACATGGCAGCCGGCATCTTCCAGACGGCGCGACCATTCGATGTTGTTTTCTTCGTCAAAACGGGCTTTCAGTTCCACCAAAACGTCAACCTGCTTGCCGTTTTCGGCGGCTTCTACCAGCGCTTCCACCACCTTGCTGTGCTTGGCCAGACGGTAAAGCGTCATCCGGATCGAAACAACCTGCGGATCACAGGCGGCCTCGTGCAACAGATTCAAAAACGGCTGAATCGATTCAAACGGCAGCGAAATCATGCGGTCTTTTTCCAGAATCTGTTCGATCATCGGGCGGCCCGTTTCCAGCATAACCGGATGCTGCGGCACGCGGCGATCATAAAACAGGCCGGTATTGGCGCGCATCAGGTTCTGCATGGTAAAGAGGAACGACAGATCCGCGGGCATTTTCGAAACATAAACCTGTTCGCTTGTCAGCCCCAGACGGTCGCACAACAAACTTGTGATGCGGCTATCCATGGGACGGGTCATTTCCAGGCGAACCGGGCACAATTTGCGGCGCTGGCGAATCACCTCGGCCATATGCTCGCGGTAATCGAGATCTTCGTCGGCGATACTGTCGGCGTCGATATCGGCGTTGCGGGTAATACGGATCAGCGATTTCGATTTTACGCCGTACTTCTTAAACACCTTCGGCAAAAAGTGCAGAATCAGTTCTTCAGAGGTAATATAGCAGCCGGGATGCTCGGGCATGGGGATCAGCCGCTGGAAAACACCTGTGCTGCACGGTACGATACCGATTTTTACTTTTTCAGGTTTTTTCTCGTTTTTTTCGGCCTTATCACCTTTTTTGCCCAGCTCGGCCACGGCATACAGTTCTTTGTTATTGAGGAACGGGAACGGCTGCTTTTTGCCCACCACAATCGTGGAAAGCAGCGGCTGAAGTTCACGCGTGAAATACCGTTCCAGCTCTTTCTTTTCGCTCGAACGCAGATCGGCAAACGTCAGCAGCGAGACGCCCTGCTCTGAAACGGCATCCATCAGATCCCGATAAACGGCTTCGCGTTTGGGAATCAGTTCACGTACCTGACGCAAAACGGCCAGAATCTGCTCCATGGGCGTCATATGGGTTTTGTTTTCGCGGATTTCGTTTTCCAGCAGCATCATGTCGTGCAGCGAACCGACGCGCACCATGAAAAATTCGTCCAGGTTGGTCTGGAAAATCGAGAGGAAAGACATCCGTTCACACAGCGGGTTGGTTTCATCGGCGGCTTCTTCCAAAACGCGCTCGTTGAATTTCAGCCAGGAAAGTTCACGGTTGAGATAACACAGGGCGCGGGGCACCAGCGGATGGGGCGTAAGAGGCTGAGCCTCTTCCAAAACGATCGGTTGGTTGACAGGTTCAATTTCCGTCATGGTCTCACTTCCTTTTTTGATAAAATGGGTAGAATGAAAAAACCGGAAATAAGCGGTTCCGGCTAAAATCAGCAATCCGGCGGCCGGCAGCACACAAGGCCAGAAGCCAAACGGCAAATCGGTTAAAAACGGCAAGCTGTATGCCTCCTTTACACCATAACCGATACAGATAAGGTCTATCCATGTCGATTATATAAAAAAATTATAAAATATAGATCAAATCAAAATCAGAACCGTGTAAAACGCGCTTGGTTGTGTGCCAAAAAAGCTGCGGCCATACCGCAGCTTTTTTATAGAGAAATTACGTTGCCGACAAGACATACAAAATGGCGGCTCACAGCTGTTGGCAAGTGCAAATCGCGAGTAGGGGAAACCCCTCTAGGCGCGTGGGCGGGGAGCCCCCGCGGGCAATTCGCGAATTGGATATAGAATAAATGACAAGCATCTGCCGCGCGACTTGAGCTTATATACCTAGCAATACTTCCTCGTGAAGTATCCTGCGGCGGTTCGCCGCCCGGTTACGGTTTCCAGTAAGTATCGATCGTTTCCTTAGCCAGCTGCACATAGCGGCGTCCGCGCTCAAAATCACCGAAAATCGTGCCCACTTCGCGCTGAGCCACTTCCAGCATACAGCCGCTCGCGTGCTCGGCCACTTCTTTGAAGTAGGCGCGGATGGCATCTTCATCCAGCGGACCGTGGTTCGTCACATATTCCGCGCGCGGTTTGCTGTAGAACACCACGTTGCTGCCGCGCAGATATTCGCCCACCTGTGCTTCGTTGTTAAACGGCGAAACGGAAAGCTTGCGCAGATTCTTCCATTTGGAGAGATACTCCGGCCAGATGGCGTCTACGCGCTCGCAGCAGCCATAAGAAAGCAGGCCGTAGCGTTTCACCAGGCGATCCTGATAGGGGAATACGAATTCCCCGAACATCTCGGGCGAAACGGCTGTGGTTTCCTGAGATTCCAAGAAGCCCCAGCACTGCGTGGTACGGGTTACGTTTTCAGCCGGAAGCTCGTGGTTAAAGGCAAAGCTTTCCTGCGCAACCGGGCTGATACCTGCCGTGGGGCACAGCAGCTTTTCATTTTCCAGGAAATCGTAGTATTTTTCATACACGGTGCAGGCCATATCCATGGCTTCGTGTACTTTTTCGGGGCAATCGTAAAGCGAGCAGTAAAACGCTTCCATGCCCATCAAAAAGACGATCGGCGAGGTCATGGGGCCGGTGAGGCTACCCATCACCAGGCGAGGCTTTAAGATATCGCCAAACGTATCCTCGGCCAGCGCCATGCGTTCCATCGTCGCTTCGCGGTCTACGCCAAACGAACCGCCTTTGAGCTTATCGATTTCCTCTTCCAGATCCTCAATGACAGGATCGATATGGAATCCCTGAGAATGCTCGATGTTGGAGCGGGTTTTCTGTGGCGAGATACCAAACGGCGAAACATAGGTACGCCACTGGATATCGAAAGTGGGCGAAATGGGCGTGTCGTCGTCGAACAGTTCGCGTCCCACCAGCGTATTCAGCATGGCGCGTTCCAGTTCGCGAGCTTCTTTGCCCTCACACTGCATACGGGGATCCACCACTTCGTGCGGAAAATTGGAGAACAACAGGCGAACCGTGGGGCCTTCGCGGCGGCCTTCGGCCTGTGCCTGCCATTTTTTCAGAATTTCATCGTTTTTGGCGCAGGTGGCGTATTCCAGCTGTTTCTGCGCCAATCTGCGAAGAATTTCGCGGTCTTTTCCCTGAATCGGATTCATAGACAAACTTCCCTTCCGTTTTTCAATATAGGTCTCCTCCAAGAGTCATCCGATGTGTTTTAGCATACACAGATAAACGAGAAAAAACCAGAGAAATTTGTTGCGCTTTTTTTGAAATTTGTTTCCTGATTTTTCCGAAAGCGCAGCAGCTTAACCGGATCAGATGGTATCAGCGGTTACGATCGTGAGATCGGGATGCATCTGCAGAATGGAAGCAGGAACGGCGGGTGTCACCGGGCCGAAGAACGCTTTTTCCATGATTTCTTTTTTATCGGCGCCGTTGGCAATCAGCAGAACCTTTCTGGCGCGCATGATCGTCTGGATACCCATGGTCACGGCGTGCGTGGGCACTTCGCTTTCGCTGCCGAAGAAGCGGGCGTTCGCCTTGATCGTCATTTCGTTGAGTTCCACACAATGCGTGATCGTGGGAAAATCGGGGGCCGGCTCGTTAAAGCCGATATGTCCGTCGTGGCCGATGCCCAGAAGCTGCAGATCCACGCCGCCCAGCGAACGGATCAGCTCTTCATAGCGCTGGCATTCGGCGTCCATATCTTCGGCCTTGCCGTTGGGCACATGCGTACGGGCTTTGTCGATGTTCACATGATTGAACAGGTTGTCATTCATAAAGTAGCGGTAGCTCTGTTCGTGGTCGCCGGAAAGGCCCACATATTCATCCAGGTTTACGGATGTAATCTGAGAAAAATCAATGTCGCCCTTGTTGTACCAATCGATCAACTGCTTATAGGTACCCACAGGGGAAGAACCCGTGGCCAGACCCAGCACACTGTCGGGCTTGAGAATGATCTGAGCGGCGATGATATTGGCAGCCTTGCGGCTCATATCGGCATAGTCTTTGGCACGAATGATTTTCATGTTCAAAACCTCTTTTTCTTGTTTTTATCGGCCGTCCGCTCAAAAATGCTGACGGCTTTTTAACAGTATAACGCACCCCCTGAATAAAGTCAATTCATTCCCTGCATTTAAATAGGAAAGAGGGTGCGAAAGAGCGTCAAAACCTTGTTTTTGTTGACAATTTGAATAGGATTTGATATATTGACTTTGTATAGGCTGCACGGATTCTGCAGCTATAATCTGTGTTTCCGGTCAGCCGGAGGGAGGAGCACAAAATCATGATGCAATCATCTGTTTTCCGCGGGCGCTGGATGGCTGCGCACGAGTTTGCCGAGCTTGCGCCGGTGGATATTTTCCACCGCGAAATGGAAGAAGTAAACCTGCCGCATCATTCCGACGCGCTTAAAAATTTCCATATGCTCGTCAAAAAGACATTGATGCTCACAAAAGAGGAAGCTGACTCGCTTTGGATCCGCCTGACAGCCGACGACTACTTCAAACTGTGGGTCAACGGCCGGTTCGTGGGGCAGGGTCCCGCGGCGGGCTATCCGTTTGCTTATTACTACAATGAATTCCAGCTTTCGCCGTTTGTACACGAAGGTGAAAACGAGATTTTCCTCGATGTGTATTATCAGGGGCTGATTAACCGTGTCTGGAACAGCGGCGACCTGCGTCAGGGGCTGATTGCCGACCTGTTCTGCGGGGAAGACCTGCTTTGCAGCGCCGACGAAACCTGGCTGTATACGCGCGATATGCGCTACACGGGGATGACGACGTTCGGCTACGAAACGCAGTTCGCCGAAGATTTCGACGAACGAGTGCCCATGCCGGCCTGGCAGCCTTTGCAGGCGCGCGAAAACGCCGACTATACGTTTGAAAAATGCACCACACCCGTTGTGGTGGAAACCGTTCGCCCGCCGGTCTGCCGCAAGGAAAACGACGTCACATTCTGCGATTTCGGGCAGGAAGTGATGGGCGGCTTTGCGCTGCGCGCCATGGGCCCCGAGGGAGCGCAGGTCATCATCCGCTGCGGCGAAGAACTGGACGACACCGGCCGCGTGCGCTTTGATATGCGCTGCAACTGCCGTTATGAGGAAACCTGGACGCTCGGCGGCGGGGAAAGCACCCTTTCGCAATACGACTATAAAGCGTTCCGCTATGCGGAATTTACCTGCACCGGCGGTGCGGTATTGCTTGATATTGCTGCTGAAGTGCGCCACTATCCGTTTGACGACGGCGCCTGTACGCTCACTTCCGACTGCGAAAATCTGAACCGCGTGTTTGAGCTTTGCAAAAATACGATCAAATACTGTACGCAGGAGGGCTTTATGGACTGCCCGTCCCGCGAAAAAGGGCAATACGCTGGCGATCTGACGATTACCGGCGGCACGCATATGATGCTCACCGGCGACGGCACGCTGTTTTTAAAAGCGATTGAAAATCAGGTGCAGTCGCTCAAAATCGCGCCGGGTATGCTGGCCGTTACGCCCGGTTCGCTGATGCAGGAAATCGCAGACTATTCCCTGCAGTTCCCGCTGCTCATTGAGCGTTATTACCGCTATACGGGCGACCGTGAATTCCTTTTGAAAATGCTGCCCGCCTGTGACGCTGTGATCGAGCATTTCGAACAGTTCGCCCGTGAAGACGGCCTGCTTGAAGCCGTAACCGATAAATGGAATCTTGTGGACTGGCCCGCCAACCTGCGCGACGATTACG
Organism: uncultured Clostridia bacterium; assembly: GCA_944384905.1. Lineage (GTDB taxonomy): Bacteria > Bacillota > Clostridia > Oscillospirales > Acutalibacteraceae > RGIG7265. The sequence goes on from CALWVE010000006.1 coordinate 98,877, forward strand.
ATTTCCCGATGACCAAACCCATAGGCCCGGGCTGTCACAATGTGCTTAACGCATTCTGGGCAGGGTGTGTTTCCGTTACGGAAGAACTGAAAAAACTGGCCGGCGTAACCTATACGCCGCGCGCCGAAGCGCTCACCGCGGCATTTAACGCCGCCTTTTTGAACAATGAAACCGGCGTGTATACCGACAGTGAAACAAGTACCCACAGCTCGCTGCACGCCAATGTGATCCCGGCGTTCTATGGGCTGGTTCCCGAAGCGAACACCGAAAAAGTAGCGGATCTCATCTGTGAAAAAGGGATGCGCGGCGGGGTCTATATGGCGTTCTTCCATCTGAAGGCGCTGGCACGGCTGGGCAGATACGACGAAGTATTCCGCCTGATCGTCAGCGAAGAAGAAAATTCCTGGATGAATATGATCCACGAGGGCGCCACCACCTGTTTTGAAGCCTGGGGCAAAGACAAAAAATTCAATTGCAGCCTGTGCCATCCGTGGGCAAGCGCACCGGTCACCGTATTGGCGGAAGACCTGCTGGGCCTCAAGTTTGACGCACAGACGGGTGAGGCTTCGTTTGAGCCGCGCCTGCCCGAAGAAGTGGGGCATATCCGCTTCACACTTCCGCTCGGCGGCAAGCCGCAGACCTGCACCTACACCCGGGACGGCATGCTGCTCACCGAACAGATCGGCGTGCGCGATCCGTTTGTGCTGGTTCATAACGACACCTATTATCTGTACGGCACGCGCAACGCGACCTGCTGGGGCAAAGCTGACGGATTTGATGTGTACACCGGCACCGATCTGCGCCATTGGTCGCAGCCGAAACCGATTTTCACCAAAACGCCGGATTTCTGGGCCGACCGCAACTACTGGGCGCCCGAAGTCCATGCCTATAAAGGAAAATTCTATCTTTTTGCAAGCTTTAAAAGCGAAACACGTCATCGCGGCACACAAATCCTGGCAGCTGACACACCCGAAGGGCCGTTCGTCCCGCTGACGCCGTATCCCGTCACGCCGGAAGACTGGGAATGCCTGGACGGTACATTCTATTGTTCGCCCGAGGGCAAGCCGTATATCGTTTTCTGCCACGAATGGACGCAGGTAGGCGACGGCGAAATCTGGGGCATGGAGCTGAGCGAAGACCTGACGCACGCCGCCGGGGAACCGTTCCTGCTGTTTTGCGCTTCTCAGGCACAGGATTGGCTGCGCCCGGTCGATGACAAGGGAAATTATGTCACCGACGGCCCGTTTGTATGGGAAGAAAACGGCGAGCTTGTCATGATCTGGTCGAGCTTCGGCGAAAAGGGCTATGTACAGGCCGTAGCGCGCAGCAAAAGCGGCGATATTCACGGCCCGTGGACGCACGACAAACAGCTTTTGATGGAACAGGACGGCGGACACGGTATGATGTTCCGCGATCTTTCGGGGAATCGTTGGCTGGTTCTGCATTCGCCCAACCGTACGCCGCTGGAACGTCCCGTATTCCTGCCCCAAGACTAATGCGGGGAACCGCCGGCGGCAAGTTGCCGCACCCAATTCGCGGGCGGCGAACCGCCGCAGGATACGTCGCGGATAAGCTAAAATAAAATGAAAGGCTAAAGCCACGCGGCAGAAGCTTTATGTACAAACATTAAAGTTTTCGTCCACCTTTTTCAAAAGGTGGCGGGTGTCCAGAGGGCAGCGCCCTTTGGACGCTCTCCGCCGAGAGCGGAACTCCTTTGCCTCCATAAGCGCAGGATGGGGTGAGAAAACAGTCCGGTGGACTGTTTTCGAGGGGAAACCCACGCGCTTAGAGGGGTTTCCCCTGCTTCTGACTCGCGCCTACGCAATAGTTACGAGCCTACGGCAAAAAACGCCTCAGAAAAATCACTTGAAATCCCGTTAACAGGGAGGAAGTTGTATGGAAAATTTTATTGTTGAACCGCAAAAGCAAATTCCCGTAGCCGATACCTGCGATGTGCTGGTCGCGGGCGGCGGCGTGGCCGGTGTGGCCGCCGCTTTGGCTGCTGCCCGGCGCGGTAAGCGCGTGGTTTTATGTGAACAACAATACATAGTGGGCGGACTGGCTACGGCGGGACTGATCGCTATTTATCTGCCACTTTGCGACGGTCGCGGCCGCCAAGTGAGCTTCAGCGTGGCGGAAGAACTGCTGCGCCTTTCCGTTTGCGAAGGCGGCGGCGAAGTGCCCGCGCTCTGGCAGGAGCCGCACACGCCCGAAGAACGCGCACATTGCCGGTTCAAGCTGGAATATAACCCCCAGCTGGCGGCCATTGCGTGGGAACAGGCGATGACAGCCGCCGGCGTGCGGATTCTGTACGGCACATCGGTGTGCGCCATCGATCAGGCGGACGGCATGATCCGCCACGTGATCGTGGAAAACAAATCCGGCCGCAGTGCAATCGCCGTCAAAAGCGTGATCGACGCCACGGGCGACGCGGATGTAACGGCGCTTTCCGGCGAAGAAACCGCACGCTTTGGGCAGGGAAATGTCCTCGCGGCCTGGTATTACAGCTTTACGGGCGGCAAGCCCCGTATGCATATGCTGGGTTTCAGCGATATTCCCGATAAATACAAAACCAAAGAGACCGAAAATCTGCTTTCGCCGCGCCGATTCGGCGGACTGGATGCCGAAGAGCGCAGCGAAATGGTGTTGGCTTCCCACAAAACGCTGCTCGAGGATTACCGGCGCTTCCGCGAAAAGGGCGACGAAGCACTGCCCATGACGATCGCGACGATCCCGCAGGTGCGCATGACGCGCCGGCTGGCGGGCGACTATACGCTCGACGACACCGAATCGTTCACCCGATTTGAGGATTCCGTGGGGCTCATCAGCGACTGGCGCAAACCCGGGCCTGTGTACGAGGTGCCGTTCGGCACGCTGCACGGCAGCCGGGTGAAAAACCTGCTCACGGCCGGGCGCTGCATCAGCGTAACCGACGCCATGTGGGATATTTCCCGCGTGATCCCCTGCTGCGCCGTTACGGGCGAAGCCGCCGGCGTGGCCGCTTCGGTGGGAAGCGATTTTACGCAGATCAATCTTGCCGCCGTACAGGACGCCCTGCGCCAAAACGGCGTCGCACTGCATACAGATGAAATTTTTTGAATTTAAATAAAGAGAGGGAAAAAACATGGAAAACAAACTGGGATTCGGCTTGATGCGTCTGCCGAAAAACGAAGCGGGAGAAATTGATATTCCCCGCGTAAGCGAAATGGCCGATGCGTTTCTTGCGCGCGGTTTCACGTATTTTGACACAGCCTATGTGTACGCCAGTTCAGAAGTCGCCTTCCGCGAAGCCGTTGTGCGCCGCCATCCGCGTGAAAGCTTCACGGTGGCCAGCAAAATGGCGGGGTGGCAGCTCAATGACACCCGCACGCCCGAAGTGATGTTCAACGAACAGCTGGAGCGCTGCGGCGTAACGTATTTCGATTATTATCTGCTGCACAGCCTGCAGCCCTCGCGTATCGCAGGCTATGAGAAAAACGACTGCTGGAACTTTTGCCTGCAAAAGAAAAAGGAAGGCAAAATCCGCAATTTTGGCTTCTCGTTCCACGGCGACCCCGTACTGCTCGAACAGCTTTTGAACGATCATCCGGAAGTGGATTTCGTTCAGCTTCAGATCAACTACGCCGACTGGGAGAATAACGCCATCTGGTCCGGCGAAAACTACCGCGTATGCCGCCGCCACAACAAGCCCATCGTGGTAATGGAGCCGGTTAAGGGCGGCTTGCTTGCCAACCTTGCGCCCGAACTGCAGCAGAAACTCGACGCGGTGCGTCCGGGCAAATCGGCGGCCTCGTTTGCACTGCGCTATGCCGCTTCGCTCGAGGGTGTGATGATGGTGCTTTCCGGCATGAGCGACGCCGCTCAGATGGAAGACAACCTGCGTACGTTCGAGCAGTTTGAGCCGCTGACCGACGACGAACGCCGCGCCATCGACGAAGTAACGAAAGCACTGCTCGCCGCCGATACCATTCCCTGTACATCCTGCCGCTACTGCGTAGCCGGATGTCCCAAGCATATTGCGATTCCGGATGTATTCAAGAGCTACAACATGATCCAGACGTACGGCGATCACAGCCGCCCGCACCTGTATTACGGCGAACTGCTGGCACAGGGGAACGGACGCGCGGGGGACTGCATCGGCTGCCGCCGGTGCGAAGCCGCCTGCCCGCAGCATCTGGAAATTGTATCGCTGCTCAAAAAAGTTTCCGCCGTACTCGACCGCTAAGTACCGAACCGGTACAGGTGAGTCGCGGGTCGCTCGTACCTCGCTTCGCTTTCATGAAAATTGCAGTCAAGCGGCCGCGGTGCCGAACCGGCACAGGATACTTCACGGGGAAGTTTCGTTAGGTATACGAGCTCAAGTCGCGCGGCGTAAGCACGATGTACAAACATTAAAGTTTTCGTCCACATTTTTCAAAAGGTGGCGGGTGTCCAGAGGGCAGCGCCCTTGGTCGTCCGCCGCAGCGGACGAAACTCTTTTGCCTCCATAAGCGCAGGAGGGTAGGCAGAAACGTCCGGGGGACGTTTCTGCCGTAGGGAACCCTCGCCGGGGGTTCCCTGGCGGAAACCACCGCAGGATGCTTCACGGGGAAAGCTTTTCATTTTATCTATTTCCCTAAAAGTGGGGACAAAGTCTTAATTTTCGCTTCAAATTTTAATCAAATAGATCTTTGGGAGGTTAAACAACATGAAATTCAAGGATATTCCCTATCATCGCCCGGATCTGGCCGGTGTGGCCGATCAGCTGCGCAGCCTGATTGAAGGCATCCGCGGCGCGAAAAGCTACGAAGAGCTACGCGATCTGTATGTGGCTTTCGACGCTTCGCAGGGCGAAACGGACGATATGATTACCATCGCCCACATCCGCAACACCATCAACACCGCCGATCCGTTCTACGAAGAAGAAATGCGCTATATCAACGGCGAAATGCCCCGCTTGGCGCTGCTGGAAAAAGAAGCCGGCGAAGCGCTGCTTGCTTCTCCGTTTGCCGATGATTTTTCCCGCGAATTCGGCGACATCATGATGAAAAACATTCAGGCACAGCAGCGGCTTTCGAATGAATCCGTTGTGGAAGACAAGGTACGCGAATCCGAGCTGCAGCAGCAGTACTCCAAGGTTTCGGCCGGCTGCACCACCGTTTTCCGCGGCGAGACCTGCAACTTCTACGGTCTGCTCAAGCATATGCAGAGCACCGACCGCGCCGAACGCAAGGAAGCCTTTGAGGCTTGGGCCGACCTGTACGAAAGCGTATCCGGCAAGCTTGACGCCATTTACGACGAAATGATCGAAGTGCGCTGCCGCATGGCCGAAAAGCTGGGCTTCAAAAATTACACCGAGATGGCTTATCTCCAGCGTCATCGCTTCGATTACAACGCTGAAGACGTGGCGAACTTCCGCCGCCAGGTGCGTGAAGTCATCGTGCCCGCCTGCCAGAAGCTGTATGAGCGTCAGCGTCAGAATCTGGGCATCGATACGCTGTATTATTACGACGAATCGCTGGTCTATCCGGAAGGCAACGCCATTCCGCAGGGCAGCCGCGACGAACTGGTAGCGGCCGCGCAGAAGATGTACCGCGAGCTTTCTCCCGAAACCGGCGAATTCTTCGACAAAATGGTGGAAGACGAGATGTTCGATCTCGAAACCAAGCCGGGCAAGCGCGGCGGCGGCTACTGCACGTCGCTTGCCGGACGCAAGATGCCGTTTATCTTCTCCAACTTCAACGGCACCAGTGCCGACGTGGATGTATTGACACACGAAGCGGGTCACGCCTTTGCGTTCTACACCTCCTGCCGTACACAGCCGCTCTCCGGCCTGACGCACACCACCAGCGAAATCGCCGAAATTCATTCCATGTCGATGGAACACTGGACCTATCCGTGGATGAAGTATTTCTTCGGCGACGCAACCGAAAAATACCTGTATGCGCACCTTTCCTCCGCGCTGATGACCGTTCCGTATCTGGTGAGCGTGGATGAGTTCCAGCACCGCGTATTTGAAAATCCCACGATGAGCGCCGCCGAACGCCGCGCTGTGTGGCACGAGATTGAAACGATCTATCTGCCGTGGCGCAACTATGACGGCAACAAGTTCTTAGAAGAGGGCGGCTTCTGGATGCAGAAACAGCACGTCTTCCTGTACCCGTTCTATTATGTAGACTACGCGCTGGCACAGATGGGTGCATTCGAATTCTACGGCCGCATGAAGAACGACCGCGAAAATGCGTGGAAAGATTACTACAAGCTCTGCCAGACCGGCGGCAGCAAGGGTTATTTCGACACGCTGAAGCTGGCAAACCTCAGCTGCCCGCTGAAAGAAGGCGCGGTAGCCAAAGCCGTGGCCGGCGTATTGGATGAACTCAAAGTTTAAGCGAAACGCAAAATGCGATAAAAAGAGGAACCCTTGCAAAAGGGTTCCTTTTTCTTTGTAAAGCCGCTAAATTGTACGAAGATTTTTGTCTTTCTAAAAGGGAACCCCCGGCGAGGGACGGAGAATCTCCGCTCATAAGTCGCGGATAAAGCCACCGTCAAAACCCAAGCTTCTGCCGCGCGACAAAAGCAAACGTAATTGAAAAACCTGCCCGTGACGTATCCTGCGGCAGTTTGCCGCCCCGGACGCTTTCGGCTACCCTCCTGCGCTTGATGACGCAAAGGTATTTCGCGCCTTGCGAGGCGCGCCGGGGGGCTTTGCCCCTCGACCCCACCACCTTTTGAAAAAGGTGGACGAAAACTTCTTTCGTTTGTATATCTAGTCTGTTACATAGCTATCAGATTTTTTATTCTTCCTCTTCATCTTCTTTTCGGATGGACACCAGCCACATATTGACCGTCCCGCCGAAAAAAAGGATATACATACAAAAATACAGCCACAGCATCAACAGGACAATCGCCGTAAGCGAGCCGTATAGGTTGGAATAATTTGAGAAATTATCGATATAAAACGAGAACAGGCGTGAAAAAATCAGCCAGCCCAGCGCCGAAAACAAAGCGCCGGGCAATAAGTCCCGCAGGCGCATGGGATTATTGGGCAGCACCTTATACATCAGCAAAAACAGGAAAGTCAGCACAACCGCCGCTACCATCGAGCGGAACGTGAGAATAAACAGCGCGGTTCCCCTGAATTCGGGAAATAGCGGAACCAGAAGATCCGCAAGCGCGCCGCCGAATACCAGAATCAGCAGGGTAATGGCCAGCACAATAAAAAAGGCAATGGTATAGAAAAACGAAATGATACGGGTTAAAAAATAATTCCGGGTTTCGTGCGTATCATAAACCGAACACAGACCCTTGGTTACGGCGAACATACTGCGCGAAATAGCCCACAAGGCGGCGATAACCGAAACGGAAACGATGGCCGTTTCCCCGTGGGAAGTAGCCTCATTCACCACGCCCAGGATAAAATCCAAAACGGCATCCGGCAGCAGGGCGGTGAGGTCCCCCATAATCTGCGACTCGGCAATATGCATGGCACGCAGCAGGGAAACCAGCAAAAGCGTAAACGGGAAAAACGCGATAATGATAAAAAACGCCGATTGCCCCGACCAGGCATCCAAAGAACTGTCGCTGATCTTATCCATAAACCATTTTACCGTATGCCAGATTTTGCGCAGCACGCCCGTCACCTCCCATCGTGGTAGTATGCCCTTATTATAGCGAAAATTACAAAGCGGTGCAACCGATTGTATTTACGAACCCGTGACGTATCGTGCGGCGGTTCACCGCTCAAATTTACTTCTTCGCGCTTTAATTCTCCATAGACAAATCATTTTGCGGATGCTACAATGAAACCAAACTGACCCCGGAGGAGGTTTCTGTAATGAACAAAAGAACCGTTTTCCCCGCTTTCCTGCACGGCGGAGACTACAACCCCGATCAATGGCTGAATTACCCCGAAATCCTGAAAAAAGACGTGGAACTCATGAAAGAGGCGCACGTCAACTGCGTATCGCTGGGCATCTTTGCCTGGGCCAAGCTGGAACCGAGCGAAGGCAACTACCAACTTGACTGGATGGCCGAAATCATCGACCGTCTGTATGAAAACGGCATCTACACCATTCTGGCCACGCCGAGCGGCGCCAAGCCGATGTGGATGAGCGAAAAATACCCCGAAATCCGCCGCGTTTCCGGCGCAACCGGACACCGCGAGCTTTCCGGAAACCGCCACAACCATTGCTACACCTCTCCCGTTTACCGCGAAAAGGTTCGCCAGATCAACACCGTATTGGCCGAGCGGTTCTCCCGCCATCCCGGCGTGATTCTATGGCATCTTTCCAACGAATACGGCGGGGAATGCCACTGCGAACTTTGCCAGCAGGCGTTCCGCGACTGGCTGCGCGAAAAATACGGCACGATCGAAGCGCTCAACCACGCCTGGTGGGCTGATTTCTGGAGCCACACGTATTCCGATTTTTCGCAGATCACCTCCCCGATGGTGGGCGGCGAACACAGCATCCACGGCCTGACGCTCGACTGGAAACGCTTTGTCACGCACCAGACCGTCGACTTCATGCGCGCGGAAATCGACGCTGTGCGCGCCGTAAACCCCGATTTGCCGGTCACCACCAACATGATGGGCTGGTACGACGGACTCAACTACTACAAATTCGGCCCGTATGTCGACATCGTTTCGTGGGACAACTACCCCCGCTGGCACACAGCAAATAATGTTGATATTGCAGCCGACGCCGCGGCGGCTCACGACATCATGCGCTCTGTTAAGCGCGCACCCTGGCTTTTGATGGAAAGCACCCCGAGCATGACCAACTGGCAGCCCACCTCCACGCTCAAGCGCCCGGGCATGCACATGACGTCTTCCTTGCAGGCTGTGGCGCACGGTTCCGATTCCGTGCAGTATTTCCAATGGCGCAAAGGGCGCGGCTCGTTTGAAAAATTTCACGGCGCCGTGGTCGATCATTACGGCGGCAGCGACACCCGCGTTTTCCGCGATGTAGCGGCCGTGGGCAGCCGTCTGGAAGAGATGAAGCCGCTGCTCGAAACGGAAGTTCGTCCGCAGGTAGCCGTTGTGTATGACGTAGAAAACCGCTGGGCGCTGGAAGATTCCGCAGGCCCGCGCCGCGCCGGCATCGGCTATACCGACGACGTTCACGCCTGGCACCGCGCGTTCTGGGAGCAGGGCATCCCGGTCGATATGATCGACATGGAATGCGACGATCTTTCGCGCTACAAGGTGATTGCCGCGCCGATGCTGTATATGTACCGCGCCGGATTTGAAAAGAAACTGCGCGAATTTGTAGAAAACGGCGGCATTCTGGTGGGCACCTACAACACCGGTATCGTCAACGATACGGATCTTTGCTATCTGGGCGGCTGGCCGGGAGAAACGATGGATCTGTTCGGCTTGTGGAACGAAGAAATCGATTCCCTGCCGGAAGGCGCCACAAACGCCATGGTCTGCCGCGGCGAAGGACACCGCCGCTATACCGTGCGCGATCTCTGCGCAATCGTACACGCCAAAGGCGCCGAAGTTTTGGCCGAATACGACGATGATTTCTACAAAGGCACGCCCGCGCTGACCGTCAATCGCTACGGACAGGGCAAAGCCTATTATGTGGCCGCTCGCGCCGAGGCTGACTTCCTGCGCGATTTCTGCACCAAACTGGCCGATGACGCCGGCGTTGTCCGCGCGCTCAACACCGCGCTGCCGTATGGCGTTGTTCCGATGATGCGCACGGACGAAACGGGCAAAGCCGTGGTATTTGTGCAGAACTTCACCGGCGAAACCAAACCGCTCATGCTGAACGAAACCTGCACCGTGTTTGAAACCGGCGAAAAAACAGACGCGCTCACCCTCGCGCCGTATGAAACCGTGATCCTGCTGAAATAAGGCGGTGGGGAACCCCCGGCGACAATTACCATACAATAACTAAAATGAACAAAGCGGCGATCCAACCGGACCGCCGCCCTGCTTGTATTTATCCCACATACCCGGGTGAAGGAACCTCCATATACTTTTCCGGGTCCATCAGTAGCAGTTCTACACGCTCTTGAAAATACGCCTTGGGATAATCCGGGTGATCGAACACGATAAAATCGCCGTACTGCCGGGCCAGCTCTTCCCGGATAAACGCTGCATCGCGACCCTCTACGATCAGGAAAATCCGCCAGCCCAATTCATCATCGAATTCCAGCTCCCCCGTAAAGCGGAAGGAATACTGTGCATACGCTTCATCGTTCAAAAACGACTGGAACCGCACCCAGTTTCTGCCTGCATCCTCAATGGAATACGGCACATAGCGGATTTCGCGCAGCTTTTCTGCGTACGCTGGGTCCAACCGCTGCCAGTAAGAAAGCGGATGAATACTGCCTTCTTTGACATAAACAACGTGATAGCGTTTCCAAGGGTCTCTAGAATTCACTCCCCAAAATCCGGCGAAATCCCAAGGCACACGCCAGATTTCCATTTCTTCTTCGCTTTCCAGTCCTCTCACATAGGTATACTGGTATCCGCCCGGATAGAGCGGGACATAGAGATAGAGGATAAAACCGCTCAAGAGGACAGAAACCAGCGCCATAGCAGCTGCGCGATACCAAGCAGATTTCCATAGCTTCATAGAAAAGCCTCCTCTCAGCCTACATATTCACGTGAGGTTTTATTGGCAAAATAAACGATTTCTCTATGTTCAGTATATAAAATCTGCACAGTTGCGTCAATATATTTCCACAAAATTAAAGATATTTTTATTTAATTTTTCTATTTCTATTGAAAGCCAAGAGTAAAATCGATATACTGAAACCACTGTGTGAGGTGATTCGATGAGAAATAAAGAAAACAAACATCTGGGAATTGAAATTGATCCGGAACTGCATCGCAAGCTGCGTTATGTCGCTGATTATGAAGGACGTTCAATGAATGGTCAGATTTTGTATCTGGTGCGTCAGTGCATCCGCGAATTTGAATCGAAAAACGGGGAAATTGAAGAAGAAAAAGCATAAAAAATCCCACCGCAAATTTCTGCGGTGGGATTCATTTTTCTTATCGAAATTACACGTTGAAGCGGAACAGCACGATATCGCCGTCCTGCATCACATATTCCTTGCCTTCGCTGCGGACCAGACCCTTTTCCTTGGCGGCGGCCATGCTGCCGCAGGCAATCAGGTCATCGTAAGCAATCACTTCCGCGCGGATAAAGCCGCGTTCAAAGTCGGAATGGATCTTACCGGCGGCCTGCGGGGCGCGGGTACCCTTAGTGATCGTCCAGGCGCGCACTTCCTGTTTGCCGGCGGTGAGGTAGGAGATCAGACCCAGCAGCGCGTAGCCGGCTTTGATCAGACGGTCAAGACCCGATTCTTCCAGACCCATATCAGCGAGGAACATTTTCTTTTCGTCGGGTTCCATGTCGGCGATCTCGGCTTCCGTTTCGGCGCAGATAGGCAGCACGGCGGCGCCTTCCTCGTCGGCAATCTTTTTCACGGCGGCAAAATAGGGGTTGTTTTCCACGCCGCCCAGGAAATCTCCGTCGCTCATGTTGGCGGCGTAGATAATCGGCTTATTGGTCAGCAGAGAAACGGAAGCGAGCAACTCGGCTTCTTCTTCCGTGCAGGAAACGCTGCGTGCGCTGCGTCCGTTATCGAGCGCTTCTTTTACACGCTCAAAAAATTCAAGTTCCTGCTGATATTTCTTATCGGCCTTGATCATCTTCTTGGTTTTGTCGATGCGGCGCTCGAGGATTTCGATATCGGAGAGAATCAGCTCCACGTTAATCGTTTCGATGTCGCGCGCGGGATCGACGCTGCCGTCCACATGGACGATATCGTCGTTTTCAAAGCAACGCACCACATGGACAATCGCGTCTACTTCGCGGATATTGGAGAGGAATTTATTGCCCAGGCCTTCGCCCTTGGAAGCGCCCTTCACCAGACCGGCGATGTCCACGAATTCGATGGTTGCGGGGGTGTATTTATCGGGCTCGTACATTTCGGCCAGCTTGTCCAGACGGGAATCCGGAACGGCAACCACGCCCACGTTGGGCTCGATGGTGCAGAACGGATAGTTGGCGGCCTGTGCGCCCGCATTGGTAATAGCATTGAACAGCGTACTTTTGCCCACGTTGGGCAGTCCAACGATTCCTAATTTCATATATCTCTACATCTCCTTAAAAAATGCTGTATTTACAAGGTTTTTCGCACTTTGGCGTTTTGGCTACTACGCCATTTTTACGCCATTTACGCATGGACTTGCATGAAGTTATATCAACATACGCTACTGCGCTGAAATTGCTTGACCGCCTGATCCAGTGTTTCATCGGTCACATGGACATACCGATCCATTGTGGTTTTGATGCTGGCGTGTCCCAGCAGCTTTTGCAGCACTTTCGGCTGCATTCCGCTTTCAATCGCACGGGTTGCATAGGTG
>CALWVE010000007.1 GCA_944384905.1 uncultured Clostridia bacterium
AAACCGGTGATTTCTTCGTAGAGGAAGGTAAGTCCTACACCATTACTCTGAAGAAGATTGTTGAAGGCACCATCATCAACGTTCAGTTTGTTGATGCTGATACAGAAGAAGTTGTAGCCGGCGGCGATTTCGTAGTTGACAAGGACGACGACGGTATTGCCAACTACAGCGAACTGCTCCTGCCGGAAGGCTACGAGCTGATCGTGACCGGCGACTTCTTCGTAGAAGCTGGTAAGTCCTACACCATCGTTCTGAAGAGCACCGCTACCGATCCGACTGATCCTACCGATCCTACCGACCCGACCGATCCGGAAGATCCTACCAACCCGGATAAGGAAGACGGCGACAAGGATACCGATAAGGAAACCGATGGCCCGAAGACTGGCGACGTTCTCCCGGTTGCAGCTGCTGTAACGATGTTTGCTGCTGCTGGCGCTATGCTGGTATTCAAGAAAAAGGCTAATCAGTAATCCATAAAACAGGGAATTATCCTGTTTGGCTTATCTAAAAAGCGAAACAGCACTGTCCGACTTTTGTCGGGCAGTGCTGCTTTTTATGTGATATTTACTTTAGGGAACCGGTCTGCTTTTTCAGCCATAGAGTATAGGGCTTAAAGGCCGAAGGAAAACTATACGTGTCGAAGAGATGTTCCAGCGGCGCCCAAAAACAGCCTTCGGGCAATTCTTTCGGCGTTCCATAGATGCAATATCCGGTAAGCGACCATTCCAGATGGGTGAAAATATGCCGGTGATTGCCCAGCGGTATACAGCCGGGAAAAGCCTCGGGCGGAAGCATTCCATCCAGCAAGATGAATTCTGTCATGCCGGCCAAAAGCCCTTGGGGCGGACGGCGATGCAGGAGAATCCGATCGTTTTCAATGCAGAGCAACACAGTTTTTTCTTCTTTTTTGCGGACAGCCTGCTTTTTGCGTATGGGAAATTCGGCCGTTCGCTTTTGCTGAAAAGCCTGGCAATGAGCCTGGAGCGGGCAAAGTATGCATTTTGCTTTTTCTCCGGGCAGACAAATTCCCGCGCCTATATCCATCAAAGCCTGATTCATGCTGCCCATGTCGTCGGCTAGGTCTTCGCGGATCAAATCTTCTACTTTTTTCCGGCCGGCGGGCGTGGTCATGTCGTCTTCCAAAAGGAACAGCCGGGCATATACGCGCCCCAGGTTGCCGTCTACGGCGCATACAGGCTCACCATAGGCAATAGAAGCGATTGCTCCCGCCGTATAATGGCCGATTCCGGGCAGTTTTTCCAGTTCGGCGGCCGTTTTGGGCAATTGCCCGCCGTATTGTTCCATGCAGAGTTTAGCCGCTTTCTGCATGTTTCTCACACGGCTGTAATAGCCCAATCCTTCCCAGAGCTTCAGCAGGCGGTCTTCTTCAACCGCCGCAAGCGCGGGCAGATCGGGTAGTTCCCGCAAAAAGCGCTCGTAATAGGGAATGACTGTTTCAACCCGTGTTTGCTGCAGCATAATTTCGCTGACCCAGATTTCATAGGCGTTTTTGCGCCGTCGCCAGGGGAGATCCCGCTGGTTAACGGCATACCACTGCAAAAGCAGTTCACTGATTTTTTCCATAAAGCTCCTTTTTACTGCAAAATTTCCTGATGTTTTTTGTAATAGAAATAATACGGCACTTCAGCCAACAGCATGCAGGTCCACCCAAGTACGCTGGCCCAGGCGGCCGAAAGGATGCCGAGCTGCCCGACTAGGAAATACACGCCGATCACACGCACCGAGATCTGAATGATGGTGGAGATCAAAGTGATGGTCATGTTGTCCATGCCCCGGAAAAAGCCTTGAATACCGTTGGTAAAGGCAGGCCATAAATAGAAGAAGGCCATCCATCCCAGATATTCCACGCCCAACGGAACCAGTTCCTGGCTGTTTTCGGCCGAAACAAACAGGTGCATAATCGGCTCGCGCAGCAGCAAGATAACCACGCAGATGATAACCCAGTATCCAAACTCAACCAGCAAACCGGTAGAAAGTCCTTTTTTCACACGCTCTTTGTTTTTGGCCCCGCGGTTTTGCGCAACAAAGGTCATCATACCATGGGAAATGCTCTGTTCGGGTGTAAAGGCAAAGTCATCTACACGGCTTACCGCGTTGAAAGCCGCCATAGCCGAAACGCCCAGCGGGTTGATCATTCCCTGAATCAGAAGCTTGCCGATCGGCTGGCAGGATTGCTGCAAGGCGGTTATAGAGCCTTGCTTTAATGTTTTGCGCAGAAGCTCGCGATCTATTCGGAGTTCTTTAGCCGAAAGGTGAAGCATGGGGACGCGCTTCCAGATATACCACAAACACATGATGCCGGAAAAAGCCTCTGCGATAACCGTGGCCAGCGCCGCACCCAAAACCCCAAGATGGGCAAAGGCCACAAAGACAACATCCAGGCAAGCATTCAATACCGAAGCCGTAGCCAGAAAACGGATCGGCGTTTTGGAATCGCCCACACTGCGCAGCGCAGAGGACATGGCATTATATAGATAGGTAAACGGCATACCCAAAAAGATGATCCGCAGATACAAAATAGCATCGGGCAAAACTTCGCCCGGCACATCGAGCGCCCGCAAAATAGCGGGGGTAAGCAAAAGGCTCAGTAAAACAATGATAGAGGAAAAGATTACACCAAAGAGCAGCAGGGTAGCGGCTTCTTTTTTCAGCTCTTTTTGCTTGCCGGCGCCGAAAAATTCACTCATCAACACCGAGGCACCGATACATACGCCCGTAACGCCCAAAATCACGATGTTCATAACCGGGTTGGAAGTTCCCACAGCGGCCAGCGCCTGGGTTCCGGCGAAACGGCCCACAATGATGGAATCCACCGCGTTGTAGGTTAGCTGAAACAGATTCCCATGGATCAGCGGAATGGAAAAAGTAATCAAATGCTTGGAAATACTTCCTTTTGTCATGTCCTTTATCATGTTCGAAACCTCTTTTGTTGAAATCCGATACTAATCATAAATCAAAAGAAAAGGAAATGCAAGAGGCGACGGCGGTTTGTTGGTCTGAAACCGAGTACGATTTTTTAAAAGATTTACCGGTTTGTAATTGAACTGTAGGATTTTTTTGTGCTATAATATGTATATCAAAATAGTGCCAATTGAAAAAATGAAGAAAGGATGTTTGGATTGAACAAGTTTGAACGTGTTTACAGCGGAACGAAATCCGAAGAAGTTTCTGCCCGCGAAAAAGAACATGCCGCCCTTTCCCGGCGAGCGGCCGCAGAAGGAATGGTCCTGCTGAAAAATGACGGCGCCCTTCCGCTTGCACCCGGAAGCCGGATTGCTTTGTTTGGCGGCGGAGCCGAACAGACGGTAAAAGGCGGAACCGGTTCGGGCGATGTGAACGAAAGAAACGCCGTGAATATCCGCCAGGGCCTGAAAGACGCCGGTTTTACGCTGACTTCCGAAGCCTGGCTGGATGATTATGCCGCGCTTTATACCCAGTCCCGTCTGGATTGGAAAGCGGCAATCTATAAAAAGCTCGAAGCTTCTTCCCAGAAAGACGGCGTAGGCTTTTTCTTCGCTTATTCTTCCACGCCGTATGAAGCGCCTTCCGGACGCGCTGTTACAGAGCAGGATCTGGCGCCCGAAGCGGATGCGGCTGTTTATGTGATTTCCCGTATCGCGGGCGAAGGTGCCGATCGTTTCGAAAAGCCCGGCGATTAT
Source organism: uncultured Clostridia bacterium (assembly GCA_944384905.1). Classification (GTDB taxonomy): domain Bacteria; phylum Bacillota; class Clostridia; order Oscillospirales; family Acutalibacteraceae; genus RGIG7265. The sequence continues at coordinate 3,681 of CALWVE010000007.1, forward strand.
GAGCTGACCGAGCGCGAATATGAAAATCTGGCTGCTGTGGTTAAGCGCTACCCGAATACGGTTGTCGTTATGAATACCGGTGGCCCGATCGATCTTACGTTTATGGATCAGCTGCCGGTTTCCGCGCTGCTGTTTATGTCGCAGGCCGGTATGGAAGGCGGCCGCGCATTGGCCGATGTGCTGGGCGGAAAAGTATGCCCCAGCGGTAAGCTTACCGATACCTGGGCCATGCATTACAGCGATTATCCGGCTGCCGATACGTTCAGCCATATGAACGGCCAGCTGGATAAAGAATATTACACAGAAGGTATTTATGTCGGATACCGTTATTTCGATACGTTTGGCGTAAAGCCGCGGTATCCTTTCGGTTTCGGCTTGTCCTATACCACCTTCGACGTGCGCGCCGATGCGTTTGCCGTAGCCGGTGAACGTGCTTCTGCGGTTATTACCGTTCGCAATACCGGTAAAACAGCCGGTAAAGAGGTTGTGCAGCTTTATGCCGCCTGCCCGCAGGGCAAACTGAAAAAAGAAGCCAAGCGCCTGTGCGCTTTTGCCAAAACGCCGCTGCTGGCTCCCGGTGAAGTCTGCCGTCTCCAGCTTTCGTTCCCGCTGGAAGGATTGGCTTCCTTTGATGAATCTGCCGGTTGTTGGATGATGGAAGCCGGAACGTATGCACTGCTGTGCGGTACGTCCAGTGCGAATGCGACGCCTTTTGCCGCCTTGTCGCTGGATGGGGATTGGGCCTGCCTGAAAACGCAGCCGATCTGCCCGCTTAGCGAGCCGCTGAATCAGCTTGAAGCGCCGGAAGTTCCCGCTGTGGATGTTTCCGAGCTGCCGGTGGTACAGGTTTCTGCGGCCGATCTTACCAGCAAAACCGCTGTTTATTACGATCCTGCCGTTGAAGACGACGAAGCCGGTCAAATCGTGCGTTCGCTCACCACGGAAGAGCTTCTTAAACTGGTTGTCGGCGATGCCGCATCCGGCTCTGAAAGCAACCTGGGTTCCGCCGGCAATACCGTTCCGGGCGCCGCGGGTGAAACCACCAATTGCCTGGAAGAAAAGCTGGGAATTTCGCCCATGGTTCTGGCCGATGGTCCGGCGGGTATCCGTCTGCCGCAGTCGTATCAGGTTCGCAAAGACGGCAGCGTTGTAACGCCCGATCCGTTCTCTTCCATGGAAAAGGGCTTCTTCTCCAACACGAAGCTCGACCCCGAACTGGATACGTATCATCATTACTGCACGGCTTTCCCGGTGGGTACGCTGCTGGCACAGACCTGGGATACACAGCTTGTGGAAGAAGTCGGCCGCGCGGTAGGCCGCGAAATGGTAGAAATGGGCGTTGCTTTGTGGCTGGCTCCGGGCATGAATATTCACCGCAACCCGCTTTGCGGACGCAACTTTGAATATTATGCCGAAGATCCCGTGCTGGCCGGTGTGATGGCTGCGGCCGTTACGCAGGGTGTTCAGCAGAATCCGGGTGTGGGCACCACGATTAAGCACTTTGCCTGCAACAACTCCGAAGATAACCGTATGGGCGTGGATTGCGTCGTTTCGGAGCGTGCGCTGCGTGAAATCTATCTCAGAGGCTTTGAAATTGCCGTGCGCACCAGTCAGCCCATGTCGATTATGAGCTCGTATAACCTCATCAACGGCGTTCATGCCGCCAATAACGGCGATCTGCTCACCAAGGCTGCCCGCAGCGAATGGGGCTTCGCCGGCATGGTGATGACGGACTGGACGACAACGGCGCCGCATGGCGGCTCCACGCCGGAAGGCTGTATCAAAGCCGGCAACGACCTGATTATGCCGGGTCTTGCAAGCGATTTCACTGGTTTGCGCGCCGCTTTGGAAAACGGAACGCTTACGGAAGAAGAACTGCGCGTCTGCGCCGCACGTGTGGTTCGGCTGATGATCCTCACCAACCGCCATGCAAAAACCGCTCCGTACGGCGAGATGATTTCGGGCTTCCCGGGCATGATTGTACGCACACTGTAATGAATCTTTCGGTTCGCCGGACTGTGTCTCTTGCACAGCCCGGCGGATTCGTTTATAATAAAAAAGATCACGGCGTTTCCTTTTGCAGATCGAAAGGAAAGCCGTTTTTAGGCCGCAACAGGCAAAATCCGGCCCGGAATTTGTGAAATCGCGCTTTCCTTTTTGCGGGCGGAAGATAAAATAAAAAAAATTAGGAGGAATTATGCCCGATCAGGAATTGAAACAGAAAATTCACGCGCTTCTTTCTTCGCAGATGAAAGAGGGCGAGCCGATGCATCTGGCCAGGGCGGCAGCACTCCTCAACGAAAACGGAATTGAATGCAGAGCCAACGGATATAAGAAAATGCGGCTTCTGCTTGAAGATCTCGATTTTCTTGAGGTAAAAGACGTTTCGATCGACGGTAAACCGCATGCCGAGGTTTTTCTTAAAACCATGCCGTGTGCGAAAAGAAAAGGCGCTGCTTTAGATTGCGAACAGCTTAAGCAGCTGTATGGCCTGTTTTGCCGTCTTTTCGAAAAAGGCACGCCGTACCATATGGCTACCGTAAGCAAAACCATTATGGACGCCGGGGTAGACCGCACACGCTTTGGTTTTGGCAAGACCAAAACGTTTTTTAAGGCGCTGGACGCCTTTCTTACGCTGAAAGAAGTCAGAATGAGCGGCGTTCCGCAGGTTGTCGTTACCCTGCGGGATGTGCCGGATTGGAACGGTGTAACCGAAACTGACCGGATCATTTTTAAAGAGGAACAGCCCGCCAAAGAACGCATTCTGCCTGCGGATGTACCGCTGATGGCGGCCGAAAAAGAACCGGCTAAAGAAAAAACGGCCGAAAAACAGCCGAAAACGGAAAAAGCCGCTAAAAAGAAACCGGTGCGTGAATCCAAAGAACCTGCCCACAAAGAGGAAAGCCGTCTGCCCGGACTGCCGCTTTCTCATTTTGCCGATATGCCGTCTCAGACGATTGCGCACCTGCGTTCTTTCTGCAACATCGGGATTCAGCCCGACAGCTATATCTGTTCCTGCATTGACGAAGGCTACGAACAGGCTTTGCGGGAAAAGACGCTGCGTATACAGGGCGACCGTATCTTGTTTGCCACGCCGCTGCGCGATCAGGACGGGGCCGTGGTGCAGGCTTCCGTGCGTCCTTCCAACATCGAAGGCGGCTTGCCGTGGTTCCTCAATTATCTGGGCTCCGTGGGGGAAGAAACGCCCAGCGAAGAGCCGGGGCGTATGCTGGAACGCTTCGCCGATTTGGGCGATTGGCCGCTGTTTTTGGGTCAGCTCGCGCAAACGGCTCTGCCGGAAGATTGGTCTTTCGGCGGCAGTGAATACGGCGTGCTCAGACAGTATATTCAATACACGTTTTATCGCTTGCAGCTGGAAGATAAGGTGCTGATTTCCGACGACGATACGTTGGCCGCATTCAATACCGGTCTGGTTGATAAGCATTATGATGACCTGTACGCCTGCTTTATCCCCAGCGGAAAGAAAAACGCGCCGGAATGGCAGTTCGCCAGTTTTTGTACGGCGGCATCCCGCGGAATCGGCAAACGGCTGGTAGAAACATTCAGCCCGCTTCCGCAGCCGCCTTCGTATTTCGAGCGGAAAGAAGATTTGCTTTTCGATCTTGAAAAAGACCTGCACGTGGATTTTTATCATATTATTATTGATAATATCCATCGTCTGCCGCTTAATTTCCTGCGCGAGGAATGCGCGTCATCCGCGCCGGCTGTGCGTATAATCGGCCGACTGCAAAAAGCACGTCCGCACGAACGCGGGGATTTGTACGAAAAGCTTCGCGACCTGATCGATGAAAACGAGCGCCTGTTCAATCGAATTCGCAGCCGCATCGAGGATGCGATCGACCTGGCGTGTAAGCAGGTGCGCTGGAATTTCCGCGTGGCGGTCCCGTGCTTTTTCCCAACGCGCAATGCGATGAGCCTGATGCTGCCGCTTGATCTGGATTACGACGATCAGGCCGATACGGCGCTGGTGGTGGAACTGATGCGTTCCGGCAACTATCAGGGGCAGACGATTCTGACCCTGCGCCAGGCTTATATCGACGCCCGCCTGATCTGCCGCCCGGCCGGGGGCGATTGGCTGCGATTGAACCCGCAGAGCGCACCGGACGAAGAAGAATAAAAGAAAGCTGCTGCCTGTTCGGGCAGCAGCTTTTTATTATTGCGGACGCACGGAGCGTGTGGCCAAAAAAGTGGGAACGCCGTGTTCGTGCAGCGGCCCGCGGCCGTTGGTGTCTTCATACAGATGGGTCAGGCGGAAACCCGCTTCCAGCTGCCCGCCGATGAGCTCTTCTACCGTATGAGAAAACTGCATCCCGCCGTTGGTTTCTTCCAGCTGGCGGCGCTGATCCGGATTTTTCAGCGGATTAAACGGCAGGGTGTTCTGCAAAAACTGCTCATTTTCGTCCAGAATAAAATTCATGCCGTTGTCGAATCCGGCTACCAAAACGCCGCCCGGCTTTAAAATGCGGAAGCATTCGCGTAAAATGGGGCGGACCTGCTCCACATAGCAATTGGAAACCGGATGAAAAATCAGATCAAACGTTTTATCCGCAAAGGGGAGCGGTTTGGTCATGTCGGCCCGGATGATTTCTATTTCATAGCCTTCGCGCTGCGCCACCAGGCGTTCCTGTTCCAGCTGTTTTTCCGAATAATCCAAAACGGTGCATTCCGCGCCCAAAGCCTGGAAGATCGGCATTTGCTGTCCGCCGCCGCTTGCGAGCCCCAGCAGTTTTTTCCCCAGCAGAGAACCCAGCCAAGCGCGCGGCACCGGCTTGGTGGGGGTGAGGAAGACATTCCATTGGCCTTCTTTGGCTTGGATGTAGGCTTCGTGATCGATTGGGCGTCCCCATTCCCAGCCGTTTTCTACCCAGCTGTCAATCACACGGGAATTGATATCAGCATAATGTTCATTTGTGTTATACATCGTTCTCCTCCTTCAAAAAAGCAAACGGGCACACCACTTGGGTATGCCCGCGCGGGATGTCTCAGAACCGGGGCATCCGTTTCATTTTTAGGTTTCCTTTGAAATCAGGCTTTGGCCTGATATTTTTCAACCAGAAGGTCGGCACAGCGGTAGATATCCCCGCCGCCCAGCGTCAGGATCAGATCGCCCGGCTCGGCATGCGCAATGGCATAATCGGCAATTTCATCGAATTCATTCAGACGCACACAGCCCGGAATTTTTGCGGCCAGATCATCGGCGTAGATGTTATACGTGTTCTGCTCACGCACGGCGAGAATCTCCGTTAAGATCAGATGATCCGGAACGGAAAGCGCTTCTACGAATTCATCGAAAAGCAGATGCGTACGGGAATAGGTATGCGGCTGGAAGATCGCCCATACCGCATGATAGCCCATTTCCATGGCGGCTTTCAGCGTGGCGGAAAGTTCCGCCGGATGATGCGCAAAGTCATCGGCTACCGTTACGCCGTTAAATTTTCCGCGAATCTCAAAACGGCGGTGTACGCCGGTAAATTCATGCAGGCCTTTTACAAGGGCTTCTGTGGGTGCACCCAAAATATCGGCCGCCGCACAGGCTGCCAGCGCGTTGAGGATGTTGTGGCGTCCGGGTACAGAAAGTTCGATCACAGCCAGCTTTTCCCCACGGCGATACAGCGTAAAGGCGCGGCAGGCGTGTTCTTCCTCGCAGATGCGCTCGGCATGGTAATCGTTTTTGGGGTCAAAGCCGAATGTAACCACTTTCTTCGGATCGATGCCTTCCACAGCGCGCAGGCTGTTTTCATCATCGCCGTTTACAATAATCGTTTCGCTGGTCTGCTCGGCAAACTGATGGAACGAGCGGATGATGTTGTCCAGCGAGCCGAAATAATCCAGATGATCTTCGTCGATGTTCAGGATCACGGAAATCGCCGGGGTCATCTGCAAAAACGTATCCACATATTCACAGGCTTCGCAGACGATGGTTTCGCTCTTGCCGGCGCGGCCGTTTCCGCCGATCAGATTGAGCTTGCCGCCGATTACGGCGCTGGGGTCCATGTCCGCCGTCATCAGAATCTGGGTGATCATTGCTGTGGTGGTGGTTTTTCCGTGCGTGCCCGAAACGCCTACGGCGTGGGCGTATTTGCGGGCCAGTTCACCCAGCAGAACGGAACGTTCCACCGTGGTGATTCCCTTGGCTTTGGCGGCCATCAGTTCCGGGTTATCCTGCTGAACAGCGGCGGAATAAACCACCAACTGCGCGCCGTCTACGTTTTCGGGGTGATGTCCCAGCATAACCGGAATCCCCAGGTTTTTAACGCGGTTCAGAGTTTCGCTTTCGCTTCTGTCAGAACCGGTTACGGCATAGCCGTTGTGGTACAGAATTTCCGCAATGGGGCACATACCGGAGCCGCCGATGCCGACAAAATGGATTTTACGTACGGTATCCAGAATATTTTCATTCATGACATAAACCTCAAACTTTTTGATGAGCAGCAAACGCTGCAAGATCAGGAATTTGTAAAGCTACTGTCTATTATATTGCTTTTTTACGGTAAAATAAATACCTAAAAAGTAAAAAAGTTGTTACGAGAGGGACTTTTTCACATTTTGGCACCCGTTTCCATAGAATGAAACAAACGGAAATTGCGGAAAGGCGTGATGGTGTGGAGATAGGGAAAAGCGTGGCGATTCTCGGCGGAGACGCCCGGATGCTTGCCTGTGCGCGTGCGCTGAAAGCGAAAGGGCGGCAGGTTTTGCTTTGCGGGTTTGAAGACGACCCGGCTGTGCAGGGGGAATGTCTGGAAATACGAGAGGCGGTTTCCCGTGCGGAAACGATTGTGCTGCCGCTGCCGGCGAGCAAAGACGGGAAATGGATATTTGCGCCGTTTGCCCGGCATCGGATTGAGCTGAGCGACGAGCTGGCCGCGAGTCTGCGGGGGAAACAGGTTTTCTGCGGTATGAGCGGGCGACTGCCGGAAAGGGAGAGCTGGCAGGCGCTGCCGGTGATCGATTACTATCGGGACGAAAGATTGCTTGCGGCAAACGCTAGGATCACGGCGGAAGCGGCGCTGTTTGAAGCGATGAATGTTCTTCCTTGTACATTATATGATTGCCGGTGTTTGGTGACAGGATTCGGTAGAATTGGAAAAGCATTAACTGCGCAGCTTCGCGGGCTGGGAATCCCGGTTGTTGTAGCCGCCAGAAAGGCAAAAGACCGCGAACAGGCGCAAAAATTGGGGGCACAGGCCATTTCATTCGAGGAAGCCGCGCCGCCCTGCGAAGTTATTTTCAATACGGTTCCGGCTCCCGTTGTTTCCACCGATCTCTGGCAGCCCGGAAAGCCTGTTCTTTATATGGAACTTGCTTCCGCTTCCGGTTTGCTGAAGGATGCGCCCAGCGGCATTCACGTTTTGCAGGCAGCGTCGCTGCCGGGAAAATACGCGCCCGATTCAGCCGGTCGCGCCATTGCGTCGGTTTTGTTGGACGAAGGAGAGGAGGGAACAAGATGAAAAAGCCTGTTATCGGGTTTGCAATGTGCGGTTCGTTTTGTACATTTTCAAAAGCGTTTGAAGCGCTGGAAGAATTGCTGCGGGAAGGGTATGACGTTTTGCCCATTATGTCGCAGACAGCCTATGAAACCGATACGCGGTTCGGAAAAGCTGAAGACCATGTCCGCCGTCTTACCGAACTGTGCGGCCGACCGGTGATCCATACGATCGCCGATGCAGAGCCTATCGGCCCCAAAAAGTTGGTTGACCTGATGGCGGTGGTGCCCTGTACGGGAAACACCCTCGCTAAAATCGGCTGCGCCATTACGGATACGCCGGTTACCATGGCGGTTAAATCCTCACTGCGTGTCGGCACGCCGGTGGTGCTTTGTCTGGCCACAAATGATGCGCTGGCAGGCAGCGCGCAGAATATCGGCCGTCTGCTGAATACCAAGCATATGTATATGGTGCCTGTGGCACAGGATGATCCCGTCGAAAAGCCGACTTCGCTGGTTTCGGATTTCAAGCTGCTCACGCCCGCCATTCGAGCGGCACTCAACGGGGTTCAGCTCCAGCCTTTGCTGCGCTGAGTCTTTTCCTTAAGCGGAAAATATGGTATACTGTTTAAATCAAAAAAGGAACAGAAAGACGATACGGAGGAAGAAAAGAATGGCCAAAAAGTTTTATGCGGTAAAAGCCGGGCGGCAAACCGGTATTTTTACCAGTTGGGATGATTGCCGGCGTCAGGTGACCGGTTTTGCCGGCGCTTCTTTCAAAGGTTTTGAAACCAGGGAAGAAGCCGAGGCTTTTCTTTCGGGCGCCGGGTTTTCCGGACCTGCCGCAGCGGCCGCTCCGGTATCGGCCGAAGAAACGGCCGTAGCGTATGTGGATGGAAGCTACCATGCCGGAACCAAAGAATTCGCCTGTGGCGCCGTTCTGTTTTATCAGGGCGAGGAGCTGCATTTCAGCCACAAATTCCAAGACCCCGCGCTTGCTGATATGCGCAATGTGGCCGGGGAAATCATGGGCAGCCGTACGGTGATCGAATGGTGCTTGGAACATAAAATAGCGGCGCTTGAGATTCACCACGACTATGAGGGCGTTGCAAAATGGTGCACAGGCGAATGGAAAGCCAACAAACCCGGTACACAAGCTTACCGCGCTTATTGCCGGGACGCCATGCAGAAGCTTTCCATTACGTTTGTAAAAGTCAAGGGCCATTCCGGCGACCGCTACAACGATTTGGCCGATGCTCTGGCCAAGCAGGCTCTGGGTATTGCCTGAGAATATTCTATGCAAAAAAAGAACAGCTGCTTGATCTGGGCGGCTGTTCTATATTTTTAAAATGAAATCCATCCGATTGACAACAAATTCGCACTATTGTAAAATATTTGTAAAGAGATAGTTGGACAGGTGATTCCAATGCGGGATTTTTGTATTCGGATGTTTAGAACAGGCGATATTTAAAAGGAGCGTGGTTTTATGAAACGACTTCGGCCGCTGGTCTTCGTTTGTTTGCTGCTCTGCTTTGTACTGGCTGGATGCAGTTCGAGTATGAAAGACGCCAAAAGTGTGCTGCCCAATTTGGAAGAAGCCGACCGGATCGTGATTTCTGTTCAGCCTCAGGCGAATCCTGAATGGGCGTCTCCTGCCAAAGACTGTACCGAGCCGCAGGATGTTCAAGCTGTCGTGCATGCTTTGCTTTCGCTCAAGATTGGAGACAGCACCGATACGATCTATGGCGGCGAAACGGTTCGGGTTTTGGCTTATAAGGATGAAACGCTGCTTTATGATCTTTCTTTTCAAGAAAAAACACTTTCTATGGACGGCGACACATTTTTGTGCGGGGAAAAGCCCGATTTTGAAAAGCTGTACGTTTCGCTGAGCGCTGCGGAAGAAGAAATTATGCTGGCGGAATAGCCATCGGCTTGAATCGATTTGAAAATAAAGCAAGGAAAAAGCAGGGAACCCCCGGCGAGGGTTCCCTACGCCGAAACCGTCCCCCGGACGCTTTCGGCTACCTTCCTGCGCTATGTGACGCAAAAAGGTTTCGTCCGCTGCGGCGGACGCCCAAAGGGCGCTGCCCTCTGGACACCCGCAAACCTTTGAAAAGGTTTGATCCAAACTTTTACGTTTATGTATATGAGCTTTAAGTTTTACATAAAAGCAAGGGAATCCATATCGGATTCCCTTGCTTTTTTATGATACATTCTATATGCTCGAAAATCAAACTTCCGGCTGATGAATATGACGCAGGGTTGTGTCGATCAGCGTCTGCACCTCAACGGTTCCTACGCCGAAAATGGAAGTATCCAGCTTGCCGTTAAAAGGCTGTTTCCATTCATCGCGGATGCTGTCTTCGCCATACATCATGCCCCAGATAGAACCGACGGTTGCGCCGTTGCAGTCGGTATCGAAGCCGTTTTCTACGGCCAGGCAGATGGCGCGATCAAAGGTTTCGGCGTAAAGCAGCGCAGCGACAACGATTCGGGCGTTCGAAATGGTGTGGCACCAGTCGTGGCCGTTCATATCGTCGTATTTCTGCGTGATTTTGCGCAGCGCTTTCTTTTCGTCGACACCGTTTTTATAGTCCGTAAGCATTTCCAAAATTTCCGTATACAAACGGCTTTTCTGGGGAATCTGCGCCAAACCGGCCCGGATAACGTCTACCTTGTCTTTTTTGCAGGCAGCCGCAGCCAGCATGGCGGCTACGAACATTTCGCCGTAGATGCCGTTTTTGGTGTGGGAAACACAGGCGTCGCGCCAGGCCATTTCGGCCGCTCGGGCGGGATTGCCCGGATTGATATAGCCAAAGTAATCGCCGCGAATCTGCGCGCCGATCCATTCACGGTAATGGTTTTTATAAGCGGCCGAATCAGGCGGCAGATAACCTTTCACAAAGTTGCAATAGGCTACCCGTTCTGCCGTGCAGTAGGCGTCTTTCGGCTGCCAGGCCAGCCAGGCATGCGATACGTCTTCGGGCGTAAAGTTTTTGGAATAAACATCGATTACACGCTGATACAGGACGGTATAGTTGGTGTCATCGTCTGTCGGGGCATAGGGAATAGTATCCGCATAGCATCTTCTGCGCAGCGGGAATTGATATTTGGCGGCGATTTCATCGGTTACGTCGGTGCTTTTGATGTAGCGGCGCATAGGGTAGTTGTCTGTTTCTTTCAGGAAAGGAATCAGCTCTTCACGCCGCATACCTTCCACGGTTTTTCCCAGCATACAACCTGCCATACGTCCATACCAAGCGCCCGTTATTTTATGGGTCAACTCCGCTTCATCAGGCGGTGTCAGTGTCTCATTTCCGCCGGAGCGGCACTGGAGAATGCCTTCGAGATCCGACGGTTCTTCGTACGGATAGTCGTTCAATTCAGGAGCAGTGCGGGTGATACGGAACAGAATATCGGCTACGGCTTTGCGGTTTTCGTCATCCGGCATTTTATCGGCCGCCTGGAAAAGCGCTTCATAAGGAGTAACATCCAGCCCTTCTTCCAAACACTGCCGGTATTCCACCATCAGATCGGAAGAATATTTCTGCCAGTGATGCATGGAAGTATAGATCGGCTTGGGTTCCTTTTCCGCTTCTTCCAGCACACGCAGGCTGTGGTCACATAAAAGCCCGTCCAGTGTCACGTTAAAATACTGAGCCATCTTGACGACATGGTCCAGATCGGGCTGGGCGGTTCCGGCTTCCCATTTTTGAACAGCCTGGCGTGAAACCTGCATGGCTTCAGCAAATTTTTCCTGCGAAAGGCCGCTGGCCGCGCGCAGCTTCATGATTTTTGTTTTCAAATCCATAGAGATCCCCTCCTTAATTCTGATTATAGCGGAGTCAAGGATTGGGTGCAAGCAAAACAGGATGTCAGAAATGACAACCTGTAGTTGCCACAAAAAAGAACCGCTGCTTTTCGGGCAGCGGTCTTTTTTAAAATTCAAGCATAATGGCGTCTGTTTTGAAAAGTTCAGCCTGCGTATCGGCCTGTACAGCCGTGAAATTCAGCGTGAGGGAAGTTAGGCGCGATGTGCTGTTTTCCTCCAAGCCGCAGCCGATCAGCGAAATGACCGCGTGGGTACATTTGCCGGCGTCAATCGTTTCGGAGAAAAGAATGTCAATCGGCGTTTCTCCCAAAACGGCCTGCGTAGATTGAAGCGTCACAGGCTGGCTGCTGTTGTTTTCGATGTAAAGCAGAAGCCCCGGCCCCCAAAGGGACGTGTTCCCGGAAAGACCCTTGGAAACGATCCGGATGTCGTTATTGTTGTAGATTTCGCGTCCGTCGTCGTTGCGCGGATAGGCGTAACCCTCCGCGGCGCTGGTTGTGATGCGCACAGGCTGGGAAACCAGATACTCGCTCCAGTCGGAAGAAAAGAGGGCAAAGGTAAATTCCAGATCGGCTACCGTTGTGATGCCGCACAGCGCCAGGCTGCTATTCAGAAACAGTATGGAATCGTTCACGGTTTCCCCGGCCGGCACAACCACGGAGCAGATCGCATCCAGCATGTAGCCGTTGATCGAAGTACGGCGTGTCTGAACGGTCAGATCCTGTTTGGAGCGGTTTTCAATTTTCATTTTTAAATGAATGCCCGAATCCTCCCGAGAATCAAGCCCGGTGGCGGTGATGCAAACATCCTGCTCATCCAGCAGGACCTGTTCGTTGATGGTGGCCGGCGGCTGTGTTTCCTCATCGGAGTCAGAAGATGCCGACGTGGATTCCTCCCAAGACGAAACAGGTGTGTTTATATTTTCCGCGCGGGGCAGCGAGCAGCCGGAAAGCGAAACCGCTATCCATGCCGCCAGAAACAAAGAAAGCCATCTTTTCATACTGTAATCTCCTGCCAAATGACAAAATTCTAAGAATACCGACATTATAACATTTTGTCCAATGGAAAGTCAATCCGCGGCATGGTTTGCGGCCAAACGACAGCGGTATAAAGGGGAGAAAACAGTTTTTTTGCGGCTGCGCTTTACTTTGCCGCTAAATTTGTTATAATGAAATCGTATTGAAAAAAATCGGGGGACATAGCCATGCTGTTCGTAAAGGACAAAAGCTTTTATCGTTCGTTTTTCCGTATGATGTTCGTGATAGCCCTGCAAAACGTCATTGTATACGGGGTAAACCTGGCCGATAACATCATGATCGGCCAATATTCCGAAAATGCAATGGCCGGGGTGAATCTGGCCAACCAGATTCAGTTTTTGCTGCAAATGCTGGTGGCCGGCGCGGCCGAAGGCATCAGTGTTCTGGCTTCCCGCAGCTGGGGCGCCAAAGAGCTGGGGCCGATCCGCAGTTTGCTGGCAATCGGGGCGCGGGTTGCCATTTTGATCCCGCTTGCGCTTTGGATTGCGGCTTTCTTTTTCCCGCAGGCCTGTCTGGGACTGTTTTCGAACGATGCCGCCGTGATTGCCGAAGGCGTGGATTATCTACGCATCGTCTCGTTTTCGTATGTGTGTTTCGGTGTTTCAACGGTTTTGCTTACCCTGATGCGCAGCGTGGAAACCGTTTTTCTCGGCTTCTGGATTTCCCTTTCCACATTGTTTGTCAATGTGGGGCTGAACTACGCGCTGATCGGCGGGCATTTCGGCGCGCCGGCGCTGGGAATCCGGGGCGCGGCGATCGCTACCTTGATTGCGCGTATTCTGGAAATGCTGATCGCGGTGGTCTATGTTTTTGCATTCGATCCCAAGATCCACCTGCGTTTTTCTCATGCGGTGCATATGGACAGTGTGCAGTTTAAAAACTGGTTTCGCATCGGTACGCCGGTTATTTGTTCAAATGCGATTTGGGGCGTTGCCATGGGCACGCAGACCGCTATTTTGGGTCATATGGGCAGCGAGGCGATTGTAGCCAGTTCCGTTGCCAATACGATCTTCCAGATCGTGGTGGTGTTTGCACAGGGCAGCGCCAGCTCGGCGGCCGTTTTGATGGGCAAAACGATCGGCGCCGGCCAAAAAGAAAAAGTGCGTGCCTACGCGATTACCATGCAGATGATTTTCCTGGTGATCGGAGCCTGTTCCGGCGTTTTGCTGTTTTTGCTGCGCAATTCGATCGTCGATATTTACGCGCTTTCCGAGCAGGCCCGCGTGCTTTCGCTTCAGTTTATCGCCGTACTTTCCGTCACAATTGTGGGGACGAGCTATCAGATGCCTTGCCTGACCGGCATTGTGCGCGGCGGGGGAGATACCAAATTTGTGCTGAAAAACGACACGATCTTTATGTGGCTGATCGTGCTGCCGATTTCGGCTTTAACGGCCTTTGTATTTCAGGGTTCGCCGCTTCTGGTGTTTATCTGTTTGAAATCCGATCAGATCCTGAAATGCTTTGTGGCCGTGGTCAAAGTGAATCGCTTCAAGTGGATTCGTGAATTTAAAAACACTTCCTCTTTGCAGGAGGAAGCGTAAAACCCGGAAGGAGACCCTATGCTTTATTGTACCAAGTGCCGTGCCGTTTCGGCAGAGGGCAGCCGAGCCTGTTCCGCCTGCGGAAGCCATCGGCTTCGCCCCGTTAAAAACGGAGATTTTGTTTACTTGCAGCGCGCCAGCGAATATGTGGCCGGTGAATTGAGCTCTTTGTTTCAGGAGTATGGCATTCGCTATGAAATGCTGCCCTATGGCAAAGGCCGCGTGGTTTCTTTGTATGATATGGAAGTCATGCCCACCGATAAGGCGCTTTATGTGGTGTATGACCAGCTGGAGGCGGCGCGCACACTGGTTGCGGCACATGAAAAACTGGAAGCAGACGCCGCCGAAACCCAACCCGAAGAGGAAGAGGAAGCTTTTAACCTTCGCCGGGCTATCGCTGCCTGCGGTGGGGCCATTGCGTTTATTTTGTTTATCATGCTCATGTCCTGGCTTGTTACCCGAATCGGCTGACAGCTTGCGTATGTGCTGACATAAAATATTTTTATATAAAGGAAGGATAATCATGAATCATTATCAGCTCGATACTCAATGCATCCATGCGGGCTATGAACCGAAGAACGGTGAGCCCCGTGTGCTGCCGATTGCGCAGAGCACCACATTTAAATACGACAGTTCCAAAGAAATGGGCGATTTGTTCGACCTTAAGGGCGACGGATTCTTCTATACCCGTCTGGGCAACCCCACACTTGATGCCGTAGAACGCAAAATTGCCGCGCTGGAAGGCGGCGTAGGCGCTATGGTAACGTCTTCCGGACAGGCTGCCAATCTGATGGCCGTAACGAATATCTGTCACGCGGGCGATCACATGGTTTGCTCCAGCGCGATTTACGGCGGTACGTTCAACCTGTTCAACAAAACCACCCGCGAACTGGGCATTGACGTGACGTTTGTTTCGCCTTCCTGCACACAGGAAGAATTGCAGGCGGCTTTCCGCGAAAATACCCGCTGCGTTTTTGCTGAAACGCTTTCCAATCCTACGCTGGTCGTAACCGATCTGGAACTGTTTGCAAAAGAAGCTCACGCGCACGGCGTGCCGCTGATTGTAGATAATACGTTCCCCACGCCCATGAACTGCCGTCCGTTTGAATTCGGTGTGGATATCGTTACGCATTCCACCACCAAATATATGGATGGTCATGCTGTTCAGACCGGCGGTGTGATTGTAGATAGCGGCAATTTCAACTGGAACAACGGCAAATATCCCATGCTCACCGAGCCGGATGAATCTTACCACGGCATTGTTTATACCGAGCATTTCGGCAAAGCGGCTTATATCGCCAAGGCCCGCTGCCATCTGATGCGCGATTTCGGCGCACAGGCGGCTCCCATGAACGCCTGGCTGCTCAACCTGGGCCTGGAAACGCTGGCTCTGCGTATGGAACGCCATTGCTTCAACGCCCAGAAAGTAGCCGAATGGCTGGAAAAAGACGAGCGGATCAGCTGGGTAAACTATCCCGGTCTCAAGAGCAACCCGTATTATGAGCTGGGTCAGAAATATATGCCCCATGGCTCCTGTGGCGTGGTTTCCTTTGGCGTAAAGGGCGGACGCGAAGCGGCTACCCGTTTTATGGACGGCCTGAAGCTCGCTTCCGTTGTAACCCATGTCGCCGACCTGCGCACCTGCGTGCTGCATCCGGCCAGCACCACGCATCGCCAGCTCACTGAAAAGCAGCTGGAAGAAAGCGGAGTACCGGCCGATCTGATCCGTCTGTCTGTGGGTATCGAAAACATTGAAGATATCCTCGCCGATATCGATCAGGCACTTGCCAAAGCACAGGGCTGATCTTTTACGATTTAGACGGCTGCGTATGCATCAGCTGATGTTCAGCGCGGATTTCTTCATACAACTGGCGAAGCGGCCAAGTGGAGTTATCCGGTGTAAGGACAGCTTTTAAGTTAAGGGGCGGAACACCCGGCGCGCGTAAGGCCTTTAAAATTTGGTTGATCTGAGCGGAAGTGCAGAAGCAGAATACCGCAAAGGCTTCGTTTGGAACGTAAGACGAGGGCGTCAAGTCACGGTTTCCAAACGCCAAATCGCCGACGGGCGTATAAAAATCAGATGTGGTGAGTGAAAGCACGCTGCATTTTGCGTCTTCAAAAATTTTTGTATAAAGACCGTTGTTGATATTGAGCGGGGTGTACAGAAGAACTTTTGGTTTTTTGACAAGCGCTTTCATAAAGAAGCCTCCGTTTCTTTTCGAGCTGCCGGCGCAGCCGATCTCTTTCTTAAATTATAGCATACAGATTGGATTTGGAACAGTTTTTGTGCAAAACCCGTCCATCCCACTCGTTTTTTCGTCTAAATGTAAAAGGAATTCTGTTGATTTTACAAATAGAAATTTTCTTTTAAATATGATATACTGTTTGTGGTAGATCGGGCGGCTTGTTCTGGCCCCCGAAAAAACGGAAAAGTGAATGGTAAGGAGCAGTACAACATGAAATCCGTGAGTTTATTTGACTCCGAAAGCTCAGTCGCAAAGCTTGGTATCATTGCTATGGACAGTGCCAAAGAACTGGGTGCAGAAATCGACCAGTATCTGGTGGCCTGGGCTAAGCAGAACGGCGTGAACGTGCCGGGTGATTCCTTTTTGATCGAGGCCAGCTGCCCGCGTTTCTCCTCTGGTGACGCAAAGGGTCTGATCAAATCCACCGTGCGCGGTATGGACCTTTACATTATTGTAGATCCGGGCAATTACAGCTGTACCTACAATTATTTTGGTCATCAAAACGCCATGTCTCCGGACGATCATTATCAGGATCTCAAGCGTCTGATTCAGGCTGCCAGCGGTAAGGCACACCGTATCAACGTGATTATGCCGCTGCTGTATGGTGGACGTCAGCATCGCCGCAGCTATCGCGAATCGCTGGACTGCGCATTTGCGCTTCAGGAACTGCAGGCTATGGGCGTTGAAAACGTCGTCAGCTTCGACGCACACGATCCGCGCGTACAGAATGCTGTACCGCTGATGGGTTTTGATAACCTGATGCCGTATTATCAGGTTCTCAAGAAGATGTTCCATGATTTCCCCACGTTGGAAATCGACCGCGATCATTTCATGATTGTCAGCCCCGACGAGGGCGCTATGCAGCGCAACATGTTCTATGCTTCCGTTATGGGCGTAGACCTGGGTATGTTCTATAAGCGCCGCGATTATTCCCGCATCATTAACGGCCATAACCCGATTGTGGCCCATGAATATCTGGGTGCTTCCGTAGAAGGCAAAACCGTTTTTGTTGCCGATGATATCATCTCTTCCGGCGAATCCATGCTGGATGTAGCCCGCAGCTTGAAGGCTCAGAAAGCCGAGCGTTTCTTCAGCTTTGCTACGTATGCAATGTTTACAGGCGGCTTGGAGTCTTTTGACCGTGCTTATGAAGAAGGTATTATCGACGGCGTATTCGGTACCAACCTCACGTATTGCCCCGATGAGCTTAAAGCCCGTCCGTGGTTCCATCAGGTTGACTGTGCAAAATATGTTGCTTATTATATTTCTGCCCTCAACCACGAAGTATCCGTCAGCGCGATCATCGATCCGCATGATAAGGTGGAAGCTCTGCTGAAAGCTCGCCGCGAAGCCGCTTCTAAATAATCTGTTGCTTCATCTCCTGCTGCAATTTGCAGCAGGAGATTTTTATTTTATCTTGAGCGAAAACAGGGCTTGACTTTTCTCTTTAAATGTGCCAAGATGTTCGCGTAGCGGTAAAAAACGCACAGGGAGGAACAGAAAATATGTATGGAGTAAACGAATCATTCGACAGTCAGCTTTTGTATTTCACATCATCCAGCTGCCTGAAAGACGGGAGCGGACTGGTTTTTATCGGAGAAGAGGACGGCAATCCGAACGTTTATTATCGTGATTACGCCACGAATACGACCCGCCGGCTTTCTGATAACCGGGAAGGTACGCTGAAATCGTATGTGTATTTTAACGGGAATGTGAATCGCGGCTTCGGAAAAGCCAGCGCCTGCCTGGATAATACCCGCGGGCTGGTCTATTACCTTCAGGGCCGCAAGGTTTGCCGCGTGGATCTAAACGGTGAAATCCGCGTGCTGGCCGAAGTTCCCGAGGATCAGGTCACCGCGTTTATGCATGTGAGCGCAGACGGTAAAAAGCTGTGCGTTCCTACAACGGATGCCCGTGCATTGGAATCGGAACATCGCGACGGCCCGGCTACGCTTTGGCCCGGTTACGATATTGACGAGCGTGTACAAAAGGAAAATCTCTGTTCCTATCTGCGTGTGTATGACACCGAAAGCGGGGAAGAGCTTTTGTGCGAGCGCGTTGCCAAGGCGTGGATTACACATGTGCAGTTCCACCCGCAAAACAGCGATTGGATTCTGTATAACCATGAATGGGCTTCGCATTGCGGTATCCGCCGGATGTGGCTCTGGGACGGCCAATACCATCGTGCACTGCGTACGCTGGATAAAGGCCGCCGGATTGAAGACTGGGTCTGCCATGAGATGTGGAGCGAAGACGGCAGCGAAATTATTTACCACGGCAGCTACGCCGAGGGCGGGCTGTTCTATATTGGGCGGATTACGCTTGCTACCGGCGAAATCAAAGAAATTGCCCTGCCGAAGGCTTACCATAGTTATGGCCATTTCACGATTTCCAAAGACGGCCTGCTCGTCAGCGACGGATACTATGTGCCCGATTCCGTTTTGGAACAGGCCGTGGGGAAGGATTACAGCGGTACGGATTTTGCCGCTCGCTGGATCTCGGTTCAGAAAGTCGATTGGGAAAAGGGAACGATCGAATGGTTCCCGCTGGAGGAGCATAATTCCAGCTGGCAAAACCAGGATACGCACCCGCATCCGATCTTCAGCCCCGACGGCAGGCGCGTTTATTATACCACCGATGCTTCGGGAAAACTGGAAGTGCGCAGCTGCCCGGTGCCGGAAGCAGCTTTGCGGTGAGATTTTGTGCAAACGGAAAAAGGGCTCCTTGTTCGTTTGCGATGTAAATTGCTAACATACACAAAAAACAGCCGGGATTTTCGGATATAATTCTTATACAGTCTTCGTTGACTTAAAAGCAAAGAAATTATATAATATAAATAATTTCTGACAAAGGTTGTGAAATGATGTCCACGGTTGTTATTTACAAAACCAAATACGGCGCTACGCAAAAGTATGCCGAATGGATTGCGGAGGCCCTGGGGGCAGATCTCTTCAACATCCGCAAATTCAACAAGGATCAGTTTCAGAATTACGATACCGTGATTCTGGGCGGCGGCATTTATGCCGGCAATATCAATGGCATCTCCCTGATTTCCAAAAACTTTGATCAGCTTGCAGGCAAACGGATTATTATTTTTACAGTGGGCATCAAAGATCCGTCGCAGCCTGTCAATGCGGAAGAAATCGAAAAAGGCCTTCTAAAGGTGCTGACGCCCGATATGCTGGAAAAAATCCGCGTATTCAGCTTCCGCGGCGCGCTCGATTGCGACAAGGTGAATGTTCTGCATTATTCCATGCTGAAAATTCTGGCCCAGGTGACGGATGATCTCAATACACCCGATGTTGACGAGGGCCGCGTTTTCCAGGAAGCGTTTGAAAAACCGCAGAATTTTATCGAATACGACCAGGTGAAGCCGCTTGTTAATTATGTCAAAACCATGGAATATATCAAAGAACAGCGCTAAGTAAATGAAAACGCCGCCTGTGAACCGTTTTAAATGGTTCCAGGCGGCATTTTTATTATTTGATTTTTTCGAGCTGTTCGATCACCTCAACCACGTCGTCATACAACGCGATTTCGGCTTCTTTGTCCATCGGGGTGGGCGTTTTGTTAATCAGCGCCAGATGTTCGCCCTGGAAGTACCGCACATAGGCGGCCGCCGGGTAAACGACCAGCGAAGTGCCGATAATCAAAAGCGTATCGGCTTCTCCGATCGCGTGCAGCGCGCCGCGCACAACCCGGTCATCCAGCGGCTCTTCGTATAAAACGACATCCGGTTTGATGATTTCCCCGTCATCCGGGCAGCGCGGAACTTCGCCCGGCAGCGCCAGCAGTTCTTCCATGGAAAAGAAGCGGCCGCAGCGATGGCAGTAATTTCGGTGTACACTGCCGTGCAGTTCATAAACGCGGGAGCTTCCCGCCGCCTGGTGCAGACCGTCGATATTCTGCGTTACAACGGAAACCGTTTTGCCTTCCTGTTCCAACTGAGCGAAAAAGCGGTGTGCGGCGTTGGGTTTGGCGTTTGGATACAGCATCTTGCTTTTGTAAAAGGCATAGAAAAGATCCGGATGCCGCATAAAAAAGGAATGGGAAATCATTTCTTCCGGCCGGTAGCGGGTGTGCATTTTCTGGCTGTAAATCCCTTCGGCCGAGCGAAAATCGGGAATCCCGCTGGGTACGCTGATCCCGGCGCCGGTAAAAACGCAAAGATGCCGGCTCTGCTGTAAAATATCGTGGAGTTTTTGAATGGAATCCATGGTTCTCCTCCGTTCCTGTTTTTTTCAGTATACACCATTTTCCGCCCCGGCGATAGGGGTTACATCCGTTTTCCGAAATAGATTCGTAAAGAGACAACCACCAAACACAAATAGAGCAGGCAGCCGATGCACACAAACGAAACCACAGGAGAGAAAAAGCCGCCGATTACAATGGCAAACAACAGACCCACCAGCTCGAAGATCAGCGCGGTCTGCCCGCAGCGGCGCGAAATGGCCTGTTCGCGTTCGTCGTGCGTCTGAATGTACATTTTTTTCAGCTCAGCTTCATTTTGCTGCGCTTTTCTGTTTTTGACAATTCCCAATATAGAAACGACTACATACACGGCGCTCAGTCCGAAGAGGAAACCGTTCCACATCGATTGCCAGCGTTCGTCCGGGAAAACAGGGCGAATCACTTCAAACACCGAAAGAGCCATCATGATGATGAGCAGCACCAGGGAAACCGAGTAGAAAACCGTTTGGAGACGCAGCGATTTTTTGTAGAGTTTCAGTTCTTTTTCCATGATTATTCCTCCTCCAATTCAGAAAAATCAAAAACTTCTTCGATGGTCAGCCCGAAGTAATGGGCAATCTTGTAAGCCAGCGGCAAAGAGGCTGTGTATTTGCCCACTTCAATCGAAGTGATGGTCTGCCTTGTGGTGCCCACGGCTTCGGCCAATTCTTCCTGCGAGAGCTTGTGCAGTTTGCGCAGTTCGCGGATTTTTGTTCGCAAGCAAACGCCCTCCTTTTCTGTGTGCTAAGTTAACTTTGCAAAACTAGCATAGCACGCTTTGCAAAATATGTCAAGCTCACTTTGCAAAAAAAGTAAATTTGTTTTTTGGGTGGCAAAAAAAGGAGGGATGTGTTATGATGATAAAAAGATACCGGCTTGGCCGGTTGGGAGGAGAAAAAATGGAACGACCGAATATAGTTTTGCTGATGGCGGATGAATTCCGCGGGGATTGCATCGGCGCTGCCGGGCATCCCGATGTAAAAACGCCTTATCTAGATACGCTACTTTCCGGCGGCATCTATTTTAAACGCGCTTATACAAGCTGCCCGAGCTGTGTGCCGGCCCGTGCGGCCATGTTCACCGGTCTTTCTCAGGAGCATCACGGCCGTGTGGGGTACCGGGATTGCGTCCCGTGGAATTACGATTGCACGCTGGCCGGAGAACTGAGCAAATGCGGCTATTACACGCAGTGCGTGGGCAAAATGCATGTGCATCCGCTGCGCAGTTTGCAGGGCTTCCATCATGTGGAGCTGCACGACGGCTATCTGCACAACTATCGCCGCGACGAACAGCCTTTCTACGAAAATCAATTGTTTGCAGATGATTATTTCCATTGGCTCAAGGAAGAAAAAGGAATCAGCTGCGATGTAACCGATACGGGACTTGATTGTAACTCCTGGGTAGCCCGTCCGTGGTGTTATGAAGAGAAATACCATCCCACCAACTGGGTGACGTCGCGCAGCATCGATTTCCTGCGCCGCCGCGACCGGGACAAGCCGTTCTTCCTGATGGCATCCTATGTACGTCCCCATGCGCCGTATGACGCGCCGCAGGCGTATTTCGATTTGTATAAAGACCGCGATCTCCGTCCGCCGTTTAAAGGCGATTGGGATGACGAGGAAAACCTGAAAGCCAACGGCTATACGTTTAATAGTTCTACCGGCCCGCTTGATCCGGTACAGATTCGCCGCCAGCAGGAAGGTTACTATGCCTGCATCACGCATCTGGATCATCAGATCGGCCGCCTGATGCTGAGCCTGATTGAACACGGCCTGATGGATAACACGATTATTGCTTTCGTGGCCGATCACGGCGAACTGCTTTCCGACCACGGTCTTTGCCGCAAAAGCCGCGCCTATGAAGGCAGCATTCATATTCCGCTGATTCTGTATGGGCCGGAACGTTTTATCGGCAAGCCGCGCGTATGCGAAGACTTGGCCGAACTGCGTGATATTCTGCCTACGCTGGTTGCTTTGGCCGGCGGCCAGGCGCCCGATTGCGTGGACGGTGTCAATTTGCTGGCCGGCGAAGCCTCCGATCGTTCGTATCTCCACGGGGAACATACGGCCGGCGCATTCTCCAATCAGTTTATCGTAACAAAAGAGGACAAATATATCTGGTATACCCAGAGTGGGGAAGAGCGTTACTTCCGCTTGGATACAGATCCCACGGAAAGCCATAACGCGATTCATGATGCCGAATATGCCGAGCGGATCGATGAGCTGCGCAGCTGCCTGATCCGCGAACTGGATGGACGCGAAGAGGGTTACTCCGATGGCAAGAAGCTGATTCCCGGCCGTCCGCCGCAGGAAATTCTGCATCGGGTGTTGGGATAAGTTCGGTCACTTTATAAACGATAAGACAGGCATCCGCCGATGGCGGGTGTCTGTTTTTTGCAAGAAAACAGGATTTTTAGAAAAAAGGCTTGACAACTCGACCACTTTATATTACTATTTGAAAGAAGTTAGTTAAAACTAACTTACAATCGTACACGAAACCCTCCCGGAGAGGGATGGTGAAAAAAGCTGCGCGGGCAGCAAGTAATCGGCATGGGTTAGTTTAAACTAACTTAGTTCAGGAAAGGTGATGAAAATGAGCGTTGTTATTATCGGCGGAAACGAAAGAATGGAGCGGCAGTATTGTGATGTGTGTTCTTCTTTGGGGTGCCGCGCAAAAGTGTATACAAAGGAATCTTCGATGAAAAAGAAGCTGGGGTCTCCCGACTTGCTGATTGTGTTCACCGGCACGGTTTCGCACAAAATGACGCTGTGCGCTACCCAGGAGGCCAAACGCTGCGGCACGAAAATCGCTCATGTACATTCCTCCGGTGTAACAGCGCTCAGACTCGCTTTGCAGGAACAGATGGAACGGATGCAGTAAAGAAAACACCGGCTCGAAAGAGCCGGTGTTTTCTTATAGCAAAAATTATCTACAAGTGGGAAATTACGCAAATAAAAGGTTGATGAGGGGAAACCCCCGACGAGGGTTTCCCCTCAAAACAGTCCACCGGACTGTTTTTTCACCCTTTCCTGCGTTTTAAGAGGCAAAAGAGTTCCGCTTTCTGCGGAAAGCGGCCAAAGGCTCTGCCTTTGGAAACCGCAAACCTTTGAAAAGGTTTGATCGAAACTTTTACGTTTGTGTGATTAGTTTAGAGCCGGCGTTTCTTGCTTTTTATAAAGCCGCAGCGATAGCGGCATTGACTTTTTCACGCAGCGCGAGCAGCCAAGCGGCGTCGTGAGGATAGCTGGAGAACGTGAGCGGTTCTTTGCAGCCTTCTTCGATCAGATCGAGCACCTTCTGTCGGCCGCACAGCTGTTCACAAAGCTGCATGGCGCGCATGTCCTGAAGCGCATCGTCAAAGACAAGCAGGCGCAGCGTTTCCAGCGGCGTGCCGTCCTGTGCCGGATAAACCACAAACGGATCGCCGGCCGGTGCGAAATATTCGCCGGTATCGGTCAGGAACGGGTTGATCCGGTCGATGGAATACTGGCTGTAATAGAAGTTATAGCCCCAGTGCAGGAAACCTGCGATGTTGTACTTGTACATCTGCGTGCCCAGAATACGGTTGCGTGCGGAAGGCATCGCGACAAAGCGGTTGCTGACTTCCTTGTTCTGGCTGCAGCAATAATAGGTCCACAAGCCCGGGATGTTGGCCTTCAGGAACGGCTCGATGTGGTTGTTTGCCGGGATCGGGTGTTCCACCGCGCCGGATTCATAGAAAGCGATGTTGGAAAGTGCATCCATAATCGGGAAGCCTTCCAGCAGCGGCGCCGCAATGTTGCGCGCGCTCAGATACGAATCGAGCATCTCTTTGGAAGGCTCGTCGGAAATATGGAAGATGCAGTTTTCTGCGATGCCCAGCTCTTTCAGGTGAGCCGTGAGGGCGGGGAGCATTGCTCTCAAAAATGCGGCGTAATCTTCGCCCGCTGCGTCGGTTTCCCAGCCGAATGCTTTTACAAGACGGCCGTTTTCTTCCACCATGATCTTGGGCGCGTGTTTGGCGCCCCACTGGGTGAAGAGATGCGCCATTTCGAAGTGCGTAATGCCGCAGCGATGGGCCATTTCAACCCAGCGGTCGAGTTTTTCAAAGCCGAAGCGGTATTCGCCGTTTTCACGGGTAATATCGAGCAGCTGCACGGTGGGACGTTCTCCGCCGACAACGGTATCCAGCGGCGGCGTCACGATCGGCGTGAGAAGCATGTTCATGCCGGTTTCGGCGGCTGTTTTTACAAAATTCTCGATGATTTCCCAATGCCGTTCGCTGAAAATCGGCACATTGTAATAGTCGGCCAAACAGTCTGCGTGGAACCACTGTGTGCAAAGCAGCGTCTGTTTGGGCAGGTCGGCGGCGATCACGGTCAGATTCAGCGTTTCTTCTGCCAGTACGGTGCCGGATGTTTTCTGGCGCAGCCGCAGGGTGATGGGGTATTCCCCGGCCGGCAGATCTTTTCCGGCGGTTACGTCGATCCACAGGGCGAACGTGACGTTCGGCTGCGGGCGCACCTGTCCGTTATAGCGCAGAGGCAGCAGTAAATCGGGGAAAAGTCCCGGTGTGGTGCGCAGGTAATTTTCGTCGTAGCTATGCGGATAAACCGGCATCATAACGGGGACCTGTTCCACCGAACGGATGCGGCAGCAAATCCCTTCGGGTGCATCCGCCTCCACTTCGGTGTAGTTTTCATGTGGCATGACGCCTGTGCGTTCATCCCGGCAGACAAGCTGGAAACTGAATCGTTCGTTTCGCAGCATCGAAGCTTTGGTCATCACAGGATGAGCCTGCACCGGTTCATCGCAGAAACATTTTTCCAGCGAGGAAACGATCCGGGCTTCAAAAATTCCTTCACTCATACAAATTCCTCCGTAAAAGCCCGCGCGGCGGGCCGATTCTCTGCTTTCATCATACTCGAAAGCGCACGCTTTGGCAAGCGTTTTTCACCCATTTTGTCGGGCTTCGTCCATGATTTTGAGCGTGTCTTCCAAGACATCCAGCGGTTCTTTTCCCGAAAGCGCTACGCTGATATACGGCCGCGAACCAGCGCTGAGCATGACGCGTCCTTTCATGGCGGATACCAGCTTGCTGATGATCTTCATATCCATCTGCTGCTGATACAACAGCAGTGTGTTGCCCTGCTGCTTTACTTCGTCGATGCCAAGGCTTGCCGCCAGATTGCGCATCAGCGCGATATCGATCAAACCCTGTACGGCGGCCGGCGGTTCGCCGAAGCGGTCGATCAGTTCGTCGGTCACATCCGAAGCGTCGTCGTAGCTCTTGATCGAAGCGATCATGCGATACACTTCCAGACGCAGTTGGGTACTATCGATATAACTTTCGGGGATGTGCGCCTGTACCTGCATATCCACGCTGCATTCCATATCCACGGGCGTGGGCTGTTCGCCTTTTTCCAGCTGAACGGCTTCGTTGAGCAGTTTCAGATACATATCGTAACCGACGACTTCCATGTGGCCGTGCTGTTCGCCGCCCAGTACATTGCCCGCGCCGCGGATTTCAAGATCGCGCATGGCAATTTTAAAACCGGAACCAAATTCCGTAAAGTCGCGGATGGCGGAAAGGCGCTTCTGCGCCACTTCGCTGAGCACCTTGCCCGGCACAAACGTAAAGTAGGCATAGGCGCGGCGGGTGCTGCGTCCCACGCGGCCGCGCAGCTGATGCAGCTGGGAAAGGCCCATGCGGTCGGCGTTATCGATAATCAACGTGTTGGCGTTGGGAACATCCACGCCCGTTTCGATGATCGTGGTGCAAACCAGAATATCGATTTCGTGCTCCAGCAGTTTGCGCCAGATATCCGAAAGCTCCTGCTCGCTCATCTTGCCGTGGCCGAAACCGACGCGCGCTTCCGGGATCTTGGCCTGGATGTGCGCGGCAACCCGTTCGATGGAAGCCACGTCGTTGTGCAGGTAATAAGCCTGCCCGCCGCGGCGCAGTTCCCGGCGAAGGGCGTCCATGATCAGCGCGTCGTCGTATTCCAGTACATATGTCTGAACCGGACGGCGGTCGTGCGGAGCCTCTTCGATGACAGACATATCCCGGATGCCCGAGAGCGCCATGTTCAGCGTGCGGGGGATGGGGGTGGCGGAAAGCGTCAGCACGTCGACGTTCTTTTTCAGCTCTTTCAGCTTTTCTTTCTGCGCCACGCCGAAGCGCTGTTCTTCGTCGATGATCACAAGCCCCAGATCTTTAAAGCGGATGTCGTTCGACACCACGCGGTGCGTACCAACAATAATATCCACATTGCCCTGCTTGAGCTTGCGGATAATCTCTTCCTGCTGGCGCGGCGTGCGGAAGCGGGAGAGAAGTTCAATGTTGATAGGGAAGCCCTCCATGCGCCGGCAGAATGTTTGATAATGCTGCCAGGCCAGAATGGTGGTCGGCACCAAAACGGCGCACTGCTTGGAATCCATCACGCATTTAAAAGCCGCGCGCAGGGCGACTTCCGTTTTGCCGAATCCCACGTCGCCACACAGCAAACGATCCATCGGCACCTCGCGCTCCATATCGGATTTGATTTCGCTGATGCAGCGCAGCTGGTCTTCCGTTTCGTCAAATTCAAAGCGTGCCTCAAAATCGTGCTGCCATTCGGTGTCTTCCGAGAAAGCGTAGCCCTTCTGCTGCATGCGCTGGGCATACAGGCGGATCAGCTCGCGGGCAATATCTTTTACGGCGGCACGCACGCGGGTTTTGGCTTTTGTCCATTCCGTTCCTCCCAGACGCGTCACCTTGACGGCAGAATCTTCCTTGGGCCCGATGTATTTCGAAACCAGGTCGAGCTGCGTAACCGGCACGTACAATACGTCGTTTTTGGCGTAGCGAACCTTAATATAGTCTTTGATGATGCCCTGCATTTCGATTTTGCGGATGCCGTCGAAGATGCCGATACCATGCGTCACATGAACCACATAGTCGCCGGGCGTAAGCTCTGCCAGGCTGTAAATTTCCTGACTGTTGCGGTTGCTCTTTTTCTTTTTGCGCAGGGTTGCACCCGTAGCGGAATGCCCGTGCGAGATCAGACAGAATTTTGCGCCGGGAAGTTCCAAACCGGCCGAAAGCGTGCCGGTTGTTACGGCAACCGTGCCAAACGGAACGGTCGTTACTTTTTCCATAAAGGCGGCGGGCAGACCGGCGGCTTTCAGTTCGTCGGCTACCGTACGTGCGGCACGGTCGGCGCCTGCCAAAACCACACAGGCGTAGCGGCGTTCCAGCACGGCCTGCAGGTCTTCGGTGAGCAGCTGGGTACTGCCGCCCCAGGAAGAAAGCTGGCGCACATCCATATTAACCAGCGTTTTAATGGCGACCGGATAAGAACCGTGTACAAAGGCATCCAGAAAAACGGTTGAAAAAGCTTCCATGCGGCCTGTTACGCTGATCCAGTCTTCGCTGAATGTATCGCAGCCGCGGCAGAGAATGCCTTCTTCCAGCAGATCGCCGATGTCTTCGCCCCATTGCCAGCTCACCGAGCGGATGCGCTCCTGGGCTTTAGCCGGTTCCGAAACAAACAGCAGGGTTTCAGCCGGATCGAAATAATCAAACAGCGTGGCCAGTTCGTCGTAGATAAAGCCGATATATTTATCGAAAGAACCGATGTGCAGACCGTTTTGCAGCTTTTCGGCTTCGGCTTCCATCACAGCCCGGGCCTTGGCGGCGTTTTTGCCGCGCAAAGTGGCGGCGTGTGCCAAGAGCTGTTTGGCCAGCTTGGGCTTGTTTTCCGCAAAAACTTCCACCGAAGGCGTAATCGTTACGCTTTCGGCTGGATCGGTTCGGCGCTGCGTTTCAATATCATAATAGGAAATGGTATCGATTTCGTCTCCCCAGAATTCAATACGCACCGGTGCGGGCGCGCTGGGGCTGTAAAAATCGATAATGCCGCCGCGCAGGCTGAATTGACCGGTGCCTTCGGTTTGTTCGGCGCGTTCATAGCCGCAGGCGGAAAGCGTGCGGGCAATTTCTTCCAGCTCAATCACCTGTCCCTGGCGCAGGGTCAGCGTGCGTTCGCGCAGGGATTGGGGCGGCAGGGTGAACTGAACCGCCGCGTCGGCGCAGGCGATCACGCAGTCGATTTGCTTTTCCATCGCAAGCGAAAGCACCTGAAGCCGTTCCCGCTCATATTCGTGGCTGGCGCCGGCTGTATCGCGAAAATTGAAATCGCGCGCCGGATAAACCAGCGAAGAAAGCCCCATTGCCGCTAGGTCATCTTTCAGACGCTGAGCTTCCGGTTCGTCGGCCGCAAGGATCAGCGCGGTTTTCTTCTGCTGTTCACACAAAGCCGAAATAACGCCGGCTTTGTGGATGGCGGCGGTACCGGTTACAGCGGCGGGAAGGGCGCGATCGGCGACGGCTTTTTCCAGCTGCCGAAATTCACCGGTGCGTTCCAGAGCTTCTGTGAGGAATTTCATTGTGTCATCACCTTGTTGAATCGATTCATCGCTTCGTCTATCTGGTCGTTTACGATCAATTCCACAGCTTCGGCGGCATGTTCCGCAGCTTTTTGCAGCTGTTCATTTTCCTGCTGTGTAAAGCGCGAAAGCACCCAGTCGGCCAGATCCCAGGCTTCAGGCTTGGCGCCCACGCCCAGACGAACCCGGGGGAAGAGCTGGGAGTTGGAAAGGGCAATAATATTGCGCATTCCGTTGTGTGTACCGGCACTCCCTTTCCGGCGAATGCGCAGCTGGCCGGGTTCCAGGGAGATGTCGTCAAAAAGAATGATGGTGTGTTCGGGCGGAATTTTATAAAAACGCATCGCCTGTGTAACGGCTTCTCCGCTCAGATTCATAAAGGTTTCGGGCTTCATCAGCAGTACGCGATGACCCTGAATCATGGTTTCAGCCGTGAGCGCTTTGAATTGAAGGCGGTCGATCCGCACATTGCAGCGCTTGGCCAGCACATCCATTGCGATAAAACCGGCGTTATGCCGGGTATTTTCATATTTGGTTCCGGGATTTCCCAAACCGGCAACGATATATTCCACCGGCCCCCGGGGCGCGGGACGATTGTAGGGGAGAGAGGCGAATATGTCTTTAAGCATAAGAAACATCCTTTAAAGTATTTTGGCGGCTGCCGGGCAGACCACAATTTATTATTATGACAGGTCTTTGAGCTCTTTGCAATAGTACGGCGGCTAAATTGTGTTTTTTAAAGGAAAAGCCGAAAAATTATCCGGAGCAGAATAAATCTAGAAGAAATCTGGTTTATAAAAATGATTCTAAATAAATTTACAAATTTTGGTTATAATATTTGAAATAAAAAAACTTGGAATTGACATTTTAGACTTGAATGTCCAAAATGTTCGTGGTATAATTTGAACAATAATTGGGTGATTACGTATGTCGCTGCATTTTTATGTCGGCGATACAAGGAGCTGATTTGGTATGCAAACAATTCAAAAGACGCATCTTGCAGGCCGTTCGCGCTTTTCCCAGAGTCTGCGGCGGGTATGGCTGCCGGTTTTTATGATTCTGTGCATAATCGGTTTTGCTGTGCAGATGTCCAGCGTTTCCGTGCGTGCGGCGCAGGCCGATACGGTTTTGGAACTGTATAAAGGCAAAGCGGATGTGAATGAGAAGTTTCAGGCACAGAACATGCTTCCTGGAGATGAACTGACCAAGGTTTACGCCGTTAAAGTAAATCATAAGGCGGATCTGACCCTGTTCTTTAATACGGAAATTACCGAACAGACACAGTCACTGGGAGATGCTTTGAATATCAAGGTTACTCGCCTGGGCACCGAAAAGAACGAAGTTCTGTATGACGGTTCTTTCTCCGAAATGCAGGGAAAAGAATTTTCGCAGAAGCTTACGAAAAACGATCAGGGAGAAACGGTTGTGTATTATGAGATTACCGTCTCTGCCGATACTTCCATGGGCAATGAATATCAGGGAGCAAAATTGCTCGCCGATTTTAATTGGTACACACCAGACGATGGTTCACTGACACCGCCGCAGACCGGCGAAGATCCGCTGACCTGGGTTTGGGTAGCGCTGGGCGTTTCTGCCGTAGCAATTGTGGTATTTCTTGTTGTTAAGGTTCGGAAGGGAGAGAAGAGCCATGGCTAAATCCAAACAGACCAAAAGAAAAGTATGCCTTACGCTGGTCGCTCTTTTTGTTCTTATTTCCTGCTTTGCCCTTACCACTTATGCGTTGGCCAAGCATCAGGTTGCCGTAGAAGATAACCTTTTCGAAATGGCGCGGATTCGCATCGAGCTCAATGATGGCAAAACCATTTTTGACGGCTCGGATATGAACATCGAACCGGGTTATTCCATTAAAAAGGATTTTACAATCGAAAACAAGAGCTCGGTAAACGTATATTACCGCTTGTATCTTGAAAACGTAACGGGTTCGCTGCCCGCTGTGCTGAATTTCGAAATTTATGACGGGGATAAGCTGCTGTTCAGCGGCAGCGCTCAGGATCTTAAGCGCGAAAATCCCTGCGTGGGCGATGAACCGCTGGAAGTCGGTGAAACCCGTACCCTTACGGCTGTTGTAAAAATGGCCGAGGGCGCCGGCAACGCTTATCAGAATGGCGATATGGCTTTCGATGTAACAGTTGATGCCGTACAGGCCAAGAATAACGACGATAAGCAGTTTGAATGATCCAACAAAGATGATTTTTCTTTCCGTTCCGATCAGCATTCGGAACGGGAACCAAAGGGCATAATCAAAGGTTTGTGCCTTTTGGTTCCCGAAAGTGGGGAGAAAGGATGAATCAGAGAATGAGAAAAGCGATGAGCATCATTGCAAAGGTCATCACTGCAATCATCGCAGTCTTTGCAGTTTTTGTCATGGTTTTTACCATTATATCCGTCAATACGGTGGGCCGCGATGCGGATTTTCTGGGATATAAACCCTATATCGTATTATCCGATTCCATGCAGGATACATTTGCGGTAGGCGATCTAACCGTTAGCAAAAAGGTAGATCCCCAAACGCTACAGCCCGGCGATATCGTTACATTTGAATCGATTGATCCCGCCAACTACGGCGAAATTGTAACACATAAAATTCGCGAGATTACAACTTACGAAGGCAAACAGGCTTTTGTGACCTACGGTACTACCACAGGGGTAGACGATGCTTATCCCGCCCTTTTTGAAAACGTAGTCGGTGAATATGTTTTCAAATTGCCCAAGATGGGTTATTTCTTCAATTTTCTTAAGTCTCCATCGGGTTATTTCCTTGTAATATTGATTCCCTTTGCCATATTAATTCTTGCACAGGCTTTACATTTCTTTAAACTTGTGAGACAATATAAAGCAGAACAGCAAGAAGAGCTGAACGCTCAGAAAAGACAAATGGAAGAAGAGCGGGAAAAGTCCAGACAAATGGAAGAAGAACTGCAGCGTTTGCGTGCACAGATTGCGGATGCGCAGTCGGCGAATAACGAGAACAGAGATGCTGATTATGGCATTTCCGGAGAGGATGAGTAACATGTCACACAATCATTTCATTCAGAACAAATCGAAGAAACCTTCCCGGAAGACGACAGGCCGGGCGGCCGTAATGATTGCGGCTATGTTGGTTACCCTGCTTTTCTGTTCGGTTACAGCCTTTGCCTGGTTCTCCGCTAATGTAGCCAACACCGGTAACACGATTGAGACAGGTGATTATCAGATAACAGTTGAGATTAAAGATGGCGATAACTTTGTCCTTATTGATCCTGTGAATCTTCCTTTGCAGCTGGGTACGGGTACGTATACAATTCGTTTGACTGCTTCTGGCGCAGTGTCTACCGGATATTGTAAGATTGCTTTGAATGATCAATATTATTATACTCCTCAACTTGCGCCGGAAAAGCGGATGGAATTTACAATTGCTTTAGATGAACTTACAAATGCTTCGTTTATGGCTTATTGGGGCAATTATGATGGAGAGGATGTTATTGATCCGGAAAAAGGCATTGTTGTTGGAACGCCTTCGGCTGGTAATTCTTTGAATAATGAACCGTCTAAGCCCGAATCTACAGTTTCCGAAGCTCCGGAAAGCAAGGATGAGGCTGTAGAAGAAACGCCGTCTGAGCCTGTTGAATCCAAGGTTGAGTCTACGGAATCTCAGACTTCTTCCACCGAATCGACGGAATCTCAGGTTTCTGAAACCTCCGAAGTTTCCTCTGAAACTTCCGAGACTTCCGAAACGCCTGTTACTTCCGTAGACCCGAATGTGGAGTCTAACGGTGAAGGAACCGAGACGGAAACGAAAACCCCGACTGAAACTGAAACAGAAACAACCACTTCTGTAGAAGAGTAAACAAAAAACAAGACCGCTTTCTTGGGATAAAACCAAAGAAAGCGGTTTTCTTTTGCAAAATAAAAGAACCCGGGCGGCGTACCGTCCGGGTTTGTTGTTTAACCGATGTCGTCCAGAATTTCCTGATAAAACTGCGTGTAATCGATTCTTCCGTCGCGGATAAATTCGATGGCTGAGGATGGATGACTATTCAGAATACCTGTGAGCAGATAGGGGAGATCAAAGCCCCAGGTTTCTTTCTGCTTGAGCGGAACCATGTGCTTTTCAATAAAGCGCATGACCGGCACCAGGTTGTACTTCGGGTTTTTCAGGAACGAAAGCAGTGATTCCAGATAGCAGTTTCCGGCTCCACGCCCCATGCCGCATACGGTTCCATCTACAAAACTGGCGCCCAAACGCAGCGATTCAATCGTATTGGCAAAGGCGAGCTGCTGATTATTGTGCGCATGAATTCCCACGTTTTTGCCGTATTTCTCTGCGATAGAGAGATACAGCTCCGTCAGCCGGACAATCTGTTCCGGATAAAAAGCGCCGAAGCTATCGACTAGATAGATGGTATCCACACTGCTTTGCGCCAACAATTCGATGCCTTTGGCCAGATCGTCTGTTCCTGTTTTTGAAACGGCCATCACGTTTACGCTGGTTTCGTAACCTTTTTTCTTGGCGTCTTCGATCATTTCAATGGCGGCGGGCAATGTGTTGATATAGGTGGCAACCCGGATCAGATCGATAGGGCTTTCGCTGCGCGGAAGAATATCGCGGTGGAAATCGGTTCGTCCCACATCCGCCATAACCGAAATTTTCAGCCCGGTTTCGTTTTCCCCAACGATGGCCCGGATATCGTCGTCATCCGAGAATTTCCATTTGCCGAATTTTTCGGGGTCGAACAGGTCTTTCGAGGCTTTATAGCCGAATTCCATATAGTCTACGCCTGCAGCCACATTCATCGCATACAGTGCGCGTACAAAATCATCTGTAAAATAGAAATTGTTCACCAGTCCGCCGTCTCGCAGCGTTGCATCCAGCACACGTACGTCTTCACGTACGGTCATCAGTGAACCTTTTGATTCTCCTGCCATTGCTTATTCCTCCAATCGTTGCTTTTTCGATTTAAAGCTTTTTGGTGTGAAAGTATCTTCATCATACCACAAAATCACAAAATGTCAATGGGGAAATGCATTTTTCAGCTAAAAACAGAAAGAGATAGAAAGAATATCTCTGCCTCTCAGTTTGCCGGGAAGCTTTAAATGTAAAGCAAACTACAAGAGCGTAAGAGTTTGGATCAAACCTTTTCAAAGGTTTGCGGTTTCCAAAGGCAGAGCCTTTGGCCGCTTTCCGCAGAAAGCGGAACTCTTTTGCGTTACAAAACGCAGGAAAGGGTGAAAAAACAGTCCGGGGGACTGTTTTGAGGGGAAACCCTCGTCGGGGGTTTCCCCTCACCAGCTTGTTATTTGCGCAGTCTTCCAAATTATAAATAGCTTTTTTACAAACCAAGAGGCAGAAAGAAATATCTTTCTGCCTCCATCATGATTTATTTTAGCGGCTGAATTCCGAAAGCTCCAGACCTTCGTTGTGTTCCAAGGCCCAGCTGATGCTCCATTCGTTCGAGAACAACAGCAGGTAGCGGCCGCGCATATCCTGAACTTTTTTGGTGTCGGATGTGAGATTCAGCGTTTTCAAATCCACATCGGGCGTATCAATCCAGCGGATCAGCGAATAGGGCAGATTTTCCATCAGAATATCTACATTGTATTCGTTTTCGAGCCGGTACTTAAACACATCGAACTGCAGCGTACCGACAACGCCAACGATAACTTCTTCCATACCGCCGCCGATCTCGCGGAACACCTGAATCGCGCCTTCCTGTGCAATCTGTTCCGTTCCCTTGACAAACTGCTTGCGCTTCATGGTGTCTTTCTGACGTACACGGCAGAAAAATTCCGGCGCAAAAGTGGGAATGCCTTCAAACTGAATCTTTTTGCCGGGAGTGCATACCGTATCGCCGATGGAGAAGATACCCGGATCGAATACGCCGATGATGTCACCGGCATAGGCTTCGTCGATAATTTCGCGGCTCTGTGCCATCATTTGCTGCGGCTGAGAGAGCTTGATTTTCCGACCCCCCTGTACATGCTGCACTTCCATGCCTTTTTCAAACTTGCCCGAGCAGATACGCATAAAGGCGATTCGGTCGCGGTGGGCTTTGTTCATGTTGGCCTGAATCTTAAAGACAAAGGCCGAGAAAGCATTGTCAAACGGGTCTACTGTGCCTTCCGCCGTGTGACGGGGCAGGGGAGAACTCGTCATTTTGAGGAACGCTTCCAAAAACGGCTCTACGCCGAAGTTGGTCAGTGCCGAACCGAAGAACACCGGGGAAAGCCGGCCGTTCTGTACGCTTTCCAAATCAAACTCATAGCCTGCGCCGTCCAAAAGTTCTACGTCATCGCGCAGGGTCTGATAAAGGTTTTCACCCAGCGTATTTTCAAGCGAAGAATCCGAAAGATCTACTTCCGTTGCCGTGGCTTCGCGTGCGTTTCCGTTGCCGGTAAAGGTGATGATCGAGGAATGCTCACGATCGTACACACCCTTGAAATCGATACCGGAACCGATCGGCCAGTTCATGGGATAAGTCTGGATGCCCAGTTCTTTTTCGATCTCATCGAGCAGGTCATACGGACTGCGTGCGTCGCGGTCCATTTTATTCACAAAGGTGAAGATCGGGATATGACGCATCGTGCAGACTTTAAACAGCTTTCTCGTCTGCGCTTCTACACCTTTTGCGGCGTCGATCACCATGACGGCGGAATCGGCGGCCATCAGCGTGCGGTAGGTATCTTCCGAGAAGTCCTGGTGGCCGGGGGTATCCAGAATATTGATGCAGTAACCTTCATACTGGAACTGCATAACCGAGGAAGTAACCGAAATACCACGCTGTTTTTCAATTTCCATCCAGTCCGAAACGGCGTGACGCGCACTTTTTTTGCCTTTCACCGCGCCGGCCAGCTGAATAGCCCCGCCGTAAAGCAAAAACTTTTCGGTCAACGTGGTTTTACCGGCGTCGGGGTGAGAAATAATGGCAAATGTGCGTCTGCGGTTAATTTCACTTCTGGTGTCCATTCCTAAATGCCTCCGCTCTCCAAAACATTTTCAAATAATCAGCCGCGTTTAATTCACTCGATAGCTGAATTTTCTGTATCGTACTTTTAAGCTCAACTTATAAAATATACCATAACAAAATCTGGAATACAAGTTTTTGTAGAATTTTTCTAACGGTATTTTCTGCATAAAGCGCCCAAAACATGCCAAAGAATCAACGAATTTACTTTTTTATTGAAAAAACAGTTGTAATTGCGCGCATTTTCTTATATACTGTATAGCGTATTAGTATAATTTATGGAGGTTCTGTTATGAGTGGTTTTGCACAGCCAATACGGAAAAGGCTGAAGAGCAAGCCTGTTCTTCTGTTGCTTTCCTTTTTATTTGTGTTGGCGCTTTCTCTGCCGCTTTCCTTTGCTAAGGCAGATTCTACAGCCGTGACCACGGATTATTTGAATCTGCGCACCGGTCCCGGTTTGAATTATTCGATTATTCTCACCATTCCGAAGGGACAATCCATTACGGTATATGATACATCTAATGCCGATTGGTATCGTGTGCGTACGTCCAGCGGGAAAACCGGCTATGTCAGCTCGGATTATGTGAATATCGTTTCCGGGCAGGAAGTGTATGGTACGGCTAAAACAACTGATTACTTGAATCTGCGTACCGGTCCCGGTACGGGTTATGATATCCGCTTTACTGTTGATCCCGGACAGACCGTGACGCTTCTGAGCAAAAACCAGGGCGGCTGGTATAAAGTACGTACTTCCGGCGGAAGCACGGGCTATATGAGCGCGGAATATCTGAATGTTACATCGACTTCCAAGCCGACGGCTAAGCCCACGGCAACGCCGAAACCGACTACCTCTCCGTCACAGAAAATCGGAACGGCTGTAACTACCGATAACCTGCGCCTGCGTACCGGCGCCGGAACGAATTATACGGTTCTGGATGTTATGGCCAAAGGTACGAAGGTGGACGTGCTGAGTATTTCGAATCCGGAATGGTATCAGGTTCGTACCTCTTCCGGTCAGAAGGGTTATGCATCTTCCGAATATCTGAAACTTTCGCTTTCTTCCAAGGCCGAAAAAGCGGTTTCAACCGGTTCTGACGTTTGCATCCGTACCGGCCCCGGGACAAGCTATTCCGTAATTACCACGGTAGCGAAGGGGGTAAGCCTGTCGGTTTACGACCGCTCGAATAAGAACTGGTATTATGTTACGACAACTTCCGGTATTTCCGGATATATGAGTTCGCAGTATATCCGGTTGGTTAATACGGCAACGCCGACACCGAAGCCGACCGCGACGCCGACTCCTAAGCCTACGGCAATCCCGAAGCCGACTGCCACGCCGACTCCCAAGCCCACGGCAACGCCGAAACCGACTGCGACTCCGACTCCTAAACCGACAGCAACGTCGAAACCGACTGCGACTCCGACTCCTAAACCCACAGCAACACCCACGCCGACGCCTACATATAAGTATGCACAGACCACAACGGGCGTGAACTTCCGTGAAGGTCCTTCTATGGAGGCCGAAATTTACCGTACGCTTCCTACGGGAACGTTGGTAACGGTTTTGGATACATCCAATCCTGAATGGACGAAAGTCAGCGAATCCGGCACAACAGGCTATCTGTATACCGAGTATCTCCTGTTCCTGGATGAGAGCGATCTTCCGTCCGGCGGAGA
The DNA here is from genome assembly GCA_944384905.1 of uncultured Clostridia bacterium. GTDB lineage: Bacteria > Bacillota > Clostridia > Oscillospirales > Acutalibacteraceae > RGIG7265. The sequence continues at coordinate 41,059 of CALWVE010000007.1, forward strand.
GATTGAACTTTCCACGACCAGTGTTTCCGTTCCGAAATACAAATCGGTTTATGTGAAAGCAGATACGTCCTCTAAGCTGGCGTGGACAAGCAGCAACGCTTCGGTTGCAACGGTAGAAGATGGTTTTGTCCGTGCAGTTGGCAAGGGAACAGCTACCATCACTTGCACAGACTCTTTGGGCAACAAGGCAACCTGCAAGGTGACTGTAACAGATGCTGAACCGATCCGCTTTGCTTACAGTGATCCTAATATTATTTCCGCCGGCAAAGAATTCAATCTGACGGCAATCACCGATTCCGAAAAAACTTCCGTTCGTTTTAAGTTGACGGTTAACGGAAAGACGCAGACTTATACAACCGATGATTACACGACCGAGACGTCCGATGCCGGAACGGTGCGTATTTTCCAGGCACCTGTTACGCTGGATGAAGCCGGTTACTACGATGTAAAGGCTTATTCTTCTTCCGGCGGCAGCTACAGCTCGTCGGCCTATTCGTTTGATATTCGTGTGGTATCTACAACGGATGAAACGAGTACGTCTCGTGAGTCCCGTCGCTTGAGTGATGAAATGCTGGATGTGCTGGCTCAGTTTGAAGGCTTCCTGCCCAGCGTTTACTATGATACCTTGGCCTATAATGTGCCGACCATCGGCTATGGTTATGTAATTACGCCCAACACGCAGTTCTACAATGATCTGACAGAATCCGAAGGTAAGGCTATGCTGATCCAGACGGTAAACGGCAGCTTTGCTTCTGCGCTGAATCAGTTCATCGATGAAAACGATGTAGCGATGAGTCAAAGCCAGTTTGACGGCTTGCTCAGCCTGAGCTATAACATCGGAACCGGCAACTGGTACAGAAGCGACTTTGACCTCAAGAAGATTCTGCTGAACTCCGTTGTTCTTCCGGAAGATTATTTTGACGGCGGAAAAACGTATGGCGGAACGGTTACTTATTCCGAAGGCACCGAACTGATGTCGGATCACAGCACAACGTCTTCCGTGCTTCGTTCGGATATCGGCCTGGGAACAGAGGTGACTGTGCTTGATTACTGGTACGACAGTGAAAAGAAGAGCGGCTGGTATAAGGTCAACTTGAATGGCAAGAAGGGCTGGATGCACAGCGGTTTCATTGCGCTGGATACGGCGTCTTCCTTCGAGATTGATCTGGCTGAATCTGATTCGTTTGCAATCGGCAGCGAAATGCTGATGTGGCATTCTGCCGGCGGTGAATGCCTGCCGGGTCTGCTGTATCGTCGACTTGCAGAAGCTAAGGTTATTACCTTTGCCAATTACGATGAGGCCTATCATAGCAGCTCCAACTATACACACAATACATATGGATTTAAATATCCGTCCTGTATGACACAGTATGAAGAATAATATGATTTCCATTTTGAATTTTGGATCTCTGAATATCGATCATGTTTATCATGTAGCTTCCTTTGTTCGCCCGGGAGAAACGGTCTCGTCTTTGCGCTATGACCGTATCCCCGGCGGAAAGGGACTGAATCAATCCGTTACCCTGGCTCGTGCCGGGGCTAACGTTTTCCATGCCGGAAAGGTGGGGAGCGACGGAAAGTTTCTGGTTGAGCTTCTTCGCCGTGACGGCGTGAATACGGATTGGGTTGCCGAAAACGGTTCTGTAACGGGACATGCCTGTATCCAGGTGGATGAAAACGGACAGAACTGCATCGTCCTTCACGGCGGCGCTAATCGGGAGATCACCGTTGACGAAGTCCATCAGGTTTTGGATGCGTTCCACGCCGGAGACTGGCTGGTGCTTCAAAACGAAATTTCCTGCCTGCCCGAGATCGTGCAGGCTGCGGCGGAACGCGAATTGGTGATTGTTTTAAATCCGTCACCGATTACGCCGGATCTGCTTAAGATGGATCTGTCGCCGGTTTCCTATCTGCTTTTGAATGAGACGGAAGGGAAGGACCTTACCGGTGAAACACAGCCGCAAAAAATTACGGCCGCGCTGCTGGGCCGGTATCCTAATCTGAAAATCGTTCTGACACTGGGCGGCGATGGCGCTTTGTATGCCGATGCAGCGAGTTCCGTGTCGGTACCTGCCTGTTCTGTTCAGGCTGTGGATACCACGGCCGCCGGAGATACGTTTACCGGATATTTCATCGCGGCGGTAAGCGCCGGAGAGCCGGTTCGTGAAGCGCTTATCCGTGCTTCTCAGGCTGCGGCTATCGCGGTTTCTCGTCCCGGAGCCTCGATTTCCATCCCGAATAAGCAGGAATTGGACGATTTTCGACAGGTTTTTGCTGAATAAAATGAGGATTTACGAAATTTTAGAAGAAGCCCTTGACTTTTGAATTCTCCTTTTGTATAATATTAGTGTTATTTTTATGAGTTTTGCCCATGCTGGTTTGTGGATGGGAGGGAAATAAATGGCTGAAATCAGAATCAAAGACAATGAGTCGCTGGACAGCGCTCTGCGCCGCTTTAAGAAACAGTGCGCAAGAGCTGGCGTCATTGCCGAAGTTCGTAAAAGAGAAGCTTACGAAAAGCCTTCTGTAAAGCGGAAGAAGAAGTCGGAAGCTGCTCGCAAGCGCAAGTACAAGTAATTCATATGTACACAAGAAAAAGCGGGCTTTTTGCCCGCTTTTTTAGTCTGAAAATTTGGTTTGAAAAGGAAGAAGCTATGCCGTTTTTCATGCCGACCGCCGGGATCAACCACGTTGTGGAGATTTCTCCCGCTTTTTTAAAGCAGTGGGGGATTCAGGGGGTTTTGCTGGATGTGGATAACACACTGACCCGCCATGGAGATCCGACACCCTATCCGGGAACACAGGCGTGGGTATCGTCTTTGCAAGAAGCCGGCCTGCGCGTGGTGATTGTTTCTAACAATACACACGAGCGTGTGGCGCCGTTTGCCGAAAAATACGGGCTGCCGTTTTGCTCGATGGCGCTCAAACCGCTTCCCTGGGGATATCGGCGCGCAGCCAAACAGCTGGGTGTTTCCCCTAAAAAGTGTGTGGTAATCGGCGATCAGATTTTTACGGATATTATCGGCGCGAATCTTTTGGGGATGAAATCCATTTTGCTGAGCCCGATTGAAGAAGAGAAATCTTTTTCTTTTCGAGTTCGCCGCCGGTTAGAGCGTCCTTTTCGAAAAAAGCTCAGTTTGTAAAGAAAGAAGGAGTTCGGTATGACACATGTAGAACGTTTGGCGCAGAAACTGCTCAAAGGCGATTCTTCCTGTGCAGCGCTTGTTTTCTCTGAGCGCAACCGCCGCTATCTTTCCGGTTTTCCGGCTACAGACGGCGCCTTGCTGGTAACGACGGAAGGTTCCTATCTGCTGATGGATTTCCGTTATGCCGAGGCGGCTTCTTATGCCGTAAAAGACTGCCAGGTAGTTGAGTTTGCCAATCTGTATCAGAAGCTCGAAGAGCTTTTGAAGAAGCACGGCGTGTGCCGCGTTTATCTGGAAACGCAGATGCTTTCCGTTGCACAGGCGCAGCTGTTCGGTGAGAAATTCCGCGCTTTCGGTGTGGAAATTGATCTGAGCCCGGCGCTGGATGACGCGCTGATGGCGCTTCGTATTATTAAAACGCCCGAGGAAATCCAGAAAATCAAGGATGCTCAGGCGATCACGGAAGCGGCTTTTGACCATATCCTGCCTTTTATCAAAGAAGGCGTAACAGAAAAAGAGCTTTCGCTTGAAATTGAGTTCTTTATGCGCAGCCATGGCGCCGAAAATGTAGCCTTTGACCTGATTGTGGTAACCGGTAAAAACGGTTCGCTCTGTCATGGCGTACCGGGCGATACCCGTGTACAGAAAGGCGATTTCATCACGATGGATACCGGCGCTTTGCTGGATGGCTACCATTCCGATATGACGCGTACCGTTGCGTTGGGACAGGTTTCTGCCGAGCAGAAGAAAGTCTACGACACGGTGTTGCAGGCGCAGCTGGCCGCTATCGATGCGGTTCGTGCAGGCGTGCCGTGCTGGACGATCGATAAAGTGGCTCGCGATATTATCGAAAAAGATTATCCCGGTCGCTTTGGACACAGCCTGGGTCATGGCGTGGGTGTTGAAATCCACGAATGGCCGCGGTTTGCCAAGGGCAGCGAAACGATTACCGAACCCGGCATGGTGGTTACGGTTGAACCCGGTATTTATCTGGCCGGCCAGTTCGGTGTTCGCATCGAAGATATGGTGGTTGTAACCGAAAATGGTTGCGAAAATCTTACTTCTTGCAAAAAGGATTTAATCATCCTTTAAGAATCTCTTGCAATATACGGAAAAATAGGGTAAAATATTCTTACAAATGATTTGGAGGTCGAACGAATGATTACTGCTGGTGATTTCAGAAACGGCGTTACCTTTGAAATGGATGGCAATGTCGTCTCCATCATCGAATTTCAGCACGTTAAACCGGGTAAGGGCGCTGCTTTTGTCCGTACCAAAATCCGCAACGTGATTACGGGTTCTGTGGTGGAAAAAACTTTCAGCCCCACCGATAAATTCCCCACGGCTTTTATCGAAAGAAGAGACATGCAGTATCTGTACAACGATGGCGATCTGTATTACTTTATGGATATGGAAACCTTCGAACAGATGCCGATCAGCCCCGACGTGCTGGGTAATGGCTTTAAATTCGTAAAAGAAAACATGGAATGCAAAGTGCTCTCTTACAAGGGCAAGGTTTTTGGTATCGAGCCCCCGAACTTCGTGGAACTCGAAGTAACCCAGACCGAACCCGGCGTAAAGGGCGATACGGCTACCAACGTAACCAAGCCTGCTGTGCTGGAAACCGGCGCCGAGATCAAAGTCCCGCTGTTCATCAACGAGGGCGAAATGATCCGCGTAGATACCCGCACTGGCGAGTATATGGAACGCGCTTAATCTGCGTAAATTGACAGTTTTGACAGGGAGGTATGCAGCATGACAAACACGGAACGCGCCGCTTATATCCGCGGCCTGATGAACGGTTTGGAACTGAATCCCGAAGATAAAACCACCAAGGTCCTCAACGCAATGATGGATCTGCTGGATGAAATGGCGCTCTCTCTTTCGGAAGTAGAAACGACCGTAGATGAGATGGCCGATCAGCTGGATGAGGTGGACGAAGATCTCGGCACGCTCGAAGAAGAATTCTACGGCCTTGATACGGATTACGACGACGAGGACGAAGATGACGACGACGGGTTTGACGATGATACCGAGTATTATGAAGTAACCTGCCCCACTTGCAACCAGACGGTTTGCATCGATGAGGATATGGCTGCTGAAGGTTCCATGGATTGCCCGAACTGCGGCGAACACCTGGAATTTGATTTTGATGAAGACGAAGAAGACGGCGAAGAAGCCTAATCTATTCGTTGATTCGATTCTGTAAAAAGAGACTGCTGTGTATACCCAAGGTTGCACGGCAGTCTTTTTTGATGATTAGTTTGCAAAAAGGAAACCCCGCCCGGTTAACCGGGCGGGGCAGAGAAGAAGCTTTTATTTCATGCTCTCTTCATAGGACTTGATCATATTCTTAACCATCTGGCCGCCGACGGAACCGGCTTCCTTGCTGGTCAGATCGCCGTTATAACCCTGCTTCAGGTTTACGCCCACTTCGGAAGCGGCCTGCATCTTGAAACGGTTGAGAGCTTCTTTGGCTTCAGGTACTACGTTTTTCATGATTCATACTCCTCTTGTTTTGTTTTTGTTTTTTGATTTCGTTTTGCGTTTGCCTTCATAGTATGAGCGGCAGATGGGCGGCTATGAATGACAATTTTTTCAAATTTAGCTTTCGTAGTCCTCAACTAGGGCTTGAAGCTGCGCAGCGGTTTCGGCCCGTATGCCTTGTTTAAGCATGGCGGCGTCCGGCTTGGGCAGGGAAGAGACTGGGATATCCAGCGTATCGTATAGCTCGCCCGTGTCGGCCCAGAAGATTCCGATCACGCCCTGGTACTCCTGAACAATATAGCCTCTGCTGTTGGCTGCCGTTTCAATCTCTGAATTTTCGGCAAAAGCAGACGAATTTTGGCTGCTTTCGGCAGAAGTTGATTTGCCTTCCTGCAAGCTGTTATTGAAATTCAGGAAAATAGCTGTTATAATAAGGAAGACTGATGCCATACTGAGTACATAAAGGATGCGTCGGTCAAATCGCTTATCCGGTTTTTTTTGCATGATAAATCACCTCTGCTGACAGTGTTCCATGTTTTTGCCAGAATATACCGGTAAGAGGAGATTTTCGGCGGAACCGGTTGTCATGTTGATGTGCGGTTTGCGCACGATGATAAGGAGACTTAGCAGTGAAAAGAAACATTCATTCGGTCGGGAAAAATACCCGGCAAACCAAGCCTCAGGAAGGAGCAGCGGCGCGTTCCGCTACGCAGACTGCCGGGGCGGTTTGGGGGATTTTCTTAAAATTCCTCAAAACATTCATCATCGTTGGCGGTATCAGCGGATTTATCGTTTTGCTTTCCGTTATGTCGGTTATTCTCAGTTATCGTAACGCTGCCATTCCGGATCTGAACGCCCTTTCGCTGAACTATTCCAGCACGGTTTATGTACCGGATCAAAAGGCCCCGGATACGTATAAAGAATACATGACTTTTTACGATACGGAAAACCGGGTGTGGGTAGATTATGCCGATATTCCCCAGGCCATGATTGACGCCATGACGGCGATTGAGGACAAGCGTTTCTGGGATCACCACGGCGTAGACTGGTACACGACCTTTGCATCCGTTTACCGCTTGGCTACGGGACAGTCCGGCGGTGGTTCCACCATTACACAGCAGCTGATTAAGAATACCACGGGTGAAAACGATGTTAGTATCATTCGTAAGGTAAAAGAAATTTTCAGCGCGCTGAATTTGGAAAAGGAATACTCCAAAGAAGAGATTCTGCAGACCTATCTGAATGTTGTAAACTTCGGTGCGGGCTGCTATGGTGTACAGGCTGCGGCCAATCTATATTATGATAAGGATATAGCGGATTGCAGCATTGCAGAATGTGCCGCTATTGCAGGTATTACACAGAACCCCAGCCGCTATAACCCGCTGATTTATCCCGAAAATAACAAGGAACGCCAGCAGGTTGTTATCCAGGCTATGTACGACCAGGAAAAGATCACCTACGAAGAATACCAGCAAGCAATGGAAGAATCCGAAAATATGAAGTTTGTTGGTTATCAGGATGAGGAAGAAGAGGAAGATACCGTATCGGCCGATTCCGTTTGGAACTGGTATATCGAAACCATGTTCGATGATCTTATCAACGACTTGGTGGAAGAATGCGGTTATTCTAAAGAAAAAGCAAGTGACTTGATCTATCGAGGCGGCCTGAATATCTATTGCTCTATGAATGCGGAAATTCAAGAAGCGGTAGAGCGTATCATTCTGGAGTACGAACCGGACGACCCGAACATTCAGACAGGTTTCTATTTGCTCGATTATTCGGGACGCTGCATGGCGGTCGTGGGCAGCATCGATGAAAAGACCGTAAACCGCGGTTGGAATAATGCTACAGACTCCGCTTTCCAGACCGGTTCTACCATGAAGCCGATCAGCGTATACGCTACGGCCATGAGCATGGATCTCATCAATTATTCCACTTTGCTGAAAGACGAACCGCTGGAAGGTTACTTCGGTGACGGTTCTCCCGGCCCGAATAACTGGAGCGGACAGTTCTTTAAGAACATGACGGTTGCCGAAGCAATTGGTATTTCTCAGAACGCCCCGGCAGCGCAGCTTTGCAACCAGATTTCTCCGCAGGCCTGCTACGATTTCCTCACGAATAAAGTTGGCTTCTCGCATCTGCAATATGGCGAAGATAATCTGTATATTTCTTCCATGGCACTGGGCGGTACTACCGGTGGTGTTACGGTTCGTGAAATGGCGGCTTCCTTTGCTATTTTCGGTAACGGCGGCTATTACTATGAGCCGTATACCTACGATTACGTCACCGATTCTGAGGGCAATGTGATTCTGGATAATCGTCAGAATACGCCTACACAGGCGCTGACCACACAGCAGGCTACCATCATGAATAAGCTGCTGCACGAACCGATTTACGGCGGAACCTATTCTCAGGTTTCGGGTTATTCTGCAACAGGTGGCTCGCTGAGCTGGCTGGGTATGGATATCTTCGGTAAAACCGGTACGACGGATGATGATACCAACAGCTGGTTCGTTGGCGGTACGCCGTTTGGCGTAGCGGCCGTATGGACGGGCTATGATACGCTGGAAGAAATGCAGTATACGTCTGACGCGCGCGGAATCTGGAGCAGTGTGATGACGTATCTGAACGACACGTATGATTTCTCCAGTTCGCAGTATGTATTGGATTCTTCGGTGTATTCCTACACGTTCTGCTTGAAGACTGGTAAACTGGCGGGCGATCATTGTACGGCAACGCATACGGGCTGGTATGCTTCCAATAATATCCCCGGCGTGTGCACAAAGGAAGATCACGGCGATGAATTCAACTCTTCGTCTGAAGTATCGTCGCAGACGTCTTCTCAGACTTCGTCTGGATCTGAAACGACCACATCTTCTGAAGAGCCATCATCTTCTGAAGAGCCGTCTTCTTCTGAAGAACCATCATCTTCTGAGGAACCGTCGTCTTCTTCTGAAGAAGAATCATCTTCCGAAGAAACAACGGATTAAGCGGGTGCTTTGACGATTTAACCAAAAAAACGTTCGAAAGCTGTCTCTTTTCTGATTGAAGAGAGACAGCTTTTTCTGATTAAACCATTGCAAACCGAGTGACAATGTGATAAACTGTTTTCTAACACGATACAATAGTTTTCAGGAGATGGACAATGAGCGAGTCGAGTTATCTTTTGGTAGATGAAAAAGTTCTGCCGGAAGTTTTTTCAAAGGTGATTGAAGTTAAGCGTCGCCTGGAAGAAGGAACTGCACAGAATACTTCGGAAGCTGTTCGCGCCGTTGGGATATCCCGCAGTGTTTTTTATAAATACAGGGATTATGTTTTTCCCTATTCCAAAAGCGATGCGTCTTCCATCATGACGATTCAGGCGCTTCTGGTAGATCGTCCGGGTGTGCTGATGTCGATGCTTTCGGTGTTTTATGATGCAAAGGTGAATGTTCTTACGGTGAACCAGAATATCCCGACAGGCGGGCGCGCAAGCGTTTCGGTTTCGGTCCGGACAGGGCAGATGACGGGAACGGTCGATCTTCTTCTTTCCAATCTTTTGCGCGTAGAGGGCGTTTTGAAGATCGAAAGCATTTCGGAAAAACAGTAGACAAACAGAAAGGCAGGTACATACAATGGTTTATATAGCGGTTATGGGTCATGGCGTGGTCGGTTCCGGCGTAATGGAAGTACTGACAACCCATGTGGACAGCATCCGGCAGCGTGCCAAAGAAGAAATCCGGGTCAAGCATATTTTGGACTTGCGTGAATTTCCCGAACTGCCTTATGCGAATCTCTTTACCAAAAATTTTGAAGATATTTTAAACGACGACGAAGTGCGTATCGTTGTGGAAGTCATGGGCGGGCTGAATCCGGCTTACGATTATGTGAAGCGCTGCCTGCTGGCTGGTAAAAGCGTGGTCACTTCCAATAAAGAACTGGTGGCGACAAAAGGCGCGGAGCTTCTGAAAATCGCGCAGGAAAAGAACCTTAATTTCCTGTTTGAAGCTTCCGTGGGCGGCGGTATCCCGATTATCCGCCCGATCAGCCAGTGCCTGGCTGCCAATGATGTAACCGAGATCGCCGGTATCCTCAATGGTACCACGAACTTTATCCTCACCAAGATGATCCGCGATCAGATGGAATTTTCTGACGCGCTGAAATTGGCGCAGGAAAACGGCTATGCCGAGCGCAACCCTTCCGCTGATATCGACGGATTGGACGTTTGCCGCAAAATCTGTATCCTTGCTTCCCTTACATATGGCAAGCATGTTTATCCCGATTCGGTGCATACGGAAGGCATCAGCGGCATTACGATGGCCGATGTGGAATATGCAGACGCCTGGGGCGGCGTGATTAAACTGATCGGCCGGGTTAAAAAGCTGGAAAACGGCAAGATCCGTATTCTGGTCGCGCCCATGGTGATCGACAGATCCAGCCAGATCGCCGGTGTGGATGATGTATTCAACGGCATTCTGGTCCGCGGAGACGCAACGGGCGACGTTGTGTTCTATGGCAAAGGCGCCGGTAAACTGCCTACCGCCAGTGCCGTGGTGGCCGACGTCATCGACTGCGTAAAACACTTTGCGGCTCGCAAATACCTGTTCTGGTCTGATGCTGATCCCGACTATGTCGATGATTATAAAAACGATGAAACCGCCGTTCTGGTTCATGTTTCCGCGGCCGATCCTACGCTGGCCTTGCAGCAGGTTCGTGACGTGTTTGGCGAAATTCGTCTGCTGGCCCGTAAAAACGAAGCGCCCGGTGAATTTGCTTTTGCAACCGGCGTGATGACCGAACACAAGATCGACGAAAAACTCGATGCGCTGCGTAAGCAGGAAATCGTGGTGTATAACTGCCTGCGGATCAGCGACTTCTGATCCACCAGAATAGAATGAAAGGGATGATCCGCTGTGATTCGTATTGATGTACCGGCAACAAGCGCCAACCTGGGGGCTGGATTTGACTCCCTGGGTATTGCACTTACCAAATATAACCGTATCTGGATGGAAGAAGACGACTGCATCGATATTTCTTCCAAAGACGATACGGAAATTCCTACCGATGAAAACAATCTGATTTATTGGTCTGCCAATTATCTGTATGAATTCTGCGGCAAAAAGCTGCCGGGTCTGCGGATTGTTCAGGAAAACAATATTCCGATGGCGCGCGGCCTGGGTTCCAGTTCCGCCTGTATCGTAGCCGGACTGCTGGGCGCCAATCGTCTGATCGGCAGCCCGCTGCCTAAAAAAGAACTGATCGATCTGGCCGCCCGTATTGAAGGGCACCCGGATAATACCAGCCCCGCGATTTCCGGCGGATTGGTTGTTTCGGCGCTGGAGGCCAACCGTGTTTACAGCGTAACAGTTCCGGTTGCCGATCGTTTCCGCTTCGCGCTGATGATCCCGCCGTTCAGCCTTAAAACAGAAAAGGCTCGTGCAGCTTTGCCCACGGAATACAGCCGGCAGGATGTTGTGTACAACCTTTCCCGTTCCGGTTTGATGACGGCTTCGCTATTTTCCGGCGATCTCGGAAACCTGCGTGTGGCTGTGCAGGATAAAATCCATCAGCCGTATCGCATGAGCCTGATCGAAAACTGCGAACAGGTTTTCCGCATCAGTTATGAACTGGGCAGCCTGGGCACGTACATCAGCGGCGCAGGGCCGACCATTTGCGCGATTATCGCGGCGGAAGACAGTGAAAACTATTTGTTCCATTGCAAAAAACATTTTGCTGAAAAAGGCATTAACGGCTGGAATATCGAGATCCACAGCGTCGATTCCAACGGCGCCCAGATTTCCGTAGACTGACCGATTGCATAGTAGGTTTGATATCAATTTTGGAGGGATTATAAGATATGGGTTTGATCGTACAGAAATTCGGCGGCAGTTCTGTAAAAGATACCGAGCGAATTTTTAACGTGGCAGATATTGTCACCAGTACGTATGCCAAAGGCAATGACGTAGTGGTCGTGGTTTCTGCCCAGGGAGACGTAACCGATGATCTGATCGCCAAAGCAAAAGAAGTCAACGAAAAGGCTTCCCGCCGCGAAATGGATATGCTCCTTTCTTCCGGCGAACAGGTTTCCGCTTCGCTGCTGGCGATGGCAATTGAAAAGCTGGGCTATCCGGTTGTATCCCTGCTGGGATGGCAGGCCGGTTTCCTGACTACATCGGATTACAGCAACGCCCGCATCAAAAAGGTGATGCCGGAACGCATCCGCAAAGAACTGGATAAGCGCAACATCGTGATTGTGGCCGGCTTCCAGGGCGTGAATCGTTTTAACGATATCACAACGATCGGCCGAGGCGGTTCCGATACCAGCGCCGTCGCTATTGCAGCTGTGATGCATGCTGATCTTTGCCAGATTTATACCGACGTAGAAGGCGTGTTTACGGCCGACCCGCGCAAGATTCCGGGCGCCAAGAAACTCGACGTCATTTCCTATGACGAAATGCTGGAGCTGGCTACGCTGGGCGCGCAGGTGCTGCATAACCGTTCGGTAGAAATGGCCAAAAAATACAACATTGAACTGGAAGTACTCTCAAGCCTGACGCGCAAGCCGGGCACCATTGTCAAGGAGGAAACAAAAATGGAAAAAATGCTCATCAGCGGCGTGGCAAAGGACGATCACATCGCTCGTATTTCAATCGTTGGCGTTCCGGATAAGCCCGGTTTTGCTTTTAAGCTGTTTTCCAAGCTTTCGAATAAAAACGTAAACGTAGATATCATCCTGCAGTCGATCGGCCGCAACGGCACGAAGGATATTTCGTTCACGATTGCAGAAGATAATCTTGATGTCGCGCTGGAAGTCATTGAAAATTACGTTTCCAACGTGGGCGCTTCCACCGTTTTGCACGATGAAAATGTTTCCAAAGTTTCCATCGTGGGCGCCGGTATGGAATCTCATCCGGGCGTTGCTTCCGAAATGTTCGAAGCGCTGTATGATTCCAACGTGAACATCCAGATGATCTCCACCAGCGAAATCAAAATTTCCGTTCTGATCAACCGCGCCGATGCGGATAAGGCTGTACGCGCTATCCACGATAAGTTCTTCGGCGAATAATCGGTTTCAAAAAACTGGCTGTTTTTAAACGGCATTTTCTCACTCCCACGGGATACACTATTCCGCGGGGGTGATTTTTTTATGCAGAACAGTTACGGAACAACCGGCCTTGGCGGATACAACAGCCGGTTCTTTGGCGGATATGAAGATTTGGCTGTGGAAATGGTTGCCAGCGAGCGAGGGGAACGCCTGTATAAAGAGGCGTATCTGCCCGACGAAGTGTATGAATATGCCGAGCAGGCACATCGTTCCACATCCAGCAGGGAAGAGCTGAGGGATTTGCTGGAAGAATACCGTATGCGCCGCTAAACGGGAAACCGGCTGCTGCAGTTTGCTGCGGCGGCCGGTTTTGCTTGCGATAGATTCTTGCGGGTAAGTTTGACTGTCTTTTGAAAGTTCAAAAATTCCCCTTGTAATTTTGTCCGAAATCGTTTATAATAATAACACTTTGGCAAGACAGAAACGTGTGCCGCAGGATATGCGGGCGGGCGGGTCTGCGCGGCTGGACGCTGTGAACCATGTCAGGCGGGGAACCGAGCAGCATTAAGCAGATTGTCCGGTGCGATGCAGGGTGCCTGTCCGTCCGTATATCCGGCGGCATATGTTTTTTGTGAGGCGTTTGATTCAGGTAAGGAGGGACTGCGGTGTATCAGGTACTGTATCGTAAATACCGCCCGGCGGTGTTTGCGGATGTATACGGTCAGCCGCAGGTGACCGCTACGCTGAAAAACGAACTCAAGGCCGGCCGTGTGGCGCATGCGTATCTGTTCACCGGTTCCCGGGGAACAGGCAAAACAACCTGTGCCAAGATTCTGGCCAAAGCCGTGAACTGCCTGCATCCGGTAGACGGCGATCCGTGCGGCGAATGTGAAATCTGCCGCGGAATCGATAACGGTTCCATTCTGGATGTGGTGGAAATCGACGCCGCCAGTAACAACGGCGTGGATAATATCCGCGCGCTTCGCGAGGAAGCGCACTTTACCCCCGGCGTTGCCAAATACAGAGTTTATATCATCGACGAAGTTCATATGCTTTCGATCGGCGCATTTAACGCGCTTCTCAAAACGCTGGAAGAACCGCCGCCGCATGTGGTGTTTATTCTGGCTACAACCGAAGTGCATAAGCTTCCGGCTACGATCCTTTCGCGTTGCCAACGGTTCGATTTTGGCCGCATTGCGCCGGAGGATATTTATGCCCGCCTGGCCGATGTGGCCAAGCAGGAGGGTGTGGAGATTGATCGTGACGCAGGGCTTTTGATTGCCCGACTGGCAGACGGCGGTATGCGTGATGCGCTTTCGCTGTTCGATCAATGTCTGGGCCGCGACCGACATGTTACGCTGGAAGTGGTGAATCAGACGGCCGGTTTGGCCGGAAGAGATCATCTGGTTGCGCTGACGGATGCGATTGTGCAGAAAAATTCGGCGCCTGCGCTGGAACTCATCGCTTCGCTTCATGCAGCTTCCAAAGATATGATGCGTTTGTGCGAGGAAATGATTACGTATTTCCGCGGACTGATGCTCATTAAAACGATGAAAGACGCTTCCGACATGGTGCTGGCTTCGGCCGATGAACTGCAGAAAATGACGGCACAGGCCGTTTCCATGAGCCTGCCGGATATTCTGCATGGACTCGATACATTCCGCGATACGCTGGAACATATGGCACGTTCGGGTAACCAGCGCGTCGATATGGAAATGGCGATGATCCGTTTGTGTGCGCCCGAGCTGGATGATTCCGTGGACGCTTTGCTCCGCCGGATTACAGCGCTGGAAAATGCACTTCGCAGCGGTTCTTTTGTGGCCGCACCGGCGGAAAAACCGGCTGTCCGGGTAGAACAGCCCGTCCGTTCAGCTCTGCCTGTCGAAGCGAAAACAGAAGCGCCGGTATCTTCTCCGGCTGTAGAGAGGGACATGCCGTCCGCTGTGCCGCCTGAAGAAACGCCTGCGCGTGAGGAACCGGCTGCTGCCGACGCAAAAGAAGCGCCGCGCCCGGCCCGGATGTCGCTGGCAGATATGCAGAACCAGGCGGAAAAGTTCAAGGAATGGCCCGAAATTCTTCAAAATATCAAACAGTATTCCCGCTCCGTGGCGGCGGCCTTTGTGGGTTCTACCGCGTATGTGGCCGGGAATTATGTGCTGATCGATGCACCCGAAGTGGCGTTTGAGCTGCTGCGGCGTCCCGCTCAGCGCGATCATATGCGCGATGCTATCCGCCAGGTTACGGGCAAAACCTATAATCTGGGACCGTGGAAAAAGAATCAGCCTGCCGAAGAGGAGGCCGATCCGCTCAAGCTGGTGGTGGAACGCGCCAAAGAATTGGGTGTGGATGTCACACTCGAGGAATCCGAATCCTGAAATGATTAAAGAGAGGTTTTAACCATGAAAGCAAGACTTCCGCAGGGCTTTGGCGGCGGCGGTGCTGCCAATTTGCAGCAGCTGGCCCGTCAGGCACAGAAAATGCAGGAACAGATGACCGAAATCACGGCCGAACTGGAAACGAAGGAATACACGGCTACTGCCGGCGGCGATGTGGTAAAAGCCACGGTTACCGGTAAGATGGAAGTAAAAGCCATCGAAATTAAGCCGGAAATCATCGATCCCGACGATGCCGAAATGCTCAGCGATCTGGTTATGGCCGCTGTAAACGAAGCACTCCGTCTGGCCGAAACCGATAAAAACGAGCGTATGCAGGAAGTTTCGGGCGGCCTGAATATTCCGGGTATGTTCTGATGGGCGCTTATCATGTGCCGCCGCTGGAACGGCTGGTGGAACAATTTGAGCGTCTCCCCGGAATAGGACATAAATCGGCACAGCGTTTGGCGTATCATATGCTTGCTATTCCGCGCGAAGACGCCGAAGCGTTTGCGCAGGCGATTACTGATGCGCATGAAAAAATTCATTATTGCAAAGTCTGCTGCAACCTGACAGACAGCGAACTTTGCCCGGTGTGCCGAAGCGAAAGCCGAGACCGTTCGGTGATTTGCGTGGTGGAAGATCCGCGCGATGTATTTGCGCTCGAGCGCACCAATGAATACAACGGGCTGTACCATGTGTTGCATGGCACGATTTCGCCGCTTTCCGGCGTAGGGCCGGATCAGCTGCGGGTAAAGGAATTTCTGGCCCGTTTAACAGACGGCAGCGTCAAGGAAATCATCATGGCAACGAATCCTACCGTAGAAGGGGAAGCGACCGCGATGTATATTTCCCGGCTGGTCAAGCCCTTGGGCATCCGCGTAACCCGTCTGGCCTATGGTATTCCCGTGGGCGGCGATTTAGAATATGCTGATGAAATCACCCTGACCCGCGCCATGGAAGGCCGCCAGGAATTTTAACCGACGAAAAGAAAGGGGAGGCTTATGGAAAAGAAGAATCAAAACCGCACAATTGCGCAGAATAAAAAAGCCTTCCACGATTATTTTGTCGAGGAAAGCCTGGAAGCCGGCATCGAGCTGACCGGTACGGAAGTTAAATCCGTGCGGCAGGGAAGAGTGAATCTCAAAGATGCCTGGTGCTCGGTTGACGACGGTGAAATGATTCTGAAAGGCTGTCATATCAGCCCGTATGAACAGGGCAATATTTTCAACAAAGACCCGATGCGTGAGCGCCGCCTGCTGATGCACAAGCGTGAAATTCTCCGCCTGTTTGGCTATATCAAGCAAGATGGTTATGCGCTGATTCCGCTGAGCCTGTACTTTAAAGGTTCACGTGTGAAAGTTCAGGTTGGTGTCTGCAAAGGTAAAAAGTTGTACGATAAACGTGCCGATCAGGCTGTTCGGGCAGCCAAGCGCGATATTGACCGCGCGATCAAAGAACAAAATCGATAAGTCTGTTTTTCAGGCATTTTTCGCGGAGCAATCCGCGAACGATAGGGGGGCGTAAAGGTTTCGACGGGGATTGTAAGCCCGAGTAAGCGAGTAGAGGTGCGGGGCCTCTATAAAATCCGCAACTTTACAAAATAAACGACAACAATACTGTTGCTCTCGCTGCCTAATTAGGCGGCCGTTCTTACCGCGAGTACCACGGCGCGGATAAGAGCGTCGATTAGTGGTGAACGTGAACACGGGAGCGCCTTGTACCGTGTCATGACTTAAAGGCTGCCAAAGCGAAGAGCCTGCCGATGGGCGCCTCGCTGCGGGAGATAAAATCACCGGATACACTCGTAGAAAGCTTTGGTAAGCGGTCTTCGGACAGGGGTTCGATTCCCCTCGCCTCCACCAGAGTAGGAAGCGTCGAACTATTCTTCTTTCGGAATGAGTTCGCGCTTGTGTATAGATTTGGGAGCGCCAGATAGGGGCGCTCCCATTTCGCATTGCAATCATAGGACGCTGTATTTTGCGTTTTAAGACGTTTTAAGCCCGTTGGGGTACACCGTACCTTGGCGGGCTTTTTCGTGCCTTAAAACGCCTCTGAGAGCGTCAGAGAAGCAAAAGCAGGATGCAGGTGCGCATCTCGCTCTCGCTCGATGCTGGGATTGGCCGCCCTGCGGGCGGCTGGTTCGGGTCTTGAGTCTGGGTACAGCAGGGGGGCGGGCATGTCCGATTTCGGGTTCTGACACACTATCGCGAAAAAAATAGTGTGTCAGAACTTTCCCCAGTTTATCGGGGAGTACGGGAAAGTGGTCGATTTCTGACACACTTGCGAAAATTTTAGTGTGTCGGTACTTTTCCCGTGTTCATCGGGGAGTACAACCATCTGACACACTTGACACACCTTTTTTTGAACTAATGCGCGCGAGAGAAAAAAAATA
>CALWVE010000008.1 GCA_944384905.1 uncultured Clostridia bacterium
CCTGACTTCTTTTTGTTAGCTAACGGGGGCCTTCCAGAGCCTCTGCTTTGCTATACCCTTTTTGAATCATCTTTTTTCGCCACCACCATCCTTTTTGGGACTTGACTTCTAATAGTTAATCTTTCGTTTAGCAAATATTACTTATCGTAATGGACATGCAGCATTTCGTGTTCTCTGTCTTTCAGGCACGTTGCATACAGTTTTTCCATCAGCGGGTTAGCGTCGGATGTACGGATGCTGGTCTGCAGATCGGCAGAATACAGACCCGGGCCGCGCTTCGCTTTGGCATCGTCTTCCACGATCGGCTGACCAGCGCCGTTGACACAGCCACCCGGGCAGGCCATGATTTCGATCAGATCGATCTTCTCGCCGGCCTTTACACGGCGCATCACCTTTTCGGCGTTGGCCAGACCGCTGGCTACAACGATTTTCAGCTCGTCCTGACCGAATGGAACAACCGCTTCTTTGATACCCTCTTCCCCACGCACGCCGGTATACGTGATTTCGGTAAAGGCGGCAGGAGATTTATCGGCAGATACACGGCGCAGCACGGCTTCGGTTACACCACCGGTTACGCCAAAGATCACGCCAGCACCGGAGAATTCCGGGAACGGCAGATCCACAGCTTCGGGAGCCAGCGATTTGAAATCGATACCAGCCAGCTGAATCATTTCAACCAGTTCCTGTGTTGTCAAAACATAGTCTACATTCGGAATGCCGTCTACTTTAAACTCGTCGCGTGCGGCTTCAAACTTCTTGGCCGTACAGGGCATGATAGCAACATGAACATGACGTTTTTCGTCGTTCTTGTGGCGGTCTTTCAGAATGGAAGCAAACATCTGCATCGGCGAACGGCAGGTAGAGATGTTCGGCAGCAGTTCAGGGAAATTCTTTTCCGCATACTGAATCCAGGCCGGGCAGCAGGAGGTGATGAGCGGAAGTTTGCCGCCGTTTTCCATACGGCGCACAAATTCAGCGGTTTCTTCCATAACCGTCAGGTCAGCGCCCGTGCTGGTATCGAAAATTTCATCAAAGCCAAGCTTACGCAGGGCAGCCACAATTTTGCCCATCACGTTTGTGCCGGCATCCAGACCCAACTGGTCGCCCACACCCACACGAACAGCCGGTGCAACCTGAACCGAAACGGTGGTTTTGGGATCGCCCAGTGCCTTCCACATCGGATTGGTATCGTCATGCACAACGATAGCGCCTGTAGGACACACAGCGGCGCACTGTCCGCAGCCGACACACGGAGATTCAGCAATCGGTACATTGAATGCTGTGCTGATCGTCACCTTGGAGCTGCGGTGTGCAAAATCGATCGCGCCGACGTGCTGCACTTCGCTGCACACACGCACGCAGCTGCCGCACATAATACATTTTGCGGCATCGCGGGTGATGCAAACAGAGGAATCATCGATGATCGGAACCGGCGAAGTATTTTCAAAACGCACATTGCGCACACCGAATTCACGGGCGTATTCCTGCAATTTGCAGTGGCCGCTCTTCGGACAGGTGGTGCAGTCGCGGCAATGATCGGCGAGCAGCAGTTCCAGAATATTGCGGCGATAACGGCGCAGTTTTTCGGTGTTAGTCTTGATGTTCATTCCGGCGCGCGGAACCGTGGAACAGGCAGCATCCATACCGCCCCATTCGTTTTCTACCATGCACAGACGGCAGGCACCGTAAATAGAGAGCTCTTTATGATAGCAGAACGTAGGCATATGAATGCCCAGTTTGCGGATGACTTCCAACAGGTTTTTCTCCCCGTTTAAACGAACCGGGATCCCGTCCACGGTCATAATCTGATTGTTAACTGCCATGGTTTAACCCTCCTTAATGGCCTTGAACGGGCAATTGTCTACACAAGCGCCGCACTTGATACACTTAGCCGGATCGATTGTATGCGGCTTGCGAATTTCACCCTGAATTGCTCCAACCGGGCAGTTACGGGCGCACTTGGTGCAGCCTTTGCACAGCGTAGGATCGATCGTGTAATGGCGCAGCTTACGGCAGGCGCCGGCCGGACAGTGTTTATCGTAAATATGGGCTTCGTATTCGTCGCGGAAGCTCTTGATCGTGCTGACAACCGGATTGGCGGCCGCTTTACCCAGACCGCACAATGCCGTATGGGAAATCGTATCGGCCAGTTCCAAAAGCAGCTCGATATCGCCGTCTTCGCCCTTACCGGCGACAATTCGTTCCAGAATCGCCAGCATGCGCTTGGTGCCTTCACGGCAGGGTACGCACTTGCCGCAGCTTTCGTTCTGCGTGAAATTCATGAAGAAGCGGGCAACTTCGACCATGCAGGTGCTGCTATCCATAACGACCAGACCGCCGGAACCGATCATTGCGCCGGCCTTTTTCAGAGAGTCAAAGTCAAGCGGCAGATCCATATGTTCTTCCGTCAGACAGCCGCCGGAAGGACCGCCGATCTGAACAGCCTTAAATTCATTTTCACCGCGCATACCGCCGCCGATGTCGTAAATAACTTCGCGCAGGGTGGTTCCCATGGGAACTTCGATCAAACCGGTATTGCGCACGTTACCGGTCAAAGCAAACGACTTAGTACCGGGACTATTGGCCGGGCCAATCCCCTTATACCATTCGGCTCCGTTCACGATAATCAGCGGCACGTTGGCATACGTTTCTACGTTGTTGAGAACCGTAGGTTTATCGAACAAACCATGTTCAACCGTACGCGGAGGTTTGGTTCTCGGCATACCGCGCTTGCCTTCGATAGAAGAAGTAAGAGCGGAACCTTCGCCGCAAACGAACGCGCCTGCGCCGCGGTTGATATGCAGATGGAAGCTGAAATCCGTACCCAAAATGTTATCGCCGAGCAAGCCCAATTCCGTTGCCTGCTTAATAGCAAGGTTCAGTCGGGCAACAGCCACGGGATATTCGGCACGCACATAGATGTATCCTTCGGAAGCGCCGCATGCACGAGCCGCCACCATCATGCCTTCGATCATGCGATGCGGTTCATCTTCCATGATGCTGCGATCCATAAAGGCGCCGGGGTCACCTTCGTCGCCGTTGCAGACCACATATTTTTCGGGGTCTTTCTGGCGGGCAACCTGGCTCCATTTTTTACCGGCCTGGAAACCGGCGCCGCCGCGGCCGCGCAGATTGGACTCGGTGATTTCTTCTACAATCTGTTCGGGCGTCATATCAAACAGCACTTTTTCCAGCGCCTGATAGCCGCCAACCGCGAGATATTCTTCCACAGAAGTGGCGTTTACACGATCGCAGTAATCAAAAACCACGCGGGTCTGTTTGCTGAAAAACGGAACCTCGTCGTGCGTACGATAAACTTTACCGTCCTGTTTGATCGCCAGGCGATCTACACATTCGCCGCCAAGGATCGTCTTATTGACGATCTCTTCGCAGTCTTCCAGTTTAACTTTGGTATACAGGTATCCTTCGGGATCGATACGAACCAGCGGAGCCATTTCGCAGAAGCCATGGCAGCCGCTCTTTTTCATGCCGATTGTATCGGGATGAGGATCTTCCTGCAGCTCTACTGCGCAGTCAATCCCGTTTTTCTCCATCAAATCCTTCAGCTTATCGAAAATTTCCAGCGAACCGCAGGAAACGCAGCCTGTCCCGCAGCAAACGACAACGCGGCGTTTTTCAGCCTCATAGGAAAGGCGATAACGATTTCTGGCCTGAATCAGCTCTTCTCTGTTTGTAAACATCATTTCGCCTCCCGCAGTTCACGAATCAGGGCACTCACCTTATCCGGGGTCATGGTGGGATGAACCGTATCGTTCACCATGACAACGGGCGCCAGACTGCACGCGCCCAGACAAGAAACGGTCTCCAACGTAAACATGAAATCATCTGTTGTTACTTTATCTTCACTCAAACCCAGATCGCTGCGCAGACGTTCCAGAATATCCAGCGACTTACGCACATGGCAGGCTGTACCGTCACAAACTTTAATGACATACTTGCCCTTCGGATCCAGGGAAAAATTTTCGTAGAAAGTTGCCACACCGTAAATTTTGGCTTCGCTTACGCCCATACGCTTGGAAAGGTATGGGAAAATTTCATGCGGCAGATACCGGTAGTGTTCCTGCACAGCCTGCAGGATCGCAATAGTCGATTTCTGTTCGCAGCCGATTTCATCCAAAATACGGTCTAGCACAGAAAAGTCAAAAGACTCGCTCATAGTGTTCCTCCACCCAAATATATTACACCGCCATCTATTTATTTGACGGTTTTCAACAAAAAACATTGAAAAAAAGTGGCTGATAATCGGGGAAGCAACTTCCCCGATCGTCAGTCAGATTTTGGCAGCCGTCCTGCGGCCGCTTATTTGCTCATAATGTACTCATCGATTGCCTTAGCAGCCGTTTTACCAGCGCCCATGGCAAGGATAACCGTAGCGGCACCCGTTACAGCGTCGCCGCCGGCATATACACCCGTGCGGGAAGTAAGACCCGTGGCTTCATCTACGATGATGCCGCCGTGCTTGTTCACTTCCAGACCCTTCGTGGTCGACTTGATCAACGGGTTGGGAGATGTACCGATGGAAATAACCACACAATCAACATCCAGCACAAATTCGGAACCTGGAATTTCAACCGGACGACGGCGGCCGGACGCATCAGGTTCGCCCAGTTCCATCTTGATGCATTCGATACCGGTAACAAAGCCGTTCATCGGATCGCGCTTGTCATCGGGATTTTCATAACCCAGAATGCGGGTCGGGTTATTGAGCAGACGGAAGTCGATGCCTTCCTCCATAGCATGCTCAACTTCTTCTTTACGGGCCGGAAGTTCTTCCAGACCACGACGATAAACGATGTAAACCTTTTCAGCGCCCAAACGCAGAGCCGTACGGGCAGCGTCCATAGCCACGTTACCGCCGCCGACAACAGCCACACGCTTGGCTTTCATAATCGGCGTGGTAGGATCGTCCTGATAGGCCTTCATCAGGTTGCTGCGAGTCAGGAATTCGTTGGCGGAATACACGCCCTTCAGGCTTTCACCCGGGATTCCCATAAAGCGCGGCAGACCAGCGCCGGAGCCGACAAACACGGCTTCGTAGCCCATCTCAAACAGTTCATCGATGGTGATCGTCTTACCGATAACCACGTTGGTTTCTACGTCAACACCCAGCGCTTTGAGGGTGTCTACTTCCTTCTGCACAATAGCCTTGGGCAGACGGAATTCCGGGATACCGTAAACCAGTACGCCGCCGGCCAGATGCAGGGCTTCATACACGGTTACTTTATAACCCTTCTTAGCCAGATCGCCAGCGCAAGTCAGACCGGAGGGGCCGGAACCAATAACGGCAACTCTATGGCCATTGCTCGGGGGAACTTCAACAGCGCCGGAAGCATGTGCATTGTGCCAGTCGGCCACAAAGCGCTCCAGACGGCCGATACCAACCGGCTCGCCCTTGATGCCGCGCACGCACTTGGATTCGCACTGGCTTTCCTGCGGACACACACGGCCGCAGACAGCCGGCAGCGAAGAGCTTTCGGAAATAATCTGATAAGCACCTTCAAAATCGCCTTCCTTTACCTTTTCGATAAAGGCCGGGATATGAATATTAACCGGGCAGCCGCTTACGCAGGGCATATTTTTGCAGTTGAGGCAGCGCATGGCTTCGTCCAGCGCCATTTCTTCGGTGTAGCCGGTGGCTACTTCCAAAAAGTTTTTATTACGAACATCAGCCGGCTGAGACGGCATGGGGTTCTTTTTCAAAGACATATTCGGCTTCGGCATGATTATTTGACCTCCTTGGCAAACAGATTGCAGGTCTCTTCATAGGCATGGCGCTCAAAATCACGGTACATGGTACCTCTGGCCATTGCTTCGTCAAAATCGACTTCAAAGCCGTCAAAATCAGGGCCATCCACGCAGGCAAACTTGGTTTTTCCGCCTACTGTCAAACGGCAGCCACCGCACATACCGGTACCATCGATCATAATCGGGTTCATGGAAACAACCGTCTTTACGCCGAACGGCTTGGTGGTGGCTACAACGAATTTCATCATGATCAGCGGACCAATGGTAATAACTTCATCGTAGTTTTCCCCGGCTTCGATCAGTTCCTTCAGCGGAGCTGTTACAACGCCCTGACGGCCATAGCTGCCGTCGTCGGTCATCACGATCAGCTTATCGGAAGCAACCTTGAACTCGTCTTCCAGAATCAGCAGATCTTTGTTGCGGAAACCGATGATGGAATGCACTTCGCAGCCCATTTCATGCAGCTTCTGCGCAACCGGCAGTGCGATAGCGCAGCCTACGCCGCCGCCGACAACGCAAACTTTTTTCAGGCCTTCGGTATGGGTGGGCGTACCCAGCGGGCCTACAAAGTCCTGAATATATTCGCCCTCTTCCTTATGGTTGAGCAGTTCCGTGGTGGCGCCAACAACCTGGAAGATGATCTTCACCGTACCGGCTTCGCGGTCATAACCGGCAACAGTCAGCGGAATACGCTCGCCGTCTTCGTTGACGCGCAGAATGATGAACTGGCCGGCTTCTGCCTTTTTAGCTACCAGCGGTGCGGCAATGTCCATCATGGTTACGGTGGGATTGAGCACTTTCTTCTTTACGATTTGGTACATATTTTCACCTCATAAAAAGGGGCTGCGATCGCGTTTGGGCAACCGCAGCCCTATGCTTCACGGGATTATTCGCCGTCAGATCAGAAGTCCACTTCCGTGTCGTAGTAGCAGCACTTAAGCAGCTTTTCCATCTCTTCCTGAGAAGGCTGACGCGGGTTGGAACCGGTGCAAGCATCGCCGATAGCATTCTTGGCGATTTCGGGCAGACGAGCCAGGAAGACATCTTCCGGAACAAAGCCCTGTTCACACGGATAGCTGTCGGCACCATAGTTCTTGATGCAGTGCGGGATCTTCAGCGCGTCGTTCATTCCGCGCAGATATTTGATGAGCAGTTCTACCTTTTCGTCATCGGTATTGCCGCCCAGTTTCATTTCATCAGCAATCACGCCATAACGCTTCTTGGCCGTGGGGTCCTTGGCGTTGAAGGCGATAACCTTGGGCAGGTACATGGCGTTAGCAGCACCATGGATGATGTGTGCGCCATAATCAGCAAAGGCAGCACCCGTCTTATGAGCCATGGAGTGAACAATACCCAGCAGTGCGTTGGAGAATGCCATACCAGCCAGACACTGTGCATTGTGCATGCTGTCGCGGCATTCCATGTTGCCGTTATAGGATTCAACCAGATCCTTCTGGATCATCTTGATGGCATACAGAGCCAGCGGATCGGTGTAATCGCAGTTAGCGGTAGAAACATAAGCTTCAACAGCGTGCGTCATGGCATCCATACCGGTATGGGCAACCAGCTTCTGCGGCATGGTTTCGGCCAGTTCGGGATCAACGATAGCCACATCAGGCGTAATTTCAAAGTCCGCGATCGGATACTTGATGCCCTTGGCATAATCGGTGATGATTGAGAAGGCCGTTACTTCGGTGGCCGTACCGGATGTAGAAGAAATAGCGCAGAAATGAGCCTTGCGGCGCAGCTTCGGAATACCGAATACCTTGCACATATCTTCAAACGTGCAATCCGGATATTCATATTTGATCCACATAGCCTTGGCAGCGTCGATCGGAGAACCGCCGCCCATGGCTACGATCCAGTCGGGTTCAAACTTCATCATGGCTTCAGCGCCGCGCATAACGGTTTCAACGGACGGATCGGATTCAATACCTTCGAAAAGTTCAACTTCCATGCCGGCTTCTTTCAGATAAGAAACCGCGCGATCCAAAAAGCCGAAACGCTTCATGGAGCCGCCGCCAACACAGACAATCGCCTTTTTGCCTTCCAAAGTTTTCAGAGCTTCCAGAGCGCCCTTCCCATGATACAGGTCACGGGGCAAAGTAAATCTTGCCATAATCGTTTACCTCCTGATAAAAATACAAATTAACCCTTTGTGGTTTACACATAGAAGCTAGGGGAAAATCAATTCCCCGTATGTGAAAATTATAACAAAACAAGCTTTAAAAAGGTAATATAAATGCGGAATTTCGATATTCTTGCATCGATATAGAGACATGCTGCCGTGCTTTTCCGAGATTCTGCCCGCGGAGGCGACGGGTTCTATGCCAAGGAAGATCCGGTATAGCGTCATCCGGGATATTTTACCTGTTTGAGACAAAAAATAAATTTGAATTTAAATAAATTATTGTTAAAACGGCAAAAATCACCCCTTTCCCCTCTATTTTGTCACCCAAAGGAAAAAACAAACGCCACTCTGATATTCCAAATCAGAATGGCGTCATACCTATATTAAGCATAGCTGGAAGCGGAAAGCTTCTTTTTCAGCGCAGCATAAAAACTGTCTTTTCCAATTTTAATCATACGGGCGCGCCGGTCCGATTTAAAGAACCGCACCGTTGTACCCGGCTCAACCACAAACCGCTGGAAACTGTCAATCTCTAAAAGCGGCTGATCGTCATCATTATCACCTGTGCGCAAAACGGGAAGCACGGTGATCTCAATGCTATCCTCACCCGGCACCACCAGCGGACAGTTCGCGCGAAACTGAGAGCAAACCGGCGTAATGACAAAGCAATCCGAAGCCGGCATCAGCACAGGGCCGCCGGCCGAAATATTATAAGCCGTGGAACCTGTAGGCGTAGCCACGAGAATACCATCGCCGGAAAACTGATTGATGCTGTTGCCGTTCACCGAGACGCTGAATTTAAGCGCCCGGTTGAGCGAGGCACGATGAATAACCGCTTCGTTAAATCCCAGAAAAGACTGTTCCGTACCATCCGGGCCGTTAATTCGGCCCTCGAGCACAATGCGTTCTTCAATAAAACTTGTCTGTGACAAGATCGCATCGATGAAACGAGGGGCGTCCACCGGTTCGCACTCGGTCAGGTAGCCGATCCGGCCGAAATTCACCCCGAAAAACGGAACGTCAAACAAATCGAACTTATGCATATTGGCCAGCACCGTTCCGTCTCCGCCTAGAATAACCACCACATCTCCCTGCGGGCGAACCGGGTCTGCGAGCGAATCACAGGACGCGCCTGTAAAGCGGGCATGTTCGGGCAGCATGGAAACGCGCTGTCCGCGCCAGTGCAGCAGATTGGTTAGCTGCAGGGCGAACGCCGCTGTTTCTTCTTTCAGACAATTGGGGATAATCAAAAAATTCAGCACACCGGCCACCTCATTTTCCCGCAAATCCTGCGTTGATTACGCATAATCCCGCAGCGCAACATCGTTTTTGGCCTCAAACAGCAAGTCTACAAAACGGCGCTCATACACCGTAAATTTATGTCCCTTTGGATATACGATCATATCCCGGCACTGAGGCGCGCCAAGACAGGCCCGCTGTACCAGTCCAAACCGTTCCAGCCAGGAATCCGGAACCGGCGCGGTCCACATATAAGCACCCTCAATTTCCGCCAGCAGATCAAACTGTCCGCAGCGCTCCTGAACCTGCACGCAGCGAATACCGCGTCCGGGTTCTTTTCTCGGCGCAGTGGGCGTAAGATACGGAACCGCATGATCGCTGTGTGTAATCTGAAGGTATGCGGAAAGATCTTCCGCGTGCAGCAAAGGAGCCTGCGCCAGCGGATGCCGGTTTGAAAACAGAACCAGCTTTTCAAAATCCCAAAGCGGCTCATGTTCCAGCTGTTTATCAGACAGATAATCCAGAAAATACGTTTCGTGTTCTTTACCGCAGCGGATCACGCCCAAATCAAATTGTCCGTCGGTTATATGGGCAATCGTCTGCATGGCACTGGCTTCCTGAATGTTGACCTGCACCGCTTTTTCCGGGCTAAGCGAAGCCACAAAACGCGTGACCGCACCGGAAATATAACTGCTGCGCGGAATGGAAACGCTCAGCTGCTGAGTATCGGCGCTTTCCGCATCGGAAAGCGATTCCATTTTTTCAAGCTGTGCCAGAATATTGCGGGCATAAACCAGGAACTCCGATCCCTTAGCCGTGGGCGCCACACCTTTGGAAGTGCGCTGAAAAATAACAAAGCCCAGCGTATCCTCCAATTCTTTGATCGCCTTACTCAGGTTCGGCTGACCCATAAACAGATTTTCGGCCGCCTGTGTAATGGAGCGGGTGCGTTCCACTTCGATGGCATATTTAAAATGCAATGTGTTCATCGGGTTCCTCCTGCCTGCATTCTTTCTCTTTAGTATAAAGAAGCGCCGCGTATTTGTCAATGACCACGCAGCGCTTCGACGATATTACACCAGTTTGAAGCCGGCTTTTACCAAAGCCGCAGTAATTTCATTGATATGATCGTAGTTGCGGGTTTCCAGCACCAAACGCAGATAGCAGCCGTTGATATCGGCCGTCTCACTGGCACGCTCGTGGTGAACGGAAATAACATTGCCGCCGCAATCGGAAATAATACGGGAAACGTCGCGCAGCTGACCAGGCTTATCCATCAGTTCGATGCACAGGTTGCAGGTACGGCCGGATTTCAGCAAACCGCGGCTGATTACACGCGACAAGATCGTCACATCGATGTTACCGCCCGAAACAACACAGACAACTTTCTTGCCCTGTACCGGCAGCTTATTGAACATAACCGCGGCCACGGAAACCGCGCCGGCACCTTCGGCGATCATCTTCTGCTGTTCCATCAAAGCGAGGATTGCGGAAGAAATTTCGTCTTCGGAAACTGTTACGATTTCATCCACATATTGACTGCACAGTTCAAATGTATGCTCGCCCGGTTCTTTAACCGCGATACCATCAGCGATCGTGGAAACGCTATCGAGACGCTCAATCTTTCCGTCGCGGATTGCGTTGAACATACTCGGTGCGCCGGCTGCCTGTACGCCGTATACCTTGATGTCGGGGCGCAGGCTCTTAAGCGCAAAAGCTACGCCGGAGATCAGTCCGCCGCCGCCGATCGGAACCACAACGGCATCTACATCGTCCATCTCGTCCAGAATTTCCAGACCGATGGTTCCCTGGCCGGCAATCACGTTTTCATCGTCAAACGGATGAATAAACGTGTAGCCATGCTCATCGCGCAGCTGAACCGCACGATTGTACGCGTCGTCGTAAACGCCCTCTACCATCACAACTTCGGCGCCATAGCGCTTTGTGGCTTCCACTTTGGAAATCGGCGCACCGTCCGGCAGGCAGATCAGCGATTTGATACCGTACTTGGTTGCGGCAAGCGCCACACCCTGCGCATGGTTGCCGGCGGAGCAGGCAATCACGCCGCGGGCTTTTTCTTCTTCGGTCAGCTGAGAAATCTTATAGCCGGAGCCCCGCACTTTAAACGAACCGGTGACCTGCAGGTTCTCGGGTTTGAGGTAAACCTGGCAGTCGTGATTCAGTTCCGGCGCGGAAATCAGAGCCGTAGGACGGATAACATCGCGCAGAACAAAGGCGGCATGGTAGATTTTATCAAGTGTAAGCATGTAACAACTTCCTTTCAATGCGGGGACGGGAACCGACCGCAAATAAGCCTCACAACAAAATTGTGCTTAATATGTTATTTTACGCCGGTTCTTCTTCGATTTCAATAGGTAAAGTCGTTTTTTCTTCTACCATATTGTTTAGCCAGGTGCCTTTTTTCAGCAATACAAAGCCGATAACGCATTTAATCAGATCGAGCGACTGCACCAGCGCATACAGCGGCAGAATGGGCAGCGTGGTGAAACGGGAAAGCACAAACGCAACCGGAGCGGAGAAAACAAACATAAATCCGCAGTCGAAGAAGAAAGTAATAACCGTACGTCCGCCAGAGCGCAAAGCAAAATAGGCGCAATTCAGGAAGCACATGATCGGCATGCAGCAGGCCGACACCAGAATAAACTGGGAAGCATAGCTTCTGATTTCGTCGGATGTATTATACAGCATCGGGAACACATGCGACATGGAAACCATAAGCAGCCCCACGCCCACACTGATCGTCATGGCAAAAGCCATCAGCCAGGTATTGGTGCGGCGTGCTTCTTCCATCTCTCCGGCACCCAGCAGCTTACCGATGATAATAGAAACAGCGCTGCCAAACGAAATAACCAGCACGTTAAACAGGTTTGTAACGGTAGAAGAAATATTCATACCAGCTACCACAACCAGGCCGCGAATAGAATAGCACTGCATCAGAAGCGCCATACCGGTAGACCACAGCGCCTCATTGAGCATCAGTGGGAAACCACGCAGCAGGATTTTGCGTGCAAGCGGCAGCGGAACGGAGAATCCTTTGTACAATCCAATGATAAACGGATTGCGCGCGGGATGCGTATGCGTCCAAGCCACAATGACAATCGCTTCCACATAACGAGAAACAACCGTAGCGATTGCCGCGCCCACAACGCCCAGTTTCGGCGCACCGAAGTTACCGAAAATCAAGATATAGTTGAGCACCAGATTGACAAACACCGCCAGAATACCGGCCTTCATGGGCAAAACCGTTTCACCCGTTTCACGCAGGGTACCGGCATATACCTGGCTGATTGCGAACGGCACAAGTCCCCATACCATAACGGCCAGATAATCCTTGCCATAGCGCAAAGTTTCTTCTACGCTGCCGGACGAACCGCCGTCGTGCAGATACAAGCCGATCAGCGGTTCCCCACAGAATACGAACAAAAGGATACCGACCAGCGTAAGAAACGCCACCACCATCAATTTCAGGCGGATGGTATAGCGGATACCTTTCTGGTTATCGCTTCCGTAAAACTGTGCGGTAAAAATACCGGGTCCGGCCACGCCGCCGAACACACACAGGTTAAACACGAACATCAGCTGGTTAATAATCGCTACACCCGACATTGGATCGGTTCCCACGCGGCCGACCATCAGATTATCCAGCAGGCTGACAAAGTTGGTGATACCGTTTTGCACAATAATCGGCACAACCACCATCAAGGTCATCGCATAAAATTCTTTTGTTCCGATAAAACGATTCAGATGTTTTTTCGCAAACGAACTCCCTTCCTCTATTGCTTCAAACGCTCAGGCCGTCTGATTCGATTTGGCCGCAGAACGATTTTCCCATTTGGACGAAAGCTTATTGACTACAAAAATACCGATGCAGACCAGGACCAGAGCCGAAAGTGTCTGCAAATTAAAGGCCTGCTCCACTTCACCCAGCATCAGCGCCGAGAACAGCACGCCGAAGATCGGCGTCATAAAGCCGTACACGGCGATGCGCGAAACGGGGTTGACTTTGAGCAGCATGCCCCACAGTGAATAGGCCACGGCCGAAAGCACCGCCAGATAGAACAGCACGCCTACGCCGGCCCAGGTAACCTGCGCCAGACGTCCGCCCAAAACAAAGCCCAGCAAGGCCATCACCGCGCCGCCCAGCATAAACTGATAGCCGCTGAGCGTAACCGGATTTTCGGTTTTGGAATAGCTTTTAATCAGCGAAGAAGAAACCGCATACCAGAAATTAGAGATCAGTACACACCCTTCACCCAAGAAAGTCATATTCAAATCAAGCGTACTGCCGTCAAGGTTGACGATCACCATACCGATCAGACCCAGAACGCACCCGGCAAACTTTACGACCGTGAACCGCTCGTTGCGGAACAGGAAGCAGGCCACCAAAATAACAATAAACGGAGAAGCGCTCTGCACAATCGACGATTTTACACCTGTGGAATTAGCCACGCCGGTATAGAAAAAGATGTACTGCAAAACGGTCTGCACCAAAGCCAGCTTACCGATATTAGGTAGTGAGCTTTTGGCCGGGATCAAAGGCTTGCGGTTAAGCGCGCTGCCGATGAGAATAGCCAGCAGACCGGCAAAAAAGAAACGAAGTCCGGCAAACAGCAGGATAGCGGGTGTATCGGCTGTGTTGATGGCAAAAAGAGCATAACCCGTCTTGATGGTAGGCGATGCACTGCCCCACAGCGCGCAACACAAAGTGGCGCAAAGCCCGGCGATCAGAGCATTTTGCAGCCCGGTTTTCTTTTGATGTTCCATGATAAATAACGACTCCTTAAAAATTTGAAAATGCTTTAGGCGCCTGCCAGATCGCGGCTGTCGAGCACGATCGTGAACGGACCGTCGTTTTCCAGTTCGATCTTCATATCAGCGCCGAAGATGCCTTTTTCCACAACCGGAACCTGTTTACGGCAAGCTTCCAGTACATATTCATACAGCTCGTTGGCCATGTCCGGCGCTGCCGCCCCGATAAACGACGGACGGAAGCCGCGCTTGCAATCGGCATAAAGTGTAAACTGCGAAACCATCAGCAGACTTCCGTTTACATCGGCCAGAGCCAGATTGGTTTTTCCGTTGGCGTCATCAAAAATTCTGAGGCCGCACAGTTTATGCACCATTTTATCGGCGATAGCCTCATTATCTTCCGGACAGACGCCAACCAGAACCAGAAATCCCTTTCCGATCGTTCCGACCGCTTCGCCGTCTACACGCACACAGGCGTGGTTGACTCGCTGAATAACAAATCTCATGCTTTTTCTCCTTCTGTTTTGGGGTATATCGTAACGGTTACGTGCAGGTCATGCACGCACTTCTTTTCTTGTGTATGCCATAAAGCGTGGAATTGCTGGGGCATCGAAACATGATAGGCTTCCGGTTCGCTGGCGTTAAGATCCACCGCAAACGTATCCTGTGTTTCCAAGCCGCCAAGATTTCCGGCTTCGGGATGTATCCGCATCAAAACGCCGAGGCGTTCCAACAGCAAATCGTTCCCGCTGATTTGCGGACGAGCCAGCATATGCAGCGGGAAAGAAACCGAGCACGGCAAATCGCTTTCCACGTGATCGAAAATATCCAACTCATTTTTGTGCAGGCTCAGCGTGCGCTGCCAACGTGCACCGCCCGGATAAGCACCGGAAAGATCCAGTACAATCGTTCCGCCGTCTTCCGTTTGTTTGGCCGAAAGAATTTTACCGGCCGACAAGCGGCTGAACGGATACTGCCCTTCCCCGTCGATCAGCAAAGCATTATGCGCACGGGTGGAATTTGCCCATTCGCGATGATGCCGCGAACCGCATTTTCGCCCGAAATAGCCCGAGGGCGAAAGCAGAGCAATTCCGTTCCAGAACAAAGCGAACGAACCCTGATCGGGATAGCGGTGACTATCGGAACCAAAACGCGAAGCCCGCGCCAGCAGATTGAGGTCATCCGAGTGACCGAAATCGGTATGCAGGCTGACAAAACCGGCCTGCGGAAAAACAGCCAGTGCATTATTTCCCCGTTCTTTTTCCTCATAAACAGGGCCGTCCGGCAAAAACACATCCAATAGATGCAGGCTGTACAGATCAATCGATTCTTCGCAGCGGCGATACATCGCTCTGGCCGCTTCGGGGCCGAAACGAGCCGCATACACCCGCATGGGATTTTGCGCAAAGAAACCCGGCCATTCGGGGTCTTCGCTATGGCACCAGTATCCGTCGCCGAACGGATGGTTCTCATGATCCGGGTCGGCAAAATGCAGGAAAAAGCGCGTGACATGCCGATAAAACGGACGGCAGAGGAAATCCGCGCCGGAAAAACGGCGAACGGCGCTGAAAAACGGCAAATACCATTTGGTGTAGCTGGAGGCATAGAAAGGCCCTTCCGCCCAGCCGCCGTCGGGCGTGCCGTAATGCGGGAAAATCCCGCCGTAAATTTCGAGGGCACGTTCCAGCCAATCCAACAGCAAATCATCCGGGCACACCCCGGTGCCTTTCAGCACCAGCGCGGCCTCTCCCAGATAAGCCGGGATACGGCCGGCATGGGAGTCGCCGGGATTACGACAATAATCCAGATTCCGCAAGCGAATATCGCATTGCTGAGCATAGCTGAACACCGTTTGAGCCGCCCAGGCGCGTTCTTTTTCGTTTAAGAGCGGATACAACAAATCAAACACAGTAGGCAGACAGCGAGCCATGGACAGGCCGACCTCATCTCCCCACGGACCGTTGAGCGAGCAAGGGCCGTTCGGGCTCCAATCGCACAGCGCAAGGAAAAGTTCCTTACCGCGATGTCCCGCGGCTTCATCTTCAAGCAAAACATATGCCAAAGAAAGCGCCACCAAATCACGATCGCAGAAATCGCGGAAACGTCCGAAATACTCACGGTACGGAAGCGCGTTTTCATCCAGATGGAACATCGGCCGTTCAGGCAGCGGGTCATTCATGGCAACTGCGACGGTACGGCGAAGCGTTTCCAGCTCCGTTTTGCGCGCACGCAGCGCCTCTAAATCTTGTTTAGAAAACAAATGACGCGGCCGCTCATTCGGCACACGGTCAAAGACTTCACGGGCATTGGGGCGCAAAAAAGGAATCGCCTCTCGAGAAACCGTAAAGGTCTGTTCCCCGCGCTGTTCTCCATCTTCCGTTGTAACATTCCAGCGATAATTTCCGGCGGGCAGCACACGATCCGGCACGATATAATTTTTCTCGGTCTTTCCCTGCCAGACCAAATTTCCATGTTCATCGGCAATTTCAACCGTTACCGCACAGGGCGTTGACTGCGTAAGCCACGAAAGGCAGGGCGGCGTTTCTTCTACGCACTCGCCGTTTTCCGGAAACGGGAAAATCTGGCGCTCATCGTTGCGTTCTTTTAAAAAGACAGCCATACAAACGCCTCCTCAGTTCTTTTCGTGAAACCAGTGGTATTCACCGGTTTGAGGGTCGATTTCCCCGATTTGTTTCGCGGGAGCACCGGCCAGAATCGCATAATCCGGCGTGCTCTTGGTCACCACCGCGCCGGCGCATACAAGATTGCAGCGTCCCAATGTGACACCTGCCGTAACGGTCACGCCGCTGGCAAGCCAAGAACCTTCGCCGATTACAATGGCGTTATTGCTGGTTGTGCGCGCGGAAAAATATCCCGTTTCGGGATCGAATTTATGATTTCCCGCAGGCAATGTACAATGGGGACCGATCAGCACATGATCTCCGATCGTCACGTCCCCGTTGAGATACGTATACAGGCCGATAAAAACATCGGAGCCAACCTGTTCTTTCGGAATACGGATAATTGCGCCCGGTGCTACCCGAACGTGCCGCCCGCCGAGCCCAAGCAATTCGGCGCGGCGTTCGTTAAAATCAGCCCGGTCTGTCTCGCAGGTGTAGCGAGTCAGTAATTCAAACATTTCATCATCAAAAACCGGATTTTTCTGTTCCAAAAAAGTCCTCCCCTTCCGATACGGAATCCATACAGAGTTCAGTATAGCATACAACATTTTTTTTGGCCAGTCGGATAATAGAAAAAATTAACGAAAAACATCAAACAAAAAAGCCGGCGGAAGAAAAACTTCCGTCGGCTTAAAATGTTCCGGCCCCTTCGACGTCAACCCGCAAGGCCGGGGCAATCAAAAAAGTAGGAAAGGGAATCAACCAGCAGACCGCGATCAAACAAATCCCGGATCTGCTTACGTGTCATCCAACATGTCTGCGCCACCTCTTCCGTGGTAGACGCGGAAAGATCAACCTCACCGTTGTATTCAAACAGCCAGACATCCAAAATATCATTGAATTTTCGGCCGTTTAGCGTTTTTCTGACTTTTGAAAACAGCAGCTTACCGGAAGAAGCATCGAGATCCAGCCCGACCTCTTCCTTTACTTCCCGGACGGCTCCCTGCAAACTGTTTTCCCCTTTTACAACCGATCCGCCTACCGTTTCCCACATAAGCGGAAACGAAGGACGGCTGGCATCCCGCTGCGAGATCAGGTATTCCCCACGCCGGTTGCGAATCCAGACATGCACCACCAAATGATAACGGTTATCGGGCAGTTCTTCTCCGCGGATATGCGTTTCGCCCGTATATTTTCGATCCTCGGTATATAAATCCCAGTATTCCACGGCAAAGTCCTCCGTACAATTTTATCCTTCCGCCAAAACCTGCTGGAGATCTTTGGGCAGGGTTTCAAAATAAGCCACACCGATACAGCCCGGACCGCCGTGTGTGCCGATTACCGCACCCACACGGGTTTCGATCACCGTTTTGGTAAACAGCGTAAAATGATCGAGAAATTCTTCTAAGCTTTCGGGGGCGTTGGTGTGTCCAAATACATACGCGCTGTGTGTGTCGGCCTTATTCTGCATATGCATGCGGCCAAGCACCCATTTGATCGCAGCCGCTTTGCCGCGTACTTTACCGGCCACTGCAACCGCGCCTTCTTCCATGGTAACCAGCGGCTTGATACCCATGATTTCACCCACCACGGAAGCCGCCGGGGAAACACGGCCGCCCATTTTAAGATACTTCAGCGTATCGATAATAACCCACAGGCGGGCATATTTTTTGATCTCGTTGAGAATGCGCTCAATTTCTTCCACAGGCTTGCCGTTATCACGCAGCAAGCAGGCCAAATGAACCAGCAGCCCCAGCGAAAGCGTAGCCTGGCGGGAATCCACCACATGAACGGCGTCGCTTCCCACGGCCTCTTTGGCAATACAAGCCGACTGATAAGTTCCGCTGATACCGGAAGAAATCAGGATCGCCAACACTTCGTCCCCGGCTTCCACATGCTTGCGGAAAGCGTCTTCAAACAGTGCGGGCGGAATCTGCGCTGTGGTCGGCAATTTTTCTGCATTTGCCAAACGTGCATAGAATTCCTCGTGCGTTAAATCAACCCCGTCGCGAAACGTTTCGTCTCCGAAAGTTACGCTTAAAGGCAAAACTTCCACATCAAATTTTTCGAGATATTTGGGCAACAGATCGCAGGTGCTGTCTGTAAGAATCCGGATCATTTTGGCCTCCTCGCCCGTCAGGGCTTTTATAATCATTTATGTATATACGTCGTTTACGGCTTATGCAGCCGGATTTTCATTTAGAACAAAATAGCATACAATTTTAAAAGCAATATGAACGCGTGATGAATAAACACCGTCTGACTGCAAAGAATGATGGATGCCGGGTGCATAAATCGCGGCACCGCGTAAAAAATAAGAAAAACGAAAACAAAGGATGGTTTGATATGCTTGATATTCTTGCTTTAATCCTGCTCGTTATCGGCGGCCTCAACTGGGGCAGCATCGGCATTTTCCAGTTTGACCTGGTGGCCTGGCTGTTCGGCGGTCAGGCGGCCTGGCTGAGCCGAATCGTCTATACCCTGGTGGGTCTTTCTGCCCTGTGGTGCATTTCTTTCTTCTTCAAAGACAATGACATGTTGGGCAAAAAAGACGATATGTAAACCGCGGCCCGCAAGGGCCTACATATTATAAAGTGCGCAGCCCTTTGGGATACTTATTTTTCAGCATACCACCCGAAGCTTTCCCGAAACCTGTCGTCATACCGTCTATGACGACCGCCGTATAGCCTTTGGTTTCGCAGGGGACTTCTTCCCCATGCAGAAAAGCGGCGGTACGCGGGTCTTCGGCAGAAAGCTCGAGCACACGGGCGCATTCTTCCGGCCGGGCGCTCATATACAGCCCATGCGCCGGCTCCAAACGTTTGCCGCGCAGCGTTCCCACCTCAACGCCGGCGCGAAGAACGGGCAGGCCGGTCAGATCGGGCAGATCTTCCGGCACGCAAAGCACGCGGTCGCCTGTCTGTATCAGCATACCCGGCTTGTACCCGGGCAATTCTTCACGCAGAAAAACTTTTGCCAAGCGAATGGCTTCGGTTTCGCGTCCGGGCAAAAGCGGACGCAGATCGCCTTGTCCGCCCGACTTGCGGCGGAAACGCGCCACAAAATGACCTTCGCCGCCATCCATGGGGAAAATCCGGATACCCGGCACGCCAAAAGCCGGCCGGCCGAACGAAACCGGCGGCATCTCCGCTTCAAAATCAGGATGAGCCTCTAAAAATGCCTGAACGGTTTCTTCGTTTTCTTCCATGGAAAAGGTACAGGTGGAATAAACCAGCACGCCGCCCTCGCGCACGCAGCCTGCAGCCTGATCGAGAATGAATCTCTGACGCTGCGCACAGGCAGCGGGAGATTCGGGCGTCCATTCACGCACGGCCGTATCGTCGCGCCGGAACATGCCTTCCCCGGAGCAGGGCGCATCAACCAGCACTTTATCGAACCAGGCTGGAAAACGCGGGCAAAGCGTTTCGGGATAGGCGCTGGAAACAACGGCATTGCGCACGCCAAGCCGCTCGATGTTGGAAAGCAAAATCTGCGCGCGGTTACGGATGGGTTCGTTGGACCACAGCAAACCTTTCCCCTCCAGCAAGGCGGCAATCTGCGTAGATTTTCCGCCCGGCGCGGCGCAAAGATCCAGCACACGGTCTCCGGACTTGGGATCAAGCACCGTAACGGCGCTTGCCGCGGAAGGTTCCTGCGAATATACGCCGCCCGCGTGATGAATCGGCAGCGAACCGATTCCGGATTCGCCGTGATAATAAAAAGAAAACGGAGAAAAAGGCGCGGGAGAAATCAGGTCACCCAAACGCTGCCTCCAAATTTCCTCGCTGCATTTGAGCGGATTCCGACGCACGCCGCGAAAAGCGGGTTGTTCATAAGACACCAGAAACGCCTGGTATTCATCTTGGAGCATCCGTTTCATTTGCGGCAAAAAAGCCTCGGGCAATTGTTTCAAAATGCATTCCTCCGGTTTTAATCGTTAAGAATATTTTACACCACGGACGGCCATAATACAATATGCAGACGCAGACAATGTTCGATCCATTGTCTGGCGCGGGCCAGCAGGCTCGCCTGTCGTGTGCAAGTATTCCAAGCTGAAAGGAGGCGTGCCGCATGGATAAGCAGTATCAGAATGAGCACCAGAACCAGCAGAATCCTCAGCATAACCCGCAGAACCAGAAGCACCATGAAAAGCAGAACCGCCGCAATCAGAACGCTCAGAACGAACGCAATACGCAGAAGCAGTACTGATTTGATTTTCCTTCCTGACAAAAAGCAGCACGGCCAAAAGCCGTGCTGTTTTTCTATCAAAAATGAAAAAAAGATTGAAAAAAGAGGCAAAAAATCTTAAAATAAAGAAAAGTGTTTTTGAAAGAAAGGAGATTTACTTATGCTGCTTACAACCATCACCACTGATCCTCAAGCCATTACGGAAGATATTTCTCAGGTAAAGAAAGTACTTTCCGGCATTGATCTCTACAAAGTATTCTCTACGGTTTTGTTAACGGTATTGTGCATTGTAGCCGTTAAAGTACTTTTGCATCTGCTCGATCGTTTTTTGGAAAAAGGCAAGGTAGAAAAAACGCTGCATGCTTTTATCCGCACAGGTGTACGGATTTTGCTCGTTTTCATTGCCGTTCTGATCGTTGCCAGCCAGCTGGGTTTTAATGTTACTTCTCTGGTAGCGCTTCTGGGTGTTGTGGGCTTAGCTGTTTCGCTGGCCATTCAAAGCAGTCTTTCAAACTTGGCGGGAGGCATTCAGATTCTGGTTTCCAAGCCGTTTAAAGTGGGCGATTTCATCGACGCCGCCGGTATCAGCGGTACCGTTTTGGAAATCAACATGATCCACACCAAACTGCGCACACCCGACAGCAAGGTGATTTTCGTTCCCAACAGCGATCTTTCCGCCGCAAGGCTGACCAACTTCAGCGCCGAAGAAACGCGCCGGGTCGATATTGTTTGCAGTGCTTCTTATGACGCCGATCCTCAAAACGTTTTGGCTGTTCTGCGCAAAATGGTTTCGGCTCATCCCAAAGTGCTCACCGATCCGGAACCGTTTGTACGCCTGAGCGGGTATCAGGACAGCTATATCGAATACACCATCCGTGTGTGGGCAAATAACGAGGATTACTGGGACTTGTATTTTGATTTGCTTGAACAGATTAAGCCCCGGTTTGACGCCGCCGGAATCGAAATCACCTATCCTCATTTGAATGTACATATGATTCCGCAAAAGGACGAAGAAAACAAATAAACATATAAAGGGCCTTGCAGATTGCTGTTCTGCAAGACCCTTGTTTTTAGCTGTTATGTATCCTCTAACAGCGATTCTATTCGTCGATATACCCACTGCTGCCAAAATAAGGCGTTACTTCCGTTTCATCAAGAATCCGGTAGAAACCGTCCATCATGGTCTGCACCGGCTGTCCCTCATATTTGCAAAGCGCTTCTTCATTTGAGAATGCGTAAAGCGTGCCGTCGTCGTTTACGGTAAAAATACCATGCTCTAAATCCAACGGCGTACACCGCTCTTCCCCTAT
Source organism: uncultured Clostridia bacterium (assembly GCA_944384905.1). GTDB lineage: Bacteria > Bacillota > Clostridia > Oscillospirales > Acutalibacteraceae > RGIG7265. The sequence continues at coordinate 22,026 of CALWVE010000008.1, forward strand.
AATCACAAACAGGACAACATGTTCGCCTACCTCGGGTCTGCTTATGGTATTGCCCATCGCCACCTGTATCTGCCCATGCGACTCCGGAACATCGCCATACCAAACTTTTTGCAAATGAATTGTAAAAAGGGGATTCGTCTTAGTCTTCCCGGATCCATATTTTTCGTGCATTGCTTCGTTTGTTTCTGCATCGCTAAATGTGGGATGCTCCCATTCTTCTTCATAAACGATTTTACCTTCGATGATACCGACATCCGGTACCTTGGGATGCTTGGACATCCAGGCATACAATTCCAAACACGGGGGTCCCAGTCTCGATGCCAAAAGCGTCCATTCATCCGATGCCAGGACTTTTTCCGAAGGATCGATCAGCTCCCGATCCGGGGCGTCCGGCACATCGGGCCTAAGCTCAAAAGCAGGCGTGTTTGCTTTTTTCCAAATTGAGCGGCCGACAAAATACCCGCCAGCCAGTAAGCACACGCAGAGGACACTGACAACGCTAATTATGACTCTTTTCTTCAACGGGATGCATCTCCCTTCATTTGTGTCTAGCTAAATAAATTTTTTATTCAGATGAATTTCTGTACTTTTCCCTAGATGCGCTGATTGCCTGATTGAAATCGCCGAATTTTTGCGCTTCTTCGATCGCCTGATACAAATCATCGATCAACATTTGTACCGGCTGGCCGTCGTATTTGCAAAACCGCTCCAAATTTGAGAACGAATACAGCGTACCGTCATCGTTCACCGTAAAAATGCCATGTTCCAAGTCTAAAGCTGTATATTCCCCGTTTTGCATACACAGGAAAAACACCACTTCTTCACCTACGTCCGGTTTTGTGATCAGTGAATCTTTTCCGCCGCCAATCCACAGGTCAATCTGCCGCTGTGACTCCGGAATATCACCGTACCATACCCGTTCCAAATCAACCGTGTACCATGTTTCGTTTTGTAAGCCGCTGCCTCCGTACTTTTCTTTCAGCGCCTCATTCTGTTCCGGATTATCTAAAATAGGGCTAGTCAAATCTGCTTCCGAAACGATTTTTCCCTGAATCACATACAAGTACAGATCCGGCTCTTGCGGATCATCTCGCGGAACAGTAAACGCCGCATAGCATTCCAAAGAAGGCGGCGCAATTCGAGAGCTAAGAAGCATCCATTCATCCGAAAGCAAGACCTTTTCCGATGGATCGATCAATTCCCGATCCGGAGCGTCCGGCACGGTCGAAGGATCAATCCATTCTACATCCGAAACTTCTGATTCCGTAACGGAAGAAACCGCATTTTCTGGATTCGAGCATCCGGTCAGGCAAATACCCGTAAGCAGGCATACGCAAAGCACACCGGCAAGAGTGATCAGGACTCTATTCTTGAACATGACGCTCACCCCTATTGTGTAAAACAGAGATTTCTTACAGCTAAATTATAGTATATTTAACTAAAAACATCAACTTATTTTTGATAAAATATTTTATTTGTTCAATTAAACATAAAAAAAGACAGGTTCTTTTGAAAGAACCTGCTCAGCTTATAGCAAAAGCTATCTCTACTTAAAAGATTGTACTAATAAAGAGTCAGTAAAAGGGGAAACCCCCGACGAGGGTTTCCCCTCAAAACAGTCCATCGGACTGTTTTTTCACCCTTTCCTGCGTTTTATGACGCAAAAGTATTCCGCTTTCTGCGGAAAGCGGCCAAAGGCTCTGCCTTTGGAAACCGCAAACCTTTGAAAAGGTTTGATCGAAACTTTTCTGTTTGTACATCAAACTTCTGCCGCGTGACTTGAGCTTTGAATTTAATTTCTGCCCATCCGCGACGTATCCTGCGGCGGTTCGCCGCCCGTCTGCAAAGGCGTATACTGCGCCTATGTAGACGACGATCTGTTCCGATTTCGTTCGCCTAAACCAAAACTGATGGAAAGCGCCTGATCGACCTGCTGCATCGCATCGGCATCGATGCGTCCCATCTTCTCGCGCAGGCGGTGTTTATCAATGGTGCGTACCTGTTCCAAAAGAACAATCGAATCTTTCGTCAAACCGGTTGTTGCATGATTAAGAAAAATGTGCGTGGGAAGATCCGCTTTAGACTGCTGGCTGGTAATGGCCGCCGCAATTACGGTTGGGCTGTACCGGTTGCCGATATCGTTTTGTACAATCAAGACAGGGCGGACGCCTCCCTGCTCCGAACCCACAACGGGGCTTAAATCTGCATAATAAATGTCTCCGCGCCGGACCGTCACATCGGTTCACTCCGTTTCCTTGTTTGTTTCTGCTGTTAGTCTTGCCAGCGCGCGCAAGCTTTAAACACAGCCTGCTTTATTTTATGAAACAACTTGGCAACGGGTGCAGACAAGCTACCGGAAAACCGCTTTCCAGCCGGACTGCGTTTGTTCGATCTCCTGTACTTTTCCCTTTTCGTCGCAAATCAGGCGCAGATGTTCTTCCTCAAGCTGCCAGCTTCCGTCGGAATAAACCGGCTGAGCCGATTCAAAACTGCGGATCGCCTGAAACAATTCCGATACGCAACCGGATTTTGCTGTTTGTGCGGCCGATACACGGACAGAGCCGAATGAAATGGAAAGTTCCCCGCCTAACCCGGAAAAAACACAGCCGCGAATCGATTCCGGATTTTCCGCAGTCAGGATCAGACCGTCCGTTCCGCCATAGGTCAGTCTGCCTTCCAGCACAAAATCGCCGCTTTGAAGCGTCAGCGGCGCATCGGCAAATTGCAAAGTCGGCGGCATGCCCTGGGCATCTTCTGCCCGGCATCCGGAAAGCAAAAAGAAACAGGTGCATAAACAAAGCGCAATACACCCAAAACGACGTTTAAGCCGCATAAAAATCCCCTCCTGCCGCAAATGTATGAGCGGTAAGAGGGGATTAGACCGTTTCTATTAAGAAAGCAATTCTTTGAAAATCCGCGGGAAATAATCTATCAAGTCTGTGGGCTGCATGGCGTACTGTGTTTTCTCTTCGGCGCAGAGATCGCCTGCCCAGCCATGGACAAAAACCGCCAGCCGTGCGGCCTGAACCGGCGCTACACCCTGCGCCAAAAACGACGCCAACATACCGGCCAGCAAATCGCCGCTGCCACCCTTGCCCATGCCGGCGTTCCCTGCGGGATTCACGGCCAGCATACCATTCGGTTCCGCAATCACGGTTGCGGCTCCTTTTAAAACCGTAATCGTACGGCTCTTCTCGGCAAAAAGCGCGGCTGTTTCCAGACGGGCATCTTGTACGGCGGAAACGCTCAGTCCTGTAAGACGCGCCATTTCACCCGGATGAGGTGTGATTACCAGCGGGCAGCTTCGATTTTCCAGCAAGGAAAGATTTTCGGCCGCAATATTGAGGCCGTCGGCATCCAGCACCACCGGACAGGAAGCACAGCGCAGAACGATGCGCACCGCATCTTTCGCACGGCGTCCCAATCCGCAGCCAACCAGGCAGGCATCCATCTGCCCCACGGTTAACCTCAGACGCGCGCGGCTTTCTTCTGTAAGCGAGCCGTCTGCTTCTTCATCGAGCAGCAGAAAAACGGCCTGCGGCAAAGACGGCGCTAAAATCGGGTACAGTTCGCGGGGAACAGCCACATACACCAAACCAACGCCGCAGCGCAACGCACCTTCCACCGCCATACGGGCGGCTCCGGCCATACCCATGCTTCCGCAAACGCACAACAGCTTGCCGAACGTGCCTTTGTTGCCTTCGGGGTTCCGTTTCGGCAGGATCGAACGCATCATGGCCTCATCAAGCAGCAGGCAGCTTTTAGCCTGTGCGCGGAGCAATTCCGGCGCAATACCCGCCGGGCGAACATGAACCTCCCCGCAAAAACGCTTGGCAGGATAGGAAATATGTGCCGGCTTAAGGACGGAAAACGCCGCCGTATGCATAGCGCGCACGCAAACACCTTCTACACGGCCGGTATCGCATTCGGCGCCGCTGGGCAAATCGGCCGAAAATACGGGTACGCTGCGTGCGTTGACCGCTTCGATCAGCAGGGCCACATCTCCCTGCGGCTCGCCACGGAAACCAAAGCCAAAAATCGCATCCACAATGATTTCAGCCTGCGCCAGAGCGGGAAAAATCTGTTCCGGGCGGCGCAGAATCGGGATTTCCGGCGGCAGCTTGGCGATAGCTTGTGCCGCCAGATCGGTTTTCACTTCCCGCTGTGCCAAAGCTACCGTCACCTTTGCCCCGCATCGATGAAGCAGTCCGGCGCAGACGAAACCATCCCCGCCGTTGTTGCCTTTTCCGCAAAGGATCAACACCTGCTTACCGGCAGGCGCACCATAGCGCAAAACAAGCTGCGCCAGCGCCGTTCCCGCCAGCTGCATCAGTCGGCTCATCGTTGTTCCCTGTGCCACGGCCGCCTGTTCGGCGCGTTTCATTTCTTCGCTTGTTAAAACCAGCATGCCCTTCCCTCCCAAAACAAAAACGCCGCACCGCACAGCGCGGGTACGGCGTCTCAAACAGATTGCCTTATAACGAAACCACACGCGGCGGTTCCTTTTTTTCGCCCACCAGCACAACCGTGGCACACGTTTTGCTATGCGCCGCGCTGACGGCAAACTGAACGCCTTCGGCCAGTTTTTCCGCTCGGCCCGAAAGGCTTAAATACGGCTGCCCGGCCGCGTTATGCAGCAGCTGCACTTCGCCAAGCGCAAAGCCGGAAAGCCCCACGCCCATCGCTTTGCCAAACGCTTCTTTGGCGCAAAAACACACGGCCGCGCTCTGCGCCGGAAATCCACGTGCTTCGAGTTCGGCAAGCTCCTGCACGCCGAAAACCCGGCGGCGGAAATGTTCCTTTTCAATCGCCCGGGCAATCCGGTCGATTTCGACCAAATCAGTTCCGACCAAAAGCATCCAGACGCACCTTGACCGGCAAGAACGGCTTCATAGCTGTGAGCACTTTTTCGTTGGGCGAAAACAGCAGCACGTTGCGGTTGGCACCATCACGGCTAAAGAGGATATACCAGCCGTTCGTTCCGTTTTTAAACTCGCCCGCGCGGTACACATTGGCAATTCCGTTGCCTGTGCTGACCGTATTGGCGCCGACTTCTTTCATTTCCAGAATATTTTTGGCATCAAACGATACCACACGCTTGCGCTTACGTTTGGCAATGATTTTATCAACCGTGATGTCGCCGTTGGTAAAGCTGTATTCAAATTCCAGATTAAACATCATCCAAATTCGATACAAGCCGTAAATAACGCCGATGATAACAAAATAAGGAATCATCGGGATATTGAGCATAATGGCCGCATAAAAGCTGAGCCATACCACCACAATGGCCAGAACCACGGCTCCAATCTGGAGGGCCCAGTCGCTTGCTGTACGCCGGCGCTTAATAAGATATTCTACAAAAACATCGTTTCCAAACATTGAATACACCGTACCTTTTTGTCGCTTTTTCCCAAAAGGGATTTGAAAGCAGTATAACATATCTTACGGAATGATACAAGGATGAATGCAAAAATTCGTGTGTTTTTTGGCAAAAGCCTTGCAAATGCAAAAAAGTGTGGTATACTAGGGAAAGAATAAACGCTGTGAAAAAGAAAAGTAACCGGCCATTCGGCAGGCAGAGAGGGCGCGTCACCGGCTGTAAGCGGGCCCCTGTGCGAGGACGGCGAAGTTCCCTTTGGAGCGGCGGTGCCGAAATTTGAGTAAGTGCCGACGATTGGCCCCGTTAACGGCCGCAAAAGGATAGCGCCAAGGGCGTCTATCGAAATTGGGTGGTACCACGAAGACAGGCTTCGTCCCATGGGGGGCGGGGCGTTTTTTTATGCCCGTTTCCCCGCTTGATGATCGATTTGGAAAGGAATTCTGCCATGAACGAAAAAATCGAACAGCTGAAAGCCCGTTTCAACGAACAGCTGGCGGCCGCCGAAGATTCCGGCGCCGTGGAAAAACTGCGTGTCGCCTTTCTGGGCAAAAAAGGCGAAATCACCGACCTGCTCAAAGGCCTGAAAGATGTATCCGGCCCCGAGAAAAAAGAAATGGGCCAGGAAATCAACCGCCTGAAGTCTTACGCCGATGAAGCTCTGACTCAAAAAGCAGCCGAAATCAAGGAAAAAGAGCTGGCTGCCCGTGTGGAAGCCGCCGAAAGCTACGATATCACCCTGCCTTCCGCTGTGGAAGAAGGTTCTTATCACCCCATCACGCTGGTTCAGCGCGAAGTGGAGCAGATCTTTGCCAGCATGGGCTTTACGATTGAAGACTACAGCGAAATCGTAGACGACTATCACTGCTTCGAAGCACTGAACATTCCGAAGCACCATCCCGCCCGCGATATGCAGGATACGTATTATCTCGACAACGGCCAGCTGCTGAAAACGCATACCTCCGCCGCACAGAACGCGATTATGCGCAAATACGGCGCTCCGCTGCGCGCCATCTTCCCCGGCCGCTGCTTCCGTAATGAATCGACCGACGCCTGCCACGAAAACACGTTCTTCCAGATGGAAGGCATCATGATCGATAAAAACATCTCGATTTCGAACCTGATTTACTTTATGAAAACCATGCTTTCCGAAGTATTCAAACAGGATGTGAAGGTTCGCCTGCGTCCGGGCTTCTTCCCCTTTGTGGAACCCGGCTTCGAACTGGACATCAGCTGCCTGATCTGCGGCGGCGAAGGCTGCCCCACCTGCAAAAACTCCGGCTGGCTGGAGCTGTGCCCCTGCGGCATGATCCACCCGAACGTACTGCGTGACGGCGGAATCGACAGCAACGAATATACCGGCTTTGCCTTCGGCCTGGGTCTTACCCGTCTGGCCATGATGAAATACGGGATCAAGGATATCCGCGACCTGAACAGCGGCAGCCTGAAGACCCTGGCTCAGTTCAAATACTGAGCGTAAGAAGGAGGATAACGAACCATGTATATTTCCATGAACTGGATCAGCGATTTTGTCGATCTCTCCGGCCTGGACCTGGAAGCGCTGATTCATCGTTTCACCCTTTCCACCGCCGAAGTGGAAGACATTTATAAAAAGGGCGAAAACACCCGCGACGTCGTGGTGGCCCGCATCGAATCGATTGAAAACCATCCCACCTCTAAAAAACTCCATCTGCTCAAGGTAAACGACGGCGAAAAGCTTTGGGACTGCGTATGCGGCGCACCGAACGTGCGCACAGGCATGGTCGTTCCGTTTGCCCGCGAAGGCGGCTGCGTCAACGGCTTTGAGATTAATTGCGCCACGATCGCCGGCGTAGAATCCCACGGTATGTGCTGTTCCGAAGCGGAATTGGGTATCAGCGCCGACAACTCCGGTCTGATGGAAATCACCGACGGCACGCCGCTCGGCACGCAGATGACGGATGCTTACGATATGAAAGATATCGTGTTCGAAGTGGATAACAAATCCCTGACGAACCGTCCCGACCTGTGGGGACACTATGGCATTGCGCGCGAATTTTCCGCGCTGACCGGACGTCCGCTCAAGCCGCTCGAAACACTCGATTGCAGCGTGTATAAAGAACTCGAGCCGGTTGCGATTGACGTGATTGACCGCGAGCATACCTACCGCTACAGCGGCCTGAAAGTTGAAAATATCAAAGAAAAGGTCAGCCCGGTGAACATGCGCATCCGTCTGTTCTACTGCGGCAGCCGTGCCATCAACCTCCTGGCCGACCTGACCAACTATATCATGCTGGAAATGGGCCAGCCGATGCACGCCTTTGACAAGCGCCGTGTAGATCACGTGGAAGTCCGCCGCTTCGACAAGCCGTTCAAGTTCACCACGCTGGACGGTCAGGAACGTGACATCGACGAAAACACGCTGATGATCACCAGCTCCGGCGAACCGGTCGCCATTGCCGGTATCATGGGCGGTCTGGCTACGGAAATCGAAGACGACACCGATTCCCTGCTGCTGGAATCCGCCAACTTCGACGGCGTGTGCATCCGCAAATCGGAAACGCGCCTGGGTCTGCGCACCGACGCCAGCATTCGCTATGAAAAGATTATCGATCCTGAAATGACCGTTACTGCCATCGAACGCTTTATGAAGCTGCTCATGGCGATCGACCCGAACGTTCAGGTCGTATCTTCTCTTACGGACGTCTATGTGAAAAAATACGAGACGATCACGCTGCATTTCGACAAGCACTTTGTCGACCGCTACACCGGAATCGCCATTACCAATGAACGCATCCTCGACACGCTGCGTGCGCTCGGCTTCACGGCCGACTGCGAAGGCGACAACTTCACCGTAACGGTACCGAGCTGGCGCGCCACGAAAGACGTAACCATTCCGGCTGACATCATCGAAGAAATCACCCGTATCTACGGCTACGATAACTTCGAGATCAAAACCACGCTCAGCGCCCTACACCCCGTGCGCGACAGCGCAGGCCGCACCGACGACAACGGCGCCAAGGATCTGCTCGTCAAGAAATTCAAGCTGCACGAAGTGCATTCTTATATCTGGAACGACGCCAAAAAGTACCGCGAAATCGGCATTGAACCCGAAGCGAATGTGCGCCTGCTCAACTCGATCAACCCGGATAACGATACGCTGCGCAACTGCATCTGCCCCACGCTGCTCGCCTTTGTGGACGACAACAAACAGTATGCGCCCCACTTCGGTATCTTTGAAATCGCCCGCGTTGTGGAAGGTCTCAAAGAAAACGGCGAATGCAACGAACGCAAAAAGCTGGGTATTGCCCTGTTCAGCCGTACGCAGAGCGAAAAAGAACTGTTCTTCGCGCTGCGCGACATGCTCATCACGCTCGGCATGACCCTGAAGCACACCGCCCCCGCTTTTGAGCATACAACCGCCGCGCACAACTGGCAGCATCCGAAAAACACGGTTGCCGTCAGCATGAACGGCAAGACGCTCGGCTTCCTGTGCGCACTGCATCCCACCGTTGTGGATCTGATCGACAAAAAGGCCGCCATCGTCTGCGCCCAGATCGATATGGATATGCTGGCTGAAATCGGCGTGGCCGATCTGCCGTACCGCGAACCGTCCAAGTTCCCGGGCATCGACATCGACCTGACGCTGGCCGTAGAAGCGGATACCCGCTACGGCGATCTGGCAGAATGCTGGGCAGAAGGAATTGAAAACCTGCAGGATGCCGGTCTGGTTGCCGTCTACGAAAATGACGGCGCCCGCAGCATCACGGTTCGTCTGACGTTTGCTTCGAATGAAAAGACGCTTTCCAAAAACGAAGTACAGACGCAGGTTGATGAAATCCTTTCCCGTATGCAGACAAAAGGCATTTCGCTTAAAATGTAAAACGAGCTGAAATCTGTCTCCGGCGGCTATAAAACCGCCGGAGATTTTTCTTTTCGTACAAAAAAATAAAATCCTTCTTGATTTTTTGTGAGATTTCTTGTATTATAAATATTACAGCCCATCATGAAGGCTTTGTCCCATGAATTGTACAGGAGGTGCGTTTCTATGCTGGACAAAACGATTACGTTTTCGCTTGAACGGGAAAGAGAAGAAAATATTCGCAGCATTCTGACCATTGTGTATGACACAATGAAGGAAAAAGGCTACAATCCCATCAATCAGATTGTCGGATACATTTTGTCGGAAGACCCGACTTATATTTCCACCCAGAACAACGCACGCAAGCTGATCAGCCGCTTGGATCGTGACGAGTTGCTGCGCGTACTTCTTAAATCTTATCTGGAAGACCAGAAATGACGTTTGGGCGGTGCCGAAAGCACCGCCTTTTTTTGCCCTCAGCTTTACAAAATTGCTTCTATTTAAAAATGCATGTAAAATCGAGGTTTACGTTTGCCTGTGTTTATGGTATACTAAAATAAATGATTGGATGATCGGTTTCGGCCGGTTCTGTTTTTTGTTTTGGTTTTAGGATTGCGTGAAAGGTTTTGTGCCGTTTTCGCGTGCTGTACAGAATGAAGAAAGGTAGTGACAGACAATATGAGTACTGCAACATTTCCCACTTATAAAGGCCGTCCGTTGGTGCGCTGCGGAGACACCTTGTACTACGGCAACATGACAGACAAATATGTCATTAAAATGGATATCAAGAGCAAGAAAAAGGTAAAGGATCTGGATGTAGCCGACAAAGTAAGCGTTCAGCTGATGCTGACGGATTCCAGTATCCGTAACCGCAAGCAGATCGTAAAGCAGAGCGAAAAAAGCGGACTGTATCTGGCGCTGGATATTGCGGACGCCTGGCTGACCCGTGCGCTCTCGGAGTAATGTAAATCCGGATACAAGCAAATAAATGGCAGACACTCGTGTGTCTGCCATTTTGTATTGTAAGAAACAAAAAACCATGTTCAATCACCAAATGAGCGGGATTGATTTTGCTTTGGAGACATGGTATACTATCCCATGCGCAGCCAATCATTGAGCTGGCGTTCTGCGTTTTCCGAAAGATCGAACACGGCATCGGCTAACTGCGGAAATTCTTCGGCAAGGCTTTCCGGAGAAAGGACGTAGCCCTTATCTTCAAAAAGAGCATCTCCCCTGCCGTTTGCCAAAGCGGCCGTGCGTCTGAACCGCTGCAGCAGCAGGGTTTCTACAGCGGCCGCCGTACTATCGGACTGTGCATCGGACAAACGCGAAACTTTGGGACCGCTGCGTCCATTTAATGTATATAAAGTCCGCAAAACACGATACAAAGTTAAATCCAATACATCCGTTGTGAGTATGGCCAACTGCGGGTTTTGGATTCGGCGAAGAACCGAGAAAATAACCGCAAGCGTACCGCTTGTCCGCGCTTCCTCGCCCGAAAAAAGCTGAGGGCTTTGGTTCTCTGTCTGCTGATTTTGTTCGTTTTCATTTTCCGTTCGATGCGTTGTGCGTCCCAGCAAATAGTCTGTTGAAACATGATAATATTCGGCCAAACGTACAACAAATTCCAGGCTGCATTCGCGGATACCGTTTTCATAATGAGAAAGCAGCGCCTGAGAAACGCCCAACTCGGCCGCAGCCGCTTTTTGGCTGATACCTTTTTCACGCCGCAAAAGCGAAATGGTCCGCGCAAAACTTCTGTTCATAGGCTCCCCTTTATGTAAATACAAATTGTATATTTTCGTTTTATTCTCGCAATCACGCCATCTAGTATACAATATGTAATTTAAAAAGTCAAAGAAAAGCGCAAAATTATTTTGATTTTGTCGAGAAGCAGGAAGGATAATCCGTATGAAATCATATCTTGTTCATTTGATTCGCCATGGCGTATCGGAAGGAAACCTGGCTGGCCGCTATATTGGCCGGACGGATTCCCCTTTGGCCATTGAAGGCATGAAGCAACTGGCACAGCTGAAATCGCAATACCTGTACCCGCAGGCCGACCGCTATTTTTGCAGTCCCTGCACGCGCTGCATGGATTCTCTGCGGATTCTGTACCCGGAAGCGGAATTTGAAACGGCAGACGGTTTTGCGGAATGCAGTTTCGGCGACTGGGAAAATCGTCCGTTTGAAGAGCTGAAAAAAGACGCAGCCTTTATGGAATGGATGAAAAACGGAAGCCAGACAGCTCCTCCGAACGGAGAAAGTACTTCCGAATTTATGCAGCGCATCTGCACGGCATTCCAGCAATTTGTCAACGATCGTCTGCGCGCCGGCGAAACCGAGACTGTCCTTGTTACGCATGGCGGCGTCATCATGACGATTCTTTCGGCTTTCGGACTGCCCCGCGCCCGTTTTTACGATTGGATGTGCGACAGCGGCTGCGGCTATACGCTGCGCATAACGCCCTCGTTATGGATGCGTCAACCGGTAGCTGAAGTTATCAACACGCTCCCTGTCACCTATGACGAAGGTATCGGCATCGTAAGCAACCCGCTGATTGACGCTGCCCGTAACGCGGCCGATGCGGCGTTCGGCGATCTTCCCGATCCACGCGGAGAAGAAGACATCTAAAATTAAATTGTCATTGCGATAAACTTAATGTAGTTTCTAAATCAAAAACCCCCGGTTCAGCCTTTGGCCAAACCGGGGGTTTACGATATTCATAATAAAACGGGAATTATTCTTCGCTATCGCTCAGCGTTCCTGCGCTTTCTGCGATCAGGTAAGCGTTGATAAAGCCATCGAGGTCGCCGTCCATAACCGCGTTGATGTTACCCATTTCATATCCGGTACGATGGTCTTTAACCAACGTATACGGCATGAAAACATAAGAACGGATCTGGCTGCCCCAGGTGATTTCTTTCTGAACGCCCTTAATATCGGCGATTTTTTCCAGATGTTCACGCTCTTTGATTTCCACCAGTTTGGAAATCAACATTTTCATAGCCACATCACGGTTCTGATACTGGCTGCGTTCTACCTGGCAGGAAACCACGATACCCGTAGGAATGTGAATCAAACGAACAGCCGAAGACGTTTTGTTAACCTTCTGGCCGCCGGCGCCGCTGGCGCGATAGACTTCCATCTTAATATCATCCGGCGGAATTTCTACGCTGGTGTCTTTATCGATTTCCGGCATAACTTCCAGAGAAGCAAAAGACGTATGACGGCGTCCAGCCGCGTCAAACGGAGACACACGCACCAAGCGATGCACACCGGATTCGCTCTTCAGGAAGCCATAGGCGTTCAGGCCTTCCACCAGGATGGAAGCGCTCTTAAGCCCCGCTTCATCGCCGTCGAGATAATCGAGCGTGCTGACCTTAAAGCCGTGGCGTTCACCCCAGCGGTTATACATACGGAAAAGCATTTCGGCCCAGTCCTGCGCCTCGGTTCCGCCGGAACCGGCGTGGAACGTCAGGATGGCGTTGCGGGAATCATATTCACCCGTGAGCAGCGTGGTCAAACGCATTTCCCCGATTTTCTTTTCAATATCGGCAATTTCCGTTTCTACTTCTTCCATAAAGGAAAGATCTTCGGCTTCATCAGCCATTTCAATCAAAGCCATGCAATCTTCGGAGCGGCTGACCAATTTCTGATAGTCTTCATCGCGTCCTTTCAGCGTGGCCAGTTTCTGCGTAACCTTCTGGGCTTTTTCCATATCATCCCAGAAACCCGGTTCGGCCGTTTTATGCTCAAGCATTTCGACCTCCATGCGCAGCTTATCCAGCTCCAAGGCTTCGGCCAGGCCGTTCAGGGCTTCGATCTGGTCATTCAATTTAAACTTCAGTTCCTCATACTGCAGCATGATGCTCCCTGCCTTTCTATTTTTCAATCTTAAAATCAACTCTGTAACTAATTTATTATACGGGATTGCATACCGCTTGTAAAGGGATTTTTTTCTGAATCCGCGCTGTTTAGCGAAAATTTGCCCCTTCTATTGTGAACACAATGAAAATAAAGCATGCGCACCCTTGCACTTTTGATCCGAATACGCTAAAATAGTCTCATCCGAATGGAGATTTCAATTATTTTTACTTTGATTTTAAGATTTTAAGGAAAGATTATGACAAGTTTTAAAGGTATCAATTGTCCCATTTGCAATGTGCCGTTTTCCGATGCGGATGATATCGTTGTCTGCCCACAGTGTGGTGCGCCCTATCACCGCGCCTGTTACAAACAAATTGGCCATTGTCTTTACAACCACGAAGCCGGAGAAGCCTGGCAAACACCGGAAACCGCTAAACCCGATACGGAAGACAGCATCCGTTGTCCGCAGTGCGGTACGGATAATCCTGCGGGTTCGCTGTTTTGCTCTACCTGCGGAAAATCTTTGACCGCGCCTCCCGAAGAACAGCAAACGCCGCCTTCGGGGAATCCTGCCTCCAGTTATGCCAACTTTTTTACCGCCGTTTCCGGTTTGCATCCGGAAGAACTGATTGCGGATGACGTAACGGTTGATGAAGCTTCCAAAGCTGTACAAATTAACAGCCTGTACTATATCCCCGTTTTCAAATCGATTCGCGAACGCGGCCGGAGCCGCTTTAATTTCAGCGCGCTGTTTTTCTCCGGCGGCTGGCTTTTGTACCGCAAACAATATAAATTGGGCGGACTTGTAATCGGTGTGCAGGCTTTGATGAATTTAATCTCCACCTTGGTTATGATGTTCGTTGCACAGCCGCTGATGGTAGAAATTTATACCAAATGCGGTATTGATCCGGCTACGGTTGCTTTAACGCATGAGCAGCAGATGATCATTGCCGCCGAAAGCCAAAACTACCCGCAGTTGTTCTGGATTTCGGTACTTTCCTATCTGCCCCTGCTCATCAATGTCGTTATTGCCATCGTGATGGGCTTTAAAGCCAACCGAATCTATTACCACCATATTGTAAAAAAGGTTCGCCGTATCCGCGAATCGCTCGCAGGAGGATCTCAGGAAGATTATCAATCTCAGCTGTTCCGTCAGGGCGGCGTGAATCCCAAGGTTATCCTGATTATTGCTTTGCTGAATATGGCGCTTTATTATGTGCCACTTATTCTTTTTTAACCCCTTAAAAATGTAAAAAGGAGAGTAGAAAATATGTCTACTGTCAGAAAAGCGGTTATTCCCGCGGCCGGTCTGGGCACGCGCGTTTTGCCCGCTACCAAATCGATGCCCAAAGAAATGCTTCCTATTGTAGATAAACCGGCCATTCAGTTTATCGTGGAAGAAGCTGTGCGATCCGGTATTACCGATATTCTGATCATTACCAATCGCGGCAAAGGTATTTTGGAAGACCACTTCGATCGTTCTCCCGAACTGGAAGAGCGTCTGGCCATGAATCCCGCAAAAGCAGATATTCTCAAAGAGATTATCGATATTTCCAAGCTGGCGAACATCCAGTATGTTCGCCAGAAAGAAACGCGCGGGCTTGGACATGCTGTGGCCTGTGCCAAGTCGTTTGTCGGCAACGAGCCGTTTGCCGTTCTGTATGGCGACGACGTCATTATGGGCGACAACCCCACCTGCGGTCAGCTGGTAAAAGCTTATGAAAAATACGGCAAATGCGCAGTTGGCGTAAAAGAAGTTTCGCCCCAGGACGTGCAGAAGTACTGCTCGCTGAAGGTAGAGCATCTGGAAGGCCGCAACTATCTGTGCACGGATATGGTGGAAAAACCGAAGCCGGAGCAGGTTATGTCGCTGTTCTCCATTTTGGGCCGCTGTGTACTGACACCGGAAATTTTCGAAATCCTGGAACATACGGCTCCCGGCGCCGGCGGAGAAATCCAGCTGACGGATGCTATGCGTCAAATTGCTATGCGCGACGGTATGATCGCTGTAGATTTTGACGGAAAGCGCTATGATATGGGCAACAAACTCGGTATCATGCAGGCCTCTGTAGAAGTTGCGCTGAAGCATCCCGAAATCGGCGATGATTTCCGCCGCTATCTGAAAGAATTGGCCTCTACCCTGTAAACTGTTTAACCAGAGAAGAATAACGTAAAGGAAGTAAATGGTATGGAAACAAACCGCGCGTTCCCGTTGAACGCTTATTTTGATGAAAACCACGTAAATGCTGCTACCGTTGAACGCTACGGCGGCGGTCACATCAATGAGACTTACTTGGTCACATTGCCCGACGGTAAATATATTCTGCAAAAATTGAACACCTATGTTTTCAAGCATCCGGAAGATGTTATGGACAACATGGTAAAAATCTGCGATTTCCTGCATAACTGTGTAGCTGCCCGCGGTGGTGATGTTCACCGCGAACTGCTTAACGTGGTTTATACAAAAGATGGCCGTCATTCTGTTGTAACCGAAGACGGCGGATTTTGGCGTATGACGGAATTTATTGACCATACCAAGACCTATGATGTTATCGAAACGCCCGAGATGTTTGAAGAGTGCGCAGTAGCGTTCGGTTCTTTCCAGAATGAATTGGCCAACTTCCCGGCTGCCACGCTGAAAGAAACCATTCCGGATTTCCATAACACGCCGGACCGCTATCGTCAGTTTGAAGAAGCTGTAGCTGAAAATAAAGCCGACCGTCTTTCTTCTGTTGCAGAAGAAATTGCATTCGTACAGGCACATCGTCCGGTCTGCAACAAGCTGATGGACTTGCTGCATGCCGGGGATCTTCCGCTGCGTGTAACGCATAATGATACCAAATTGAGCAACATTTTGTATGATACGCAAACCAATAAGCCGGTCTGCGTAATCGATCTGGACACCACCATGCCCGGTCTGGTTGCTTATGATTTTGGCGACGCCATCCGCGGCGGCGCAGGAACCGCAGCCGAAGATGAAAAAGACATCGAGAAAGTCGGCGTGAACTTTGATCTGTTTGACGCGTTTACGAAAGGTTTCCTCTCCACTGTGGGCGGTTCTCTGACGGAACTTGAAAAAGACACCTTGCCCGACGGCGCCATTCTGATGACGCTGGAATGCGGCATCCGTTTCCTGACGGACTACCTTAACGGCGACGTTTACTTCCGCACGGCTTACCCGGAACACAACCTGGTGCGCGCGCACAACATGTTCAAGATGGTTACCGAAATGGAAGCCAACCGCGACAAACTGGATGCTATCATCCGCAAATACAAATAATTTCAGCATAAAAAATCCCCGGCTAGTGGACAAGGTTCCATCAAGCCGGGGAATTTTTTATTATTTTGAGCTTTTCCGCCAGAAGTACAGGCAATAAACGATCAGCCCTACGCTCAGCACACAGGCCGCTGCACTGAACGCTATGGAAAGCGTATCATAGCCCAGTGGACCAGCGATCATACCCACCAAAGTGCAGATAAACAACAGCACCAACCAGAAAATCAAAGAAAAGTACTCGATTTTACGCATAGCCATTTTCCTTTCTTATGCCTGTCCCAACAGGTCTGCCAGACGAACCAGTTCATCCATGGTGAGCTGTTCGGCTCGCGCCTGAGGAGAAAGGCCTGCCGCTTCCATCTTTTCCGCCAATTCTGCTTTGGGAATCCCTAAAGTGGCAGAAACGGAATTCACTACGGTTTTGCGACGCTGGGCAAATGCGGCCTGCACCGTACGGAAAAATTGCTTTTCATCGCGAACTGCATAAAGCGGTTTTTCCGGAATATTGAGACGGATCACAGCAGAATCCACATTTGGCGCGGGCAAAAAGCTTTCGCGTCCCACATCAAACAGAATTTCCGGCACGGCATAATAACGAACCGCCGCACTGACGGCGCCGCAGGCACGCGAACCGGGCTCGGCACAAATCCGCTCAGCCGCTTCTTTCTGCACCATGACCGTGAGTGCCCGGATCGGCAGATGTTCTTCCAGCAGCTTCATAATGATGGGCGAGGTAATATAATACGGCAGATTGGCGCACACCACCACATCCATGTCGGGAAACTCTTTTTCGATGAGTTCCCGCACATCAATTTTTAGAATATCTCCGTTGTGAACCGTAACATTTTCACAATCAGCCAGGGTTTCTTTTAAAACGGGAAGCAGACGTTTATCCAACTCGACCGCCACCACTTTTTGAGCAACTGCCGAAAGTTCATGCGTCAGCACGCCGATTCCGGGGCCGACCTCCAGCACACCCATCTGTCGATCCGCGCCGCACTGCTGTGCCATACGCGGACATACGGTGTCATCTATAATAAAGTTCTGTCCCATCGCTTTGGAAAAATGAAAGCCATGGCGCCGAAGCAGCGCCTGTACAGCCCGCGCATCCGATAACGAGATCATAATATCCCCCTGTTGCATTTATTGAATCAATTGTACCATTCCGGCTTTAAAAAGTAAAGGATTCCCTCTTGCTTTCAGGCAAACCCGTGATTTAAGAGTGCGAAAAATGTAAGTAAAATCCTTGCAAAGGCAAAAAATGTAGTATATAATAGCTTTGTTTGCTTCGATGAAATTCGACATCAATTGTTGGAATGGGAGACGAAAAATTCATGAATAAGAAAAAGCAATATTTTTTTGAACAGCGAACGCCCAGGCATTACAGCGCGCGTAAATCCGCTCGAGCTGCTGCCACAGCGCCCAGTTTTTCTCAAATGCAGACTAAACTTGCTTCCTTGCGCATTTTGCCGATTCTGCTTTGCCCGCTGGTCTGTCTGTATTACGAGTTCGCTTTTCATCTGATTATTTATCACACAACGGAAAACCTGCTCTTCCCGCTGCTGTTTGCTATCCCGGCCGGTGTATTTCTGGCGTTTGTGATCGGCCTGCTTCCCAAAAAAATCGGTCGCGTTGTACTGCCGCTGATTTTTGGTATATGCACGGTCTTTTTTTCCGCCCAAACGATTTATTACAGTATTTTCAAAACATTTTTCTCTTTTTATTCCATGCAAAACGGCGGTCAGGTTACGCAGTTCATGGATATTATCGGCGGCGCCATTTTGAAGAATCTGTTTTTCGTGATTCTGTATCTGCTGCCTCCGGTTTTGTGCGGTATTTTCCACCGTTCCATCGCTTACGGCCGATATAACAAAGGCTATCTAATCACCACCGGCGCAGGCAGCTGCGTGTTGATGCTTATTTGCGTTTTGCTGTTGGCTGTTCCGGGAAAAAGCATCGGTTCTCCCTATGAACTTTACCACAATTACTCTTCTGCCGATCAAGCCATCAAAAAGCTTGGCCTTTCGCAGAGCATGATGCTCGACTTAAAGAATCTGATGTTCGGCCGTAAAGGCAACAGCCTGAGCGGGCTGGTAATTCCTTCAGCTTCTCCTTCCGCGGATGACATCCCCCCGGTTTCGGGATCGCCTTCTCCTACAGAAGAACCGGTAGACACTTCTCCGAATATTCTGAACATCGACTTTGACGCTGCGGCGGAAAACGCGCCTAACGACGATATTCGCACCTTGTGCGAATATTTCAAATCGGTAACGCCCACCAAAAAGAACGAATATACCGGCATGTTTGAAGGCTACAATATGATCTTCCTCACGGCCGAATCGTTCTCGCCCTGGTGTGTGGACAAAGAACTGACGCCCACACTGTACAAGCTGGTTAACAACGGCTTTGTATTCGATAATTTCTATAACGGCCTGTGGGGCGTAAGTACCAGCGACGGCGAATACGTAAACGTAACCGGTCTGATCCCCGAACAGGGTATCTGGAGCATGCAGTATTCCGGTGAGCAGGGCAACGATATGTGGTCGAGCTACGGTAAAATGTTCCGCGAAAACGGGTACAAAACCTATGCCTTCCACAACAACTACTACGATTATTACGGCCGCGACATTTCGCACCCGAACTTGGGCTATGATTATTATGCGCTGGGCAAAGGGTTGGATGTAGAAGAATGCTGGCCTGAATCCGATAAGGAAATGATGGAGAAATCCCTTCCTTATTACATCAACGACGATCTGTTCCATGTTTACTACATGACGGTTAGCGGACACATGAACTACAGCTTTACCGGCAACATGATGTCGTATCGTCACGAAGAAGAAGTGGCCGATCTTCCCTATTCCGAAGCACCGCGCGCCTATATCGCCTGCAATATCGAGTTGGATCGCGCGCTGGAATACCTGATTGATGAGCTGGACAAAGCCGGAAAGCTTGATAAAACCGTCATCGTGATGGCGGCTGACCACTATCCTTACGGTCTCGCCAATGAAGAAGTCAGTGAACTGCTGGGACATACGGTAGACGAAACATTTGAGCTGTATAAAAACAGCTTGGTTATTTGGAACAGCCAGATGACGGAACCGGTTCATGTGGAAAAATACGGTTACGCCATCGACATCAACCCCACGGTGATGAACCTATTCGGCATGCCGTATGATTCGCGTATGGTGATGGGGCATGACCTACTTTCGGATTCCAAACAGTTCATGTTCCTGATGTCGCGCAGTTTTATTACAGATGTTTGCATGTACAACAGTGACACCGACGAAGTCATACCGTTCGACGGGAAAACTGTACCGGATGGCTATGTGGATGAGGTGCTTCAGGAAATATCCACCAAGTACATGATCTCAGCCGCTGTGCTAGATAACGACTTTTACGCCTATATACGGGATTACATACAACCATCCTCTTAAATTTATAGAAAAATCCTATCCGATTTGTAAAGATTCGGATAGGATTTTTTACATGTACCTATTTCTATTTTTGTGAAAATCATGTCTCTTATTATGATACTGGCTAAACACACGAAAAGTTTGTGAATTTAATAACAATTTTCAGGATAACGCCTTCTTGCTAAGAAAAAGATGTTATGATAAAATTGTGCGCTGGCTATTTTTTAGTGTTGATTTCTCGTTAAGAAAGGGTAAATGGGTATGACGTACAATTTTCTTTTGGATGTAGCACTGATTCTATTGTGCACCAAAGTGTTCGGTTTGCTCACCCGCAAGTTTAAAATGCCTCAGGTTGTAGGAGCACTCCTTGCAGGTGTTATTTTGGGACCGGCCGTGCTGAACGTATTGAGTGACAAAGATTTCATTACAAAAATTTCTGAAATCGGCGTTATCGTACTGATGTTTACAGCTGGTATCGAAACCGATATCAAAGAGCTTAAAAAGACGGGCGTTGCCTCTTTTGTAATTGCTTTGATCGGCGTATTGGTTCCGCTGGCGGGCGGCTTTGGATTGGCAGCGGCATTTAACGGGCCCGATCTTTCGGAAAGCGCAACGGCCAGTCTGTTCCTTCAGAATCTATTTATTGGCGTTATCTTAACGGCCACATCTGTAAGCATTACGGTTGAAACATTAAAAGAAATGGGAAAACTAAACACGATGACCGGAAACGCGATTTTAGGCGCAGCCATTATCGACGATATTCTGGGCATTGTGGCTTTGACAATGATTACCAGCGTGGCTGATCCGAATGTTAACGTAGCCATTGTGTTGCTGAAAGTTGTTGGCTTCTTTGTTTTTGCGGCCGTTGCAGGTATTGTCTTCTTTTTCTTCTTCCGCAAATTGCAGAACCGCTATCAAAAAGATATGCGCCGCTTTGTCATTTTGGCATTCGTTTTCTGCTTGCTGCTTTCGTACTGTGCCGAAGAATTCTTTGGCGTAGCAGACATTACCGGTGCATTTATTGCCGGATTAATTATTTCAAACACGAAGCGTGCCCCCTATATCGCCTCTCGTTTTGAAATCCTTTCGTACACCCTGATCTCTCCTGTATTCTTCGCCAGCATCGGTTTAAAAATGACGATGCCGCAGATGACGCCGCATATCATCATCTTCTCTATTTTGTTGATGGTTATTGCTGTTCTCACCAAAATTGTGGGCTGCGGATTGGGCGCAAAACTGTGTCATTTCACTCTGCATGAATCGATTCAGGTGGGTGTCGGCATGGTATCCCGCGGCGAAGTTGCTTTGATTGTCGCTTCAAAAGGCGCTGCGCTGGGGTTAATGTCCAACAGCTTCATGGGTCCCATCATCTTAACCGTTGTACTGACTACGGTAATCGCTCCAATCCTTTTGAAAATTGCGTTCGCGAACCGCAATGATAAAGGCGGCGATGCAGGCCAGAAGCCCATCGAAGAATCTGAGCTGGTTAAAAACTACAACATCGCTTTGAAGGGCGAAGATGCGGAAGAAATCTCCGCGGAATCCTGTACTTAAAACCATCTGATAAAAAACCGTTCTTGCTATGAAGCCGGAACGGTTTTTTCTTTTACGCTTGTATTTATAACAGGGATATTCTATAATGGCAGAAAAGATAAGCGGAGAAGCCGCTTGATCGGAGGAGTTTATCTTGAATTATGTATTCTTTTTCCCGGATGAAATGCGCGCCGAATCGCTGCGCTGTTACGGCAATGAGCAAATTGAAACGCCAAATTACGATCGGTTAGCACGGCAAGGTGTGCGGTTTGAGCAATGTCATGTACAAAACCCGGTGTGTTCCCCTTCCCGCTGCTGTCTGTTCACCGGGCAGTATGTCCATACCGCCGGCCATCGTACGCTTTGGAACCTGCTCAAGCCGTATGAGCATAACTTGCTGCATTATTTCAAAGAAGCAGGTTACGAAGTTCGGGTCTACGGCAAAAACGATGTGTTTTCCCAGGAAACAATTGGCCTTTCCACGCATGAATTTATTTCTCATCCCGGCACTGGTGTTGGAAGCAGCAAACCGGCAACCGAAAATCCGCACGATTTTCTTTATACCGCCATGCCCGGCACACGCGAAGACCATCACGACTATCAGGACTTAAAGGCCGGTCTGGATTTTCTGCGCACACGCAAGCCAGATAACAAACCGTTCGTGCTGTTCCTGCCCCTTTCTTTCCCCCACTGTCCTTACACGGCACCGGAACCGTATTACAGCCTTCATTCCCCTGAAAATACACCTCCTCTACGCGAAAAAGGAAGCGGTAAGCCGCGTTTTCACGAAGAAATTCGCCGCTACCGGCATTTAGACGGCACAGATTACCGGAAAATCCAGGCCGTTTATATGGGGATGATCTCCTTTACCGATTCGCTTCTGGGCGAACTGATGGATTGTTTGGATGAAACAGGGCTGGCGGACGATACCATGCTGATCGCTTCTTCCGATCACGGTGATTACGCCGGCGACTACGAATTGGTTGAAAAATGGCCCAGCGGCTGCGAAGATGTGCTGACTCGCGTACCGCTGCTGATTCGTGCGCCGGGCTGCGCAAAAGAGTACGTTATACACGAACCGGTTGAATTGATCGACCTACTGCCTACCATGCTGGAATCAGCCGGCATTCCGCTTAAACATACCCAGTTCGGCCGCTCCCTTCTGCCTCAGTTACACGGCGCGCCGGGAGACAAAAACCGTGCCGTATTCTGCGAAGGCGGCTATAATCTGAACGAACCGCAGTGCAACGAAGGCTACGAAAAACCGGGTACTAGCTTTATGCAAAACCCGAACACGATCTATTATCCGAAAGGATTACAACAAAAAGAAAAGCCCGAAACTGTGGGGCGCGCGGTGATGATTCGCACCATGACGCATAAACTTGTTCGGCGCACTTATGGAGATCACGAGCTGTATGATCTGCAAAAAGACCCGCGGGAACTGACAAACGTATACGGAAAACCGGAATATGAAGTGATCCGACTGGAACTCGAAACCCGGCTACTCGACTGGTATCTGGCCACAAGCGATACGGTTCCTTTTGAAGAAGATCCGCGGGAAATTCAGCCACGGACGAAATAATTTTCCGATAAGGAGACATGATTAAATGGCTTGTTATGATATCCGGCCTTACACGCAATATGACGAAACGGAAATTCTATCTCTGTACAAATCGGTTGGATGGACAAATTACACCGAATATCCAGATAGGCTGCGCCAGGCTTTTGAAAACAGCCTGTATATCGCAGGCGCTTACCAAGACGATCACCTTGTTGGAGTTATCCGCGCTGTGGGAGATGGTGCAACAATTCTCTATATTCAAGATCTGCTTATTTTACCGGAAAAGCAGCATCAGGGAATCGGAACCGCTTTGTTGACAACTGTACTGGAAAAATACGCGCACGTCTACCAAAAGATTTTACTGACTGACAATACCGAAAAA
Organism: uncultured Clostridia bacterium; assembly: GCA_944384905.1. Taxonomy (GTDB): domain Bacteria; phylum Bacillota; class Clostridia; order Oscillospirales; family Acutalibacteraceae; genus RGIG7265. The sequence continues at coordinate 45,280 of CALWVE010000008.1, forward strand.
ACAATTGCGTTTTACCGCAAGTTAGGATTTTCGCCCGTGCAAGATCTGAACTGTGTTGGGTTTATCTATGTAAATCATCAAAAATAAAAGGAGGCAGCTTATGCTCAAAGAAGAACTGATTCGGGAATTTAACGCCCTGCATATCGATGGTATGGCGGAAGTTACTTCCCTCAACGAGCTGAAAGGCGATTATATCAACCTTACTTATCATCTGCCCAGCTGCCAGGACGTTAAGCTGCTGGACGACAACAAAATCTACTACGGAAACGAACTGTGCAAACCCGGCAGCGACCGCTGTTACGGTCTGGCCGGAGACGAACATTACCTGCTTGTATGTGAATACGGCAACGGCGGCAGCGACGCCGAAATCGTTGTCTTTAAACGGCGGTAAGGGATTCTTTTTGCGGGTATGCCGCCATGGTCTTGATTTTGCGGTATATTCTGCTATATAATGAAAAAAATGACTTTATCCAAGCAAAGGGAGGAAACACCGATGGGTGCTAAAAACAGAAAAGATATTGATCCGGCCTTTCAGTGGGATTTTACCCACATCTATGAAAGCGACGCCGCTTGGGAACAGGCTTGTGTGGAAACGGAAAAAGCAATCGACGCTATTCCGGCCTGCGCAGGCACGCTGGGCACTTCCGCCGATGCGCTGCTGCATGCTTTGAATATCATTTCGGCTGCGGAACAGCTTTTGACGAAAGTTTCCGCTTATACCAACCTCAAGCTTTCCAGCGACAACGGCGATCCCGTTTTTCAGGCCATGGACGCCAAAACGGAAAAACTCGGCGTACGTTTGGGTACAGCCTGCTCTTTTGTAGAGCCGGAAATTCTCGCTATCCCCGCCGATACCCTGCACACCTACATGGAAGATCCGCAGCTAGCCACCTACCGTCATCGTATTGATGATATCGAACGCGGACGCACACACACGCTGGATACCGAACGCGAAAAGCTGCTGGCCATGGCCGGTGATCTTTCCGGCAATCCGCAGCAGACATTCACCATGTTTGAAAGCGTTGACCTCACGTTCCCCGACGTGACCGATGAAAATGGCAATCCCGCTCCGCTGACGCACGGCACGTTCGGCGTGTATCGCGAAAGCCGCAGCCAGGCCGTCCGCAAGGATTCTTTTGAAAAATACTTCGGCGAATTCAACCGCTTTATCAATACGCTGGCTTCCACCTATGCAGGCTCGGTGAAATTCGATACGTTTTTCTCTGAAGTACGCGGCTTTTCCAGCGCCTGCGAGGCTGCACTGTTCCGCAGCAATGTGCCGGTTGCCGTATACGACAGCCTGATCGAAGCCATTCACAACGGTCTGCCCACCATGCACCGCTATGTTCAGCTGCGCAAGGAAGTATTGGGACTGGACGAACTGAACATGTACGATCTGTACAATCCGATTGTGGACAATGTAGAGATCGAAATGCCCTATGAAAACGCCAAGGAACTGGTGAAAAAAGCACTGCGTCCGCTGGGCGAAAAGTATCAGCAGCTGCTGGATCGCGCCTATTCCGAACACTGGATCGACGTATACGAAAACAAGGGCAAAACCACCGGCGCGTTCTCCTACGGCGTACACGGCGTGCATCCGTATGTACTGCTAAACTATACCGACACGCTTGACGACGCGTTTACACTGGCTCACGAGTTGGGACACGCCATGCATTCCTATCTCTCATCTGAGACGCAGGATTTTGAAAACCATGACTACAAGATTCTGGTAGCAGAAGTGGCTTCTACGGTGAACGAAGTCTTGCTCACCAAATATCTGCTCGCTACCGAAACCGATCCGCACCGCCGTGCTTATATCATGAACCACTTCCTCGAAGGTTTCCGCACGACGGTATTCCGTCAGTCTCTGTTCGCCGAATTTGAGCGCAAGGCACACGACCTGTATCAGTCCGGTCAGGCGCTCACGGCACAGACGCTCAACGGCATCTACAAAGACCTGAACGAGCAGTATTACAAAGGCGCCGTTGTCAACGACCTGATGGCTGTGGAATGGGCACGCATCCCCCATTTCTATCGTGCGTTCTATGTCTATCAGTATTCTACGGGCTTCTGCTCTGCCGTGGCTATTGCCGATGGCATCCTGAAAACCGGAAATGCTGACAATTACCTGCGCTTCCTCACCACCGGCGGCAGCGATTATCCGCTGAACGAGCTGAAAATTGCCGGCGTAGATCTGACCCGTCCGGATACTGTTGAAAACGCCCTGCGCGTCTTTGACGAAACCCTGACCGAGTTTGAACAGCTGGTAAAATCCCTTTAATCTATAAAAGAGGCCGCCCGAATGGGCGGCCATACTTTTCTTTCAAAATAAAAAAGCCGCAGAAAACAAGTTTCTGCGGTCTTTTTTGTTTTAGATTCAATTACTTCTGAGCTTCTACCAGAGCCTTGGTATCGCGGGCAATCAGCAGCTCTTCGTTCGTCGGGATGACGTAAACCTTCACGCGGCTGTCATCAGCGGAAATCGGGCCTTCTGCACGGAACTGATCGTTCTTGGCTTCGTCGAACTTCACGCCCAGATATTCCAGATCTTCGCAAACCATCTTGCGCAGACGATACTGGTTTTCACCCAGACCGGCGGTGAAGACAATGGCGTCCACACCGTTCATAGCGGCGGTATAAGCGCCGATATACTTCTTGATCTGATAAGAAAGCATCTCATGCGTCAGCTTGGCGCGTTCGTTACCGGCATCTTCGGCAGCCAGAACATCGCGGTCGTCCGTGGAAACACCGGAGATACCCAGAATACCGGACTTCTTGTTCAGCAGCTGCGTCATGTCTTCAGGAGAGATGTTTTCCTTTTCCATGATAAAGGTTACAACAGACGGATCGAGCGCACCGGAACGGGAGCCCATCATGATACCGTCAAGCGGAGTCAGACCCATGGAGGTATCGAGCACCTTACCATGATCGATAGCCGTAATAGAAGAACCATTGCCGATATGGCAGGTGATGATCTTCAGATCCTTGATGTCTTTGCCCATGAGTTCGGCGCAGCGAGCGCTGACAAAACGATGGGAAGTACCGTGCGCACCATAGCGACGGATCTGATATTTTTCATAATATTCATAAGGAACGGCATACATATAGGCTTTGGCCGGCATGGTAGAATGGAAAGCTGTATCGAAAACCAGAGCCTGCGGCTTATCCTTGCCGAATACCTGATAGCAGGCATACACGCCCGACATGTTAGCCACATGATGCAGCGGAGCAAGCGGGGTCAGCGTCTTCAGGTCTTCCATAACCTTATCGGTAACCAGAATGGATTCGCTGAACAGCATACCACCCTGCACAACACGATGGCCGATAGCGGAAACTTCGTCCAAGCTCTTGATAACACCTGCTTCGGGATCGAGCAAAGCATTTTTAACCTGCTCAAAAGCTTCGGCGTGGTCTTTCATCGGCTTTTCATTGGACAGCGTGCGGCCGTCAAACGTTTTGTGAGAGAACTTGCCTTCAGCCAGTCCAATACGTTCGCAATTGCCCTTAGCCAGCGTGGTTTCGCTGTCCATATCGATAAACTGATACTTCAGCGAGGAGCTGCCGGCATTGATAACTAAGATCTTCATTTTTGCCTCCTGTAACCGTTTTCCATTGAATTTTAAAAGAAAATCATTTAATATAATGATAGTACAAAAACGTAATAAATTCAAGGGGAGTTTGCGTAAAATATGGATCTGCGCCACGTTTCGGGGATAATCTGTGAATTAAATCCGCTGCACAACGGACACAAATGGCTGCTGGATTTCGCATCAGCGGGCGGAAAATTGCCTGTTGTCTGCATTTTAAGCGGCAATTTTGTGCAGCGCGGAGATGCGGCGCTGTTTGACAAATGGGCACGCTGCCAAGCTGCACTGGCCTGCGGAGCCGATCTGGTAATCGAACTTCCTCTCTCATGGGCTATGGCCGGTGCTGAACGTTTTGCGCTGGGCGGCGTGGCACTGGCCGCAGCCGCGGGCTGCACCAGATTGGTTTTCGGCAGCGAATGCGGAGATAGCGATTTACTGCAAACAATAGCCCAATATCTTACCGGCGCAGATTTTACACACGATCTGCATACAGCGCCAAACGATGAACAAACGCTCCCCTTTGCTATGCGTCGGGAGCGCGCAATCGCCCACCGTTTGGGAGAAACTGCCGCGGAAGCCATCCGTAAGCCCAACAACATTCTGGCTATAGAATACTGCAAAGCCATCCAAACGCTGCAAGCTGACATCAAACCCGAAACCTGTCTGCGGCAAGGCGCGTCACACGACGGACCGATCGAAAATGATTCTGCGTCCGCCTCTGCCCTGCGCAAGCTGTTTCTTGCGGGAAAAAGTGAGCAGGCAGCGTCTTTTATGCCGCCTGCTGTTCATTTTCTTAAAGACACCCCGATGGCTTCTATCAGCCGATTGGAAGCGGCCATTTTGTATCGCCTGCGCACGGCTTGTCCAGAAGATTTTGCGCAAACGCCTGATGTGCGGGAAGGGCTGGAAAATAAAATACTCGCCGCCGCCCGACAGGCAACTACACTCGAAGAACTCTACGATCTTGCAAAATCCAAGCGATACAGCCACGCCCGTATCCGCCGGATTGTTTTATCTTATTTTCTGGGCATACAAAACCAGCCCGCTCTTCCGCCCTATCTGCGCGTTCTGGGGATGACGCCCACTGGCGTGGCCTTGCTAAAACAGGCGCGTCTGCCTGTTGTGACACGCGCATGTGAGCTGCGCGATAGGAACAGAATCTGCCAATCTGTATTCAAGCTGGAATCAGCCGCCGATGATATCTATGCGTTAGCCGTTTCCCCCGCTTTACCTGCCGGGAGCAACGAACAGCACGGCTTGATCCGATTTGGCTTTTAATCGGCCGAACGAACGCCTTGTTCGCTTCTGCAGCGCGACGGAGGCATACCGAAATACTTTTTAAACGTACCCGAAAAATGAGAAATATCGTTGTAACCTGTAGAAAGCGCGACTTCATAAACGGAAAGGCGCGTATTCAGCAGCAGCTGGCGCGCACGTTCCATCCGAATCCGCAGCAAATAGTTTGCGGGTGAAACCTGCATATGTTCCATAAAAATGCGATACAGGTAAGTACGGTCAATACCCACATGGGATGCGATGTCTTCTACATTGATCGCATACGCATAGTTATCCCGGATATAACGCTTCGCCTGATCCAGATAAGACTCTACGATACCGGAACGCTTTTTTCCTTCTTCCTGCGCATTATGCAGCTGATCGAAAAGCAAGTACAAATAGGCCATCAGCACATAGCGGGAATGAGACGGTGTTTCATAGAGAAAAACCATCTTTTCAAACGTATCCAAAACAATATCGGGATTTTCGGCATAAAGGATCGGCTGCATCAAATCGATATCGAAGCCCTGCAGGATCTGCCGCGCTTCTTTGCCTTTAAAACCGATCCAATAATACTCCCACGGATCGTGAAGATCGGCTGCATAAACGGTTGTTTCCTCGGGGGAAATCAAAAAAACCTGTCCCGCTTCCACCGGAAATTCCCCGTGTGCGTTTTTGAGTATACCTTTGCCATGTACAATAAAATGGAACAGATAATGATCCCGAACGGCCGGGCCATAGGTATGCCCGGATTCGCAGCACTCATGTCCGCACTGACACACCCATGCTGTTCGATCAATAAAATCCAATGTGGATTCCATCTGCAGAAGACCATCATTCTTCATAAGGGTCACCCCACTTTATTATTGCGTGAACGGTTTGCACCGTAAATCTCCTATAAGTTATTTATACTATTTTTCGCACCAAAAAGTCAATAGAAAAATGATTATTTGCACAATATTTTTTCTTAAATACTGGGTAAACATTCATTTTTGTGTACACATCTAACGAATTTTAAGTTTAAAATTCGTCATGTATAACAATCCTCAAACCTTTGCATGTGATTCCTTCTGGGCAATTACCGCTACATTCACGCCTTATGGCACACCGGCCAAAATGAATAATTATTAAATAGGCTTATAGACGTTGCTTACCCATATATTGGTTGATTTTTTAATTTTTCTATAGTATACTGAATGAACTTGGAAAAAGGATTTTTGAAAAGGAGGTTTTACTTGATGGAAGTGAAAAAAGAAGACCGCAGAGTGCGCAAAACCAAGCGCCTGCTAAGACAAGGGCTCAGCCAACTGATGATGCAGAAAAAAATCAAAGATATCTCTGTTCGAGAACTGGCGGAATTGGTAGATATCAACCGGGGAACTTTTTACATTCACTACCGGGATATTTACGACATGGTCGCGCAGATCGAAAACGAGATGTATGAAGATTTCAAGCATATTGTGGAAAGCCATACCGTTCCCACAGACGCGGGTTCTCTTCATTTTTTGATTGATTTTTTCACCTACATTTCCGAAAATCGGGAAATGGTTGTCGCGCTGCTGAGCAGCAACGGCGACATTGCTTTTCTTTCCAGAATTCAGGCTATGCTGCACGTACGCGCCATGGAAATTCTGGGCAGCCGCTATCCGCATCAAAACGCCCGCGATTTTGAATTTTTCTATGATTTTGTCGCGGCGGGAACGGTCCAGCTGCTCAACACCTGGCTGACGAAGGAAACGCAAAAAACGCCGCAGGAAATGGCGGAGCTCACCATTCGGCTGATTAAGAGTTGTTCCGGAATTTTTAAAGACGATATCGACGTTATTTAAAACAGATTTTTGCTTTTTTCGATTTTTTTAAAATTTGTTCTTGACACCGGGCTAAAACAATGGTATTATATTTGAGCGTTCTGAATTTGAGAACACAAATTTAGGGGTATAGCTCAGTTGGTAGAGCAGTGGTCTCCAAAACCACGTGCCGAGGGTTCGAGTCCTTCTGCCCCTGCCAGATATGGCCCGGTAGTTCAGTTGGTTAGAACGCTAGCCTGTCACGCTAGAGGTCGACGGTTCGAGCCCGTTCCGGGTCGCCAATAAAAACATCGGCAGTCTTTTGGCTCCATGTTTTTATCTGCTGATATAGCTCAGTCGGTAGAGCGCATCCTTGGTAAGGATGAGGTCACCAGTTCAAATCTGGTTATCAGCTCCATAAAAGCACTTGCTTTTGCGAGTGCTTTTTTGTTTTATCTAGCCCCCTACTTCGATAAAAAACCGATGCCTGCATCAACAGACATCGGTTTTTGTTATTTTTAATATGAAAAATGAATGCGATACAGCCCCACCGATTTGCAATTAATAACAAATCACTTTCTCTTCTACTTCTTGAATAATATCTTTCGAAATATTGTTGACATCAAGCACATATTCTATATTCAAACGAGGATTAAATAATCCTACATTTTGAATGTTTTCAAATATCTTTTGGCCAGAATGTTTTCCCATAATCCAGTACATTAATAGTTGCAACGTATTTCTGCTAGTTGGTTTTGCCTTGCTAACTTTAAAATCCCAGAGAGTATCTTGAGTTAAAAAGTCTCCATCACCAGAATTGACAGCTTTTGTATACCCATTTGGCTCAAATGTAAAACCGTGCTTTAAAACAGGCCCACGCTTTTCTAAAAAATTAACACTTCGTTCAACTAATATTTTTATATTTTCAATCGTATCTGTGTCCGGATTAATTTCATCGCTGCCTTTTGCCATTACGGCATCTCTAATATTTCTAAACCACACATCATAAGTAACAATTTTACAAGCACTTATAATAGATTGATCATCCAATCCTTTTATCTTACTCAACAACCCACTCGCAATTTCAAAGGAATTTTCTTGTCTGATTTGTGCAATACTTGCCCCCTTCATAGAAATCTCAAATACATCTAAAATATCCTCCCCAATTAGCAGTCTACTCATATAGTCAACCGCCATCCCAATTAAAGATGCATGTATATTTTCATTTTCATTTAATGTCCATTTGTCTTCAAATTCATGTTTAGCAAATTCAGATAATTTCACATAACCACCACGCGGTTGTTTTATTTGTTTAACACGAGCTGTAACTGACGACATAAGAACACCCCCATTGCACAATTAATTATTCAAATAAATATCCGCCATTTGGAACATCTACACAAATTTCAATTTTTTCTTCTGACGTTGACAACACAGAACCTCGAACAGCAACAATATCCACACCATTTTTATCAAATATTGTCGGCATGACGTTTTGATTTATTTTTGCTTGTGAAAGAAATTTTAAAAAATGATTTTTGTTCATCGACTTTCCTACTAACACGATTTTCTTGTCTGTTTCTTTATCTCTAAGTCTGGCATTTAAATTCCCTTTTTCGTTATACTCTTCAATATAACAAGAAAGCTTAATTACTTGAGTCATATAATTCACTCCTAATTTTTAATCTGATTTTTAAATTTTAAAGAACATCAAAATCATCGGGCAGAAGCGTTTCGAGATCGTCGCTGTTTTCGCGCAGAATCCGACGCGACTGCGAAAGTACGGCGTCTTCCACCACATTGCGAGCCAATCGCCCGTTGCCGCCGGTTCGGGCGTCCGCAGCCTGTACAGCCGAGAAATAGGCGGTCAGCGGCGCCAAAGCCGCTTCATCGATCCGGCAACCGCGGTCTTTCGCCAAGCCGCAGGCAATGCGCGTCAATTCCTCGCCGGTATAATCCGGGAATTCAATTCGATTGGGGAAGCGCGAACGCAGGCCGGAATTTGCCTGCAAAAACTGTTCCATTTCCCGGGAATAGCCCGCGAGGATCACCACCAGATTATCGCGGTAATCTTCCATGGCTTTGACAAGCGTGTCGATCGCTTCCAGACCAAACGTATCGTCCTGTCCCCGGCAAAGCGAATAGGCTTCATCGATAAACAGCACACCGCCCAGCGCGGCGCGCACGGCCTGCATGGTAAGCGGCGCGGTATGGCCCACATATTTTCCCACCAGATCGGCGCGGGTCACTTCCACAAGCTGGCCTTCGCTCAGCGCGCCAATGGCTTTAAGATACCGGGCGGCTAAACGCGCAATCGTGGTTTTGCCCGTTCCTGGGTTGCCGGTAAAAATCATATGCATGGAAATCGGCGCGGTTTTGAGCCCCCGCGCGCGCCGCATTTCGTTGACGCGGCAAGTTTCTTCAAGCGAAAGGATATAATCTTTGACAGGCTCCAGCCCCACAATCTGTTCAAGCTGCGCCCGCACGGCCGCGCGTTCATCTTCGGCCGGCTTTTCCTGAATCAGCGGAACCGAAGGCACATCGTCTTCGGCCAAAAGAACCGGCTGATTTTCACGAACCGTCAGCAAGCCCTGCTTCAGGCCGCGGTTATTCAGTTTGGCGTCGCCTACCGCGCGGAAAAGTTCCTCTGCCCTTTTTTGAATCGACGGTACGCCAAGGGTAGAATCAAACCGCTCGGCCAGCCAATTTTCCAGAGAAGCATCAATCTTGAGCGCAAGGCTAAACTGTCCCTGTGCGCGGCGAACAAGCTCTTCCAGCTGACGTTTGGCAAGCTGACTGCGAGCCTCCTTAGAAAAAGGCTCTGTGCTGCAAACCGCGGAAACACAGGATAAAAATCCTGCGCCGAACAAGCCGGCCAGCCGCTGTGCGGACTGCTCGGTTTCGAACACCAGAATCCGCCCTTCACACGAAAGGCTGCGCACCGTATGCGGCACCAGCGCCGTGTCGATATCCACCAGCATACCTTTTTGCAGCGTATAACGCCCGGGAAGAGCCAGTTTGCCCTGCATGGACAGTTCCCCAACCTGACGCAAAACGGCGGGAGAAGCCTCCTGTTCGCCTGTAAACAGCAGTACAGGAGCATGGCTTTCCAGCGCGGTGTACAGATCCTGTACAAACACTTTCTGAGAATCCGAGGAAGGATACTGCGAAAGATCGATCGCGGCCGGACGCACTTCACGGAACAATCCCGCCCGGTTCAAAGCGGCGCAAATTGTTTCTATGGCAGTTGTTCGCCCGGAACCAGGCGTCCCCGTTACGACCAGCACCGCACGCGGAGACGCCTGTTCCCCGCGCAGCAAAAACGCGCCCTCAAAAGCCCGGGACAGTTCTTCCGCAAAAGTATCCTGCCCGATCAAACGCTGCTTTACAGTCCCTGCCAGGGCAGAAAACGTCGCTTCTTTTTGCGAAGCATCTACGGCTGCCGACGACGAAACCGAGGCCGCCAGGCCATCCGCATGCATATTGCGTTCCATTTCTTCCAGTTCGCGGCGCACCGATTCATTGGCGGCCGTGATCTCATCGAGATTTTCCTGCAAAACCTGCGCAGGCTCTTTAGCCGCCGCACCGCCCGGCTTTACAACGGGATTCAGATTCAGTTTTCCGTTTGAAAAAATCGCATTCAAAAGCTCGTCGATATCGTCTTTCGGCATATGCGCTCTCCTTTCAATCTTCTCCCCCGTGCAGTGCACACAGCATCGTATGCAGGGTGCGCACATCAAGCTGACCGGGCGCGGAAGCCTGCGCCGCCGCACCAAATGTCAGGCAAGAGCCGAACGTTTCTCCCGATACGCGGCTGACGGCGCCTAGTTTTCCCATGGCCATGGAAATAACCGGTCCGAATGCATCCGCCGCCCGCCGGGTAGCCCGCAGCAGGTTCAGCACATCCTGCGCATTCTGCGGCATGACGGCAATTTTGGGAAGATCCGCGCCCAAATCGTGCATCCGTTCAAAGCGTGCGTACAAAACATCTTCCTCGGGTGTCGCGTGAAAATCGTGGCTGGAAACCACCGAAATCACACCGGCATCGCGGGCGGCTTCGATCATCTCCGGCACAAACGAACCGGAAAACAGCTCGATATCGATCAGGTCGGCGCAGCCGCTGTCGAGAATTGTCAAAAGCAGCTCCCGATAAGATTCCGCGTCAAGCGCACGCAGGCCGCCTTCCCGCTGCGTGCGGAATGTACACAAAAGCGGCCGCGGACAGGCTTTTCGCAGCGCAGGCAGAAGACTGCGAACGTTTTGTAGTTCTCCATCTAACGCGTCGATCCGCCATTCCACCAGATCAACCGGCAGATTTTCGAGCCCCGCCAGTTCCGCAAGCAAAGCTTTTTCGTCTTTTCCCATCAGCGGGACACAGATTTTGGGCATTCCTTCGCCCAATACCAAAGATTTTACCCGAACAGGCTGCATCCTATCCTCCTTAAATCACCATACCGCCGTTGACGCCCAGCACCTGGCCGGTGATAAACGCGGCGTCCTCTCCCGCCAGAAAAACTGCAGCGGCGGCAATGTCTTCCGGCGTACCCAAACGGTACAGCGGTGTTTCTTCTTTAAGCGCTTCCAGCGTTTCCCCCGAAAGCGCGGCGTTCATTTCGGTTGTAATCATGCCGGGTGCGATACAGTTCACACGGATACCAGACAAGCCGACTTCCTGCGCCAGCGCCTTTGTCAGCCCGATGACGGCCGCTTTGGCGGCGGAATAGTGTACCTCACACGAAGCGCCCACCTGTCCCCACATGGAACTGATGTTGATAATATTCCCTGCGTGGCGGTGCAGCATGGGCTTTAAGGCACGGCGCGTACAGTAAAACACGCCGTCCAGATCGACGCGCATCATCCGGCGCCAGTCTTCATCGGTGAGGTCGGTAAACAGCTTCTGCTGGGCAATTCCGGCGTTATTTACCAGCACGTCCGCTTCTCCAAAGCTGCTTTCCATCTTGTCAAACAGCGCCTCTACAGCCGCGGAATCGCCCAGATCAGCCTGAAGCAGGCAAAATTCTGCGCCAAGTGCTGTCACATCCTCGGCAACCCGGCGGGCGGCTTCTTCGTTTTGGTTATAATGAATCGCCACGCGGTACCCTTCGCGCGCAAAACGGCGGGCGCAGGCGGCGCCGATCCCGCGGGAAGCGCCGGTAATCAGAACGGTTTTCTTCATCATGCGCTCCTTATCTCAGGTTATCCGTCAGCAGCATCACGGCGGTGAGCGCCGCCAGCGGCGCGGTTTCCGTGCGCAGGATGCGCGGCCCCAGCGTGGCCGTCTGTGCGCCGGCCGCAACAGCCGCTTCCAGTTCCTGTCCGCTGATGCCGCCCTCCGGTCCGATAAACAGCGAGATTTCTTTAGCATCCGCCGAAACCAGTTCGGTCAGCGGCGCGCCGCCGCATTCATAGAAGAGAATCTTCTGCCCGCCGGCCGTACGCAGCGCTTCGGCATACGAAATACAGGGCAGCACCTGCGGGACGATGCCGCGGCCGCTCTGTTTGGCGGCTTCGGCGGCAATCTTCTGCCAGCGCGCGCATTTTTTCTCCATCGATTTAGCGTCGGGCCGCGACACACAGCGCGACATCATCACGGGCACGACGGCCGAAACGCCCAGTTCTACGGCTTTCTGCACCACGGTATCGAATTTATCGGATTTCGGCACGCCCTGATACAGCGTGACACGCACGGACGGTTCCGACCGCGTAGGGACTTTCCGCACAACGGAAAGTTCCACACGCTGGGGAATGATCGAAGCGATTGTGCATTCAAAATCCGTTCCCTCGCCGTCACAAACCGTGAGCGCATCGCCCGGTTTCATCCGCAGGGAAAGCGCAATATGGCGGGCGTCCTCCCCTTCCAGAACAATCGGCTCCATCACGGGCGGTTCCATAAAAAAGCGCGGCATGGTTTATTCCTCCTCTGCAAGGCCGAACATCTGACGGCACAGTGTTTTTCCGGCTTCTGTTTTAAAAATACGGCGGCAGGCACTTTCAATCGCATCTTGATCCTTTTTCCCCTCAAACAAATTGACGAGGAAATCAGCCTCCACCAGAATCTGATGATCCGTCCCGTCGATGGGGTCGTAAGTGTGGTGATGCCCCACCAGCCAGCAGACGCGTTCGATCACATCCGGAGCAAATCCCAGTTTCTGCATCATTTCACGCGCAATCGGCGGGCCTTCCAGTTCCTGATACGGGCCGGCGCAGCTGCCGTATTTGGCCTCGCTGGGCTTGATGCCGATATCGTGTACAAGCGCGGCCGCTTCCAGCACAAACCGAAGCGCTTCATCGCAATTTTCAAGCAAGGCAATCGTGTGCGAGAAAGCATAGACTTTCATAAAATGCTGCACACGGGCCGGATCTGCCGCATAATAAGCTGTCATTTCCCGGGCTAAGCGGGCCAGAATCTGCGTATCCATACTTACCTCTGTTTATCAAAAAAGGCCGCCTGCATAAAGCAGGCAGCCTTTGGGCTATGCCATCAATACTGCCGGCCCCAATAGAGCATATGCTTGGCAGGTTTGCCGCAGCAGACGCAAACGTCGCTGAGCTTTTCTTCCTTAAAGGGAATGCAGCGGGACTTCACGCCGCCGGTCATATCCTTAATTTTATCTTCGCAAGCGGAATCGCCGCACCACATAGCCTTGATAAAGCCGGGCTTGTTTTTGGCGATATCCAGGAACTCATCGAGCGTGGTAGCCGTGAAAGTTTTGGATTCCAGATTCTGGAGCGCGCTCTGATACATATTTTCCTGAATCAGGCCGAACAGCTCTTCGATCTTGCTTTCCACTTCATCCAGAGACACGACGATCTTTTCGCGGGTATCGCGGCGAACCAGCACGCACTGATTCTTTTCGATATCCTTCGGGCCCAGTTCCATACGCAGCGGCACACCCTGCATTTCATACTGGCTGAACTTCCAGCCGGGCTGCTTGTCGCTGTCATCCAGTTTAACACGCCAGGTTTTAGACAGGCGGTCAGTCATTTCGCGGGCTTTATCCAGCACGCCGGGCTTATGCTGCGCAATCGGCACAACAGCCACCTGGATCGGAGCGATTTTGGGCGGCAGACGCAGGCCGTCGTTGTCGCCGTGCACCATGATGATGGCGCCGATCATACGCCAGGACACACCCCAGGACGTCTGGAACGGATTCTTCTGCGTATTGTCGCGGCCGGTATACGTGATGCCGAACTGACGGGCAAAACCGTCGCCGAAGAAGTGGGACGTACCGCCCTGCAGGGCCACACCGTTGTGCATCATGGGTTCGATGGTATAAGTTGCCTCAGCACCCGCAAACTTTTCCTTTTCGGTCTTGCGGCCTACCACAGCGGGAATAGCCAGCACGTTGGTGTAGAAATCATGATAGATGTTGAGCATCCGCATGGTTTCTTCTTCGGCTTCCTCGGCCGTTTCGTGCATGGTATGACCTTCCTGCCACAGGAATTCAGACGTTCTCAAAAACGGGCGGGTGGTCTTTTCCCAGCGCACCACGGAGCACCACTGGTTGTAGATCTTCGGCAGATCGCGATAAGAATTGATAATCTTCTTAAAATATTCGCAGAACAGGGTTTCACTGGTAGGACGCACACACAGGCGTTCCGTCAGTTTTTCTTCGCCGCCCTGCGTAACCCAGGCCACTTCCGGCGCAAAACCGGCCACGTGGTCTTTTTCTTTCTGCAGCAGGCTTTCCGGGATGAACAGCGGCATATATACGTTCTGTACGCCGGCCTTTTTGAATTCCGCGTCCAGAATATGCTGGATGTTTTCCCAAATAGCGTAACCATACGGCGCCGTAATCATGCAGCCCTTTACGCTGGTATAATCCATCAGTTCCGCTTTTCGGACAATATCTGTGTACCACTGGGAGAAGTCTACATCCATGGATGTAATGGCTTCTACCATTTTTTTCTGTTCTGCCATTTCCGTTCACCTTTCAGCAGCGCACACCGGTGCGCTTTCTATTTCCTTTGCCAAATATCAGCAATTGCTTTTTATTATATCGGTTTTTGCGTGCTTTTTCAAGAATTTTTTCTCGCCTTTGCAAAATCGGAAAATAAAAAATCCGCTGTCGGAAAACCGGAGCAGCGGATACCGCAAACTTATGCGGGATCAGATTCTTTCTTCGACATACGATACCAGATCGCCAACCGTGGCAATTTCCTTGGAAGCGTCGTCATCTACTTCGATTTCAAATGCATCTTCGACGGCCATGACCAGGTCGACCAGATCAAGGGAGTCGGCTTCCAGATCGTCTGCGAAAGACGTATCCATGGTGATTTCATCCTCATCCACATCAAACTGCTCGTTCAGGATCTTTTTGACTTTCTCGAAAACCATTCTGATTCCTCCAGATTAAAAATTATACGATACGTACGATAGAATTGGCGGTAGACAAAAACCGTCAGCATGTGCTACAATTTCTGTACCAGCCGTGATTGTGTATTCATTGTATGTACTGCACGGTTTTTTGTCAATATGTTTTTAGAAAAAAATTTTGATTCTGGTGTTTTGCCGCTCAAATCAAAACCGGAAAGCGAGTTTTTGCCCATGAGTCAGCCTAAATTTGCCGTGATCGGGCATCCGATCGGGCACACAATGTCCCCGTTTATCCACCAGCAGTTGTTCGCCATGCGCGGACTTTCCTTTGATTACGACGTCTTCGATATTCCGCCGCAGGAACTGGAACAATGGATTCCCCGGCTGAAAGAATATACAGGCTTTAACATCACCATTCCGAATAAGGAAGCGATTCTGCCTTTTCTGGATGAAATCGATCCCACAGCGGCGGCGTTCGGCTCTGTGAACACGGTAAAAGTACAAAACGGGCACATGAAAGGCTTTACCACCGATGGTCCCGGCTGTATTCTGGCGCTGGAGTGCGGCGGTGTGATTCCGCGCGGCAATGTGCTGATTGCCGGCACGGGCGGCGCGGCGCGTGCGCTGGCGTTTGCTCTGGCCTGCTATCCCGGCGTAGAACAGATTACACTTGCATCCCGTACGACATCTCTTTCAAAAGGACAGGCGATTGCTCAGGCGGCCGAAAGCTTCGCCCATTCCACAGGACATACTGCTCGGCTTCTTTGCGTGCCGTATGAAGAGCTGGAAGGTACGTTTGATCTGATGCTCAACGCCACAAGCGTGGGAATGCGGCCGAATGTCAACGGATGCCCGGTTTCGGACGACGTGATCGCCCGCTGCAAGGCTGTATTCGACGCGGTGTACAATCCGGGCGAAACCGTACTGCTGCAAAAGGCGCGCGCGATGGGCATTCCGGTTGTTCACGGAATCGATATGCTGGTGTATCAGGCCGCGGCGGCGCAGATGATCTGGGATGAATCTGCTCGCTTTGAAAGCGAAGCCGTTGCCCGGCTCTGCCGCCTGGCCGAAGAAGAAACCCAGCGGCGGTTTCAAAACCGATAACGGGAGGTTGCGTCATGAAAGGGAATCTGGTTTTATGCGGCTTTATGGGCAGCGGCAAGACAAGCATCGGTAAACGGCTGGCCGCGCGTACCGGGATGGAATTTATCGACATCGACGATTACATCCAGAAAAAGCACAAGAAGAAAATCAGCGATATTTTCCGCGATGAAGGTGAAGAAGCGTTTCGTCAGATGGAAACGCAGGCCGCACGGGAACTGGCTGCGCGCACAGGCTGCATCATTGCAAGCGGCGGCGGCACTGTTTTACGGCAGGAAAACGTAGACGCATTTCACCGCTGTGGCTGTGTCATCGTTTTGTTGGACACGCCTCTGCCCGCTTTGCAGGAACGGCTGAAAAACGACACCCAGCGCCCGCTTTTGCAGGTACCCAACCGCCGCGAAGTGATTGAGCGGCTTTATAACGAGCGCATGCCGCTGTATCGGAAAGCGGCCGACGTGGTGTTCTATGCAGGTTATCCGGCGGTTTATGCCGCCAAAAAACTGGCCGAGGCTCTGGCTTCCGGTCAGATAAACCCGCAGGGAGGAAGTTGTATGACAAAAGAAAAGCTGGCAGCCTTGCAGCTGCCCGATCTGTTGACACATGCTGACGGGACGCCCGTCAAAACACCCGATGACTGGCGCAGACGCCGCGAAGAACTCTTGCGCGTCATGCAGGAAGAAGAATACGGCGTGATGCCCGATCTGCCCGTTTCGGTTATCTGCCGCGAAATTTCTTCGGAAGACCCGCAGATTCCTTTTTCCAAGCACACGTTTGCCGGAAAAGCCGTACACCGCCGGTTTGAGATTCAGGTTAAAACCGAATCCAAAGAAGCCGCTTTCCCATTTGATCTGATTTACCCCAACACCGGCACGCCTTGCCCCGTATTTGTCCACATTGCATTCGATCATCTCCCCCACAACTATCTGCCGCTCGAAGAAGTGATCGACAACGGCTTTGCCGTGGCGCAGGTATGCTACAACGATATTACGCTCGATCAGGATGAATTTGAAAGCGGCATCGCTCCGCTGTTCCACACGGACGAAGACACGGCGCCCGGAAAAATCGCTTTATGGGCCTGGGCGCTTTCCCGTGTAATGGATCAGCTGGTCACTTTAAAAGAAATCGATACCAAAAACGCCGCCGTGATCGGGCATTCCCGCCTGGGCAAAACGGCGCTGCTGTGCGGCGCGCAGGACGAGCGTTTTCGCTTTGTGATTCCGAACAACTCCGGCTGCTGCGGCGCAGCCCTTTCCCGCGGGAAGCAGGGTGAGACCGTGCGCTTTATCAAGAATAATTTCCCGCACTGGTTCTGCAAGCGTTTTTGGCGCTATGCCGGAAACGCGCCGATTCCCGGCTTCCGTGACGATCTGAAGCGTTTCGGCGGCGACGGCAGCGACTGGTATCACGAAAACTTTGAATACAACAACCGCTTTGAAAGCGAAATGCCGTTCGATCAGCATTTCCTCACGGCCGCGGTAGCCCCCCGCTTCCTTTGCGTAGGCGGCGCTGTAAAAGATACCTGGGCCGACCCGAACAGTGAATATCTGTGCCTGTGTGAAACCAGCCGCGTGTATGAACTGCTCGGTGTGAAGGGATTGGTTCACGAAGACCGCTTCCCCATCCCCGGCGACACGCTGCACGAGGGGGCGATCGGGCTTCATTTGCGCGAGCACGGGCATTACCTGAGCCGCTACGATTGGAACCGGTATATGGCGTTTATCCGCCGGAATCTGGCCGACTGACCGCTCGATATTGACAAAACCGCTTTATTGCTTTAAAATGGCGATAACGCGGTTTTTTCACACCGTTTATCACCATACAACAGGAGACACCTCATGAACATTGTAATCGTTGGATTGGGGCTGATCGGCGGCTCGATCGCCAAAGCCCTGACACAATATACCGACCATCGGGTTTACGCCTTCAACCGCACCCGGCAGGTGCTGGACGACGCGCTCGACAGCGGTGCAATCCACGGCATCGCCGACCGGCACACACTGGCCGCGGCCGATGTGATTTATCTATGCCTGTACCCGGAAGCGGACATTCGCTTTGTGGAAGAATACGGCGATTCTTTCCGCCCCGGCTGCATCGTAACCGATGCCTGCGGCATTAAAAACGCCATTTGCCCCTCACTGGTGGCGCTTTCGAAAAAATTCAACTTTGTCTTTGTGGGCGGACATCCCATGGCAGGCAAAGAACGCAGCGGCTTTTATGTCAGCGAAGCCGCGCTCTTCCGCGGTGCCAGCTATATTCTGGTTCCGTGCGAAGCGGACGAAGCTTCGGTTGAAACCGTGCGTTCGCTCGCGATGGAAATGGGCTTTGGCGGCACCGTCTGCACCACGATGGAAAACCACGATCAGATGATCGCTTTCACCAGCCAGCTGCCGCATCTGCTGGCCTGCGCCTATGTGCTCAGTCCACGCTGCCGGGAACACCGCGGTTTTTCGGCCGGAAGCTACCGCGATGTTTCGCGCGTGGCACGCATCAACGCCGATATGTGGACCGAGCTGTTCTTCGACAATCAGGAAGCTTTGATCCGCGAAACGGACACCCTGATGGATCATTTGCAGCAATTGCGCAACGCCCTGGCCAAAAACGACCGGGATACCGTTCATTCCCTATTGGAACAGGGACGGCGCATCAAAGAGGAATTGGGGGAATAAACGATGAAACAGGTAACTTGCCGGCCGGCTTCCTTTGCCGGGGATGTAACCGTTCCGCCCAGCAAAAGTTTTGCGCACCGGGCCATTCTGTGCGCCGCGCTGGCCGACGGAGAAAGCGTGCTTTCCCCTGTAGCGTGGAACCGCGATATTGAAGCCACGCTGAATGCGGCGCGTGCTTTGGGTGCAGAGGCAGCCTTTGACGCCGAAAGCCAGACCGTACGGATTCAAGGCATTCGCACGCCTGCTAAAAAAGCGGAAATCAACTGTCTGGAATCGGGTTCGACCGTTCGGTTCCTGATCCCTGTAGCGGCTGCGCTGGGCACGCAAGCCGTATTTACGGGCGAAGGACGTTTGCCTGAGCGTCCGATCGGCTGTTATGCCGACTGCCTGCCGCCGCACGGAACAGCTTGTGTATCCGACGGCGGGCTTCCCTTTTCCATTTCCGGGCAATTGCAGCCGGGCGAGTTTTCCATCCCCGGCAACATCAGTTCCCAGTTTATTACCGGCCTGCTCCTGGCTCTGCCCCTGCTTTCGGGAGACAGCCGGATCACCTTAACGACCCCGCTGGAATCCGTGGGCTATGTTGATATTACGCTTTCGGTTCTGCGCGATTTCGGCATTGAAGTTCATCCGGACGCATCCGGCTGGCGGATTCCCGGCAACCAGCGCTATCAGGCTCGTTCCTATACGGTGGAAGGCGATTGGTCGCAGGCCGCGTTTTTCCTTGCCATGGGCGCGATGACGGACAACCCCGACGGTATCCGCATTCACGGTCTGCGCTGGGATTCCGTTCAGGGAGACCGCGCCGCAGCCGACGTTTTCGCACGTTTCGGCGCAAGAATCACCCGGCACGGCGATTTTGTACTGGTTCAGCCGCCCGCTGACCGTCTGCACGGCATTCGGGTAGATGTTTCGGATATTCCCGATATGGTTCCGGCGCTGGCGGCCTGTGCCTCCGCGTGTGAAGGCACAACGATTATTGAAAACGCCGCTCGGGTACGCATTAAGGAAAGCGATCGTCTGGCCGCTATGGAAAACGGCCTGCGCGATTTAGGCGCAGCGGTTTCTTCCACGCCGGACAGTCTGACGATTGAAGGTACTTCCCGTTTGGCGGGCGGTACGGCGCAGGGCTGCAACGATCACCGGATCGTGATGGCGCTTTCAGCCTGTGCGGCGCGCGCCGATGCTCCCGTAACCATTACCGACGCGCAGAGCATCCGCAAAACGTACCCGAATTTCTTTGAAGATTACAACCGGCTTGGAGGTGACGCCCATGTCCTCGACCTGGGGTGAAAAAGTTAAAATTTCGATTTTTGGCGGCAGTCATACGGCCGCCATCGGCGTCGTGATCGACGGTTTGCCCGCGGGCGAAACGATCGATATGGATGCCGTTTATGCGCAGATGGCACGCCGCGCGCCGGGACAAGACAAAACGGCCACCACCCGCCGCGAAAGCGACACGCCGCAGATTCTCTCCGGCTTGCTCGACGGTGTTTTAACCGGTGCGCCGCTGTGTGCCGTGATTGAAAACACGAGCCAGCATTCCAAAGATTACAGCGGGCTGAAGATCACGCCCCGCCCGGGTCATGCCGATTACACGGCCTATGTGCGCTACAATGGCGCCAACGACATTCGGGGCGGCGGTCACTTTTCCGGCCGGCTGACGGCTTGTCTGGTGTTTGCAGGCGCTGTATGCCGGCAGATTCTTGCTCGCAAGGGCATCGAGATCGGCGCACATGTCTACAGCATCGGCAGCTGCAAAGATACGCCGCTGGATGCCGTGGAAGTTTCCACCCAACAGCTCCGCTCACTTGCTTCCCGCTATTTTCCCACCCTTTCCCCCGAAGCCGAAGCGCAGATGCGCGCGCTGATTGAAGAAAAACGCATGGCTCAGGACAGCATCGGCGGCGTGGTGGAATGCGCCGTAACCGGTATGCCGGCCGGCATCGGCAACCCGATGTTCGGCGGGATCGAAAACGTGCTAGCGCACATTCTGTTCGGTATTCCGGCCGTAAAAGGCGTGGAATTCGGCGATGGATTCGACGTAGCGCAGGCCAGCGGAAGCGAAAATAACGACGCTTTTTATTACGACAGCGAAGGCCGCGTAAAAACCCGCACCAACCACAGCGGTGGGATTCTGGGCGGCATTACGACAGGCATGCCGCTGGTGTTCCGGGCGGCTTTCAAGCCTACCCCCTCCATTTCCCGGCAGCAGGATACCGTAAACCTTGTAACCGGAGAAAATGCCGAACTTTCGATCGTGGGGCGTCATGACCCCTGTGTGGTGCCGCGCGCCGTACCCGTTGTGGAAGCCGCGGCGGCTATCGCTCTTTTAGATTTGTTATCCTGAAAACTGGGAGGAAAACCGATGGAAAACAATCCCCTGCTTCCGGTTCGCAACCGGATTGACGAAATAGACCACCAGCTGCTGCCGCTGTTTATCGAACGCATGCATTGTTCGGAAGAAGTGGCGCGGATCAAACAAAAAGAAGGCATCCCGATTCTTAACCCCAAACGGGAAGCCGAAATTCTGGAGCAGGTTCGCCTTTCCAACCCGGAATACGGCGACTATGCGAAAGAACTGTACACCAAAATTTTTGCGCTCAGCCGCGAACGCCAGCACCGCATGCTGGATGCTTCCACGGATTTTACGCAAATGGTTGAACACGCGCTCCATACACTGCCGGATGAAAATCTGTGTGTGGCCTGTCAGGGTGTGGAAGGCGCCTACGCACACAAAGCCTGCGAGCAGATGTTCCCCGGCCAGCGGGTTTCCTTTCACGCTACCTGGGAAGACGTTTTTGCAGCCGTAAAAAACGGTGAAGCTGATTTCGGCGTATTGCCGATCGAAAATTCTTCGGCCGGGTCTGTAGCGGAAGTATACGACCTGCTGATTCAAAATCGTTTTACCATTGCCAAAGCTACCACGGTACGCGTCAGCCATTGTCTGGCGGCGCTATGCGAAGCGGATGAAGTTGAAGAGGTTATTTCCCATCCGCAGGCATTGGCCCAATGCAGCCATTATATCCGCGCGCACGGTTTTGCCTCTCGTCAGTTTTCCAACACAGCCACGGCCGGTAAATTTATCAGCGAAACCAAGCCCGCCCACACGGCCGCAATCTGTTCGGAAACCGCGGCGCAAAAATACGGGCTCCGCATTTTGGAAACGAATATTCAGGATGCCAAATTCAACCGCACCCGGTTTATTGCGATCAGCCGTGACTTGTATCTGACACAGGACGCCAATAAAATCAGCGTTTGTTTTGATATTCCCCATGTGGCCGGTTCCCTGTACGGCGTTTTGGAACGATTTGCGCTGCACAATCTGAACATGACCAAAATCGAATCGCGTCCGGTTCCGAACGAACCGTTCCAGTATCATTTTTATCTGGATTTTTCGGGCAGCATTTTTGACCCGGACACGCTGCAGCTTATTGCTTCGTTGGGAAGCGAATTGCCGAACTTTACGTTTTTCGGAAACTACTCCGAGTCATAAAGCACAACAAAATTAAAACAGCGTTCCCAAAAATGCACAAGTCCAGTAAAAACGGACAATAGAAAAAGACAGCCTCCTATGGTAGAATTAAAACACTGCTATAGGAGGTTTTGCTATGCGAAGGAAATATACATATATCAAAGATTTTGAAAAAGAG
>CALWVE010000009.1 GCA_944384905.1 uncultured Clostridia bacterium
AGGCGTGAATACCGCTTAAAATCGTCCTATTTTCGCCTGAGCCATCGTCTAAGGTAAACTTCAGCAGCTTCTTGGACTTCGGTACGGCTTCGCAGGCAAGCACCTTGACTGCCCGGAAATCGGACTTGGAGAAAGTCTCAAAATCTACGAAATCCTTGAACAAAGGCTCGATCTCGACTTTGGAGAAATCTATCTTTTCCGGCTCGGTTTTTGGCGCTTCGGACTCGGTTTTGTTTACACCATTTTCGTCCTTTACACCATTCAAGGGTTTCATTGTGGGGAACAGCAGCACATCGCGAATGGCGGAGCTGTTCGTCAGCAGCATAACCAGACGGTCGATGCCGTAACCGATGCCGCCCGTGGGGGGCAAACCGATTTCCAGCGCGTGCAGGAAGTCTTCGTCGGTGTGGTTGGCTTCTTCGTCGCCCTGGGCCAGCAATTTTTCCTGCTCGGCAAAGCGCTGACGCTGATCGATCGGGTCGTTCAGCTCGGAATAAGCGTTGCACATTTCACGGCCGTAAATAAACAGCTCAAAGCGTTCCACATAATCCGGATTTTCCGGCTTGCGCTTGGTAAGCGGGGAAATTTCTACCGGGTGGTCCATGATAAACACCGGCTGAATCAGATGTTCTTCTACGTACTCTTCGAAGAAGAGGTTGAGAATATCGCCCTTGGTGTGGCGCGGTTCGTAGTGAATGCCCTTTTCGTCGGCCAGCTTTTTAGCGGCTTCGGTATCGGCTACTTCGTTAAAGTCAACGCCGGCATACTGCTTCACGGCGTCCACCATCGTCATACGGGCAAACGGCTTGCCCAGGTCGATCATTTCATCGGCGTACGGGATCAGCGTTGTGCCGCATACGGCCTGCGCCACATGGCGGAACATATTTTCCGTCAGATCCATCATGCCATTGTAATCGGTATAAGCCTGATACAGCTCCATCAGCGTGAATTCCGGGTTATGACGGGTATCTACACCCTCGTTGCGGAATACGCGGCCGATTTCATAGACGCGTTCCATGCCGCCCACGATCAGGCGCTTGAGGTACAGTTCCAGCGAAATACGCAGCTTCACGTCTTCATCAAGCGCATTGTAATGCGTTTCAAACGGACGGGCAGCGGCGCCGCCGGCATTGGAAACCAGCATGGGCGTTTCCACTTCCATAAAGCCCTGATTGTCCAGGAAACGACGGATTTCGCGCAGAATAGCGGAACGCTTCTTAAAGGTATCGCGCACTTCCGGATTCATGATGAGATCCAGATAACGCTGACGATAACGGGTATCAGTATCCGTCAGGCCGTGGAATTTTTCCGGCAGCGGATGCAGGCTCTTGGAAAGCAAGGTTACTTCTTCGGCACGCACGGTGATTTCGCCCGTTTTGGTTTTGAATACAAAACCACGCACGCCAACAATATCGCCCACATCGAGCTTTTTGAAGGCCTGATACGGTTCATCGCCCAAGCCATCGCGGGAAACATAGCACTGCATCTGCCCGGTCAGATCCGACACATGGCAGAAAGAAGCCTTACCCATAATACGTTTGGACATCATACGTCCGGCGATGGTAACTTCCTTTTCTTCCAGTTCATCGTAATGCGCGCGCACATCTTCGCTGTGATGCGTTACAGGGTAGCGGGTAATCTGAAACGGATCTTTTCCCTGCGCCTGCAATTCCGTCAGCTTGTCGCGGCGGATCTGCAGCAATTCGCTGAGATTCTGCTCGCCGGATACAACGGCGGGATTTTTATTTTCTGCCATAATCCATTCTCTCCTGTACTTTCTCAATTTACATTTCCCGCTTGCGGGGAACAAGAAAACAGCCCGAACGTCTGCCCGCTCAGGCTGCGAAACAGCTCTTATCTAGAGATTTCAAGAATACAATATTTTGCTACGCCGGCCGGAGTGGTAACGTCCACTTCGTCGCCCAATTTGCAGCCCAGCAGCGCCTTACCAACCGGGGAATCATCCGAAATCTTGCCTTCGCGCGGATTGGCTTCGTTGGAACCGAGAATCTGGAATTCCTTTTCGCGTTCGCCGCGATCCGTCACGATGCGAACCTTTACCGTAGAGCCCAGGTTAACCGTATCGTTGCTGAGTTTGCTTTCGTCGATGATTTCAACATTCTGCAGCATAACCGTCAGGTCGGCGATTTCGGCTTCCACCTTGGCCTGCTCGTTTTTGGCTTCATCATATTCGCTGTTTTCGGAAAGGTCGCCATAAGAACGAGCTACCTTGATTTTTTCGATAACTTCGTTGCGGCGTACGGTTTCCAAAAACTCCAGCTTTTTTTTCAAATCTTCCAGACCCTTCTGGGTCAGCACTACGCGTTTACCTGCCATTGTATCACCCTCATGGAAAAATCAAATTTGTTGTAAAGCACCGCGCCCTTTGCGCAGTCTCATTTTTTCATATAGAATCTATTATAATCAAAGAATGCCGTAATGTCAATGGGCACACACTGTCGAAAAAAAGACATCTTAAAAAGGTCAGCTTATCCCAAAGCCGCCTTACAGGCCTGCTGAACCTGTGCGTCCTGTTTGACATCGAGTTTACCGTATCTGCGGGCGCGTGTTTGCTCTTCATTCAGCTCGGCTGCCGTATCGGGCGTCACGCCCGTACCGCTGATTCGGCTTCCGTCTGCACGCACATAGTAACCCACCGGCAAAACGATCCCCGAACCATCGGAAAGGCGCGAAAAAATGGTGCGAACAGCATTGCCCGCCGTTGTTTGGCCAACAACCGTGCAGCCCGCATCCTGAAGCGCACCGGCCAGAACTTCCGCCGTACCGCTTGTCTCGCCGTCTACCAGACAAACCACCTTGCCTTCGGCCGCTTTATCGTCTGATTGACGCAGCGTTTCGATCTCGCCGGAACGGTTTTCTGCGCGAACTGTATCGACTGTTCCCAATAACAAATCCGCCACCGCGGCGGCAGCCGATTCATCCGTACCCACGCAGCCGCGCAGATCGATCACCCAAGCAGCCGCGCCCTGTTCACGCAGCGTATTCAGGCTGCTTTCCAGTTCTTTTCCGGTTTCGGAGCGCAGGCGCGCAATCGAAAGATATCCTACATTTTTATCAAGCACAGAGGCCGAAACGGTCTGTGCCTTAAAATTGGAACAAGTCACTTGAAGCGAAAGGGAGTGTTTTTCGGTTTTTTCGGCACTCCCGCGCCGCACCGTCAGTTCGATTTCAGTGCCTTCCGGCTGGTTCAAACTGCTCCAGGCCACCGAATAGGCAAGCCCGGTTGTTTCTTTGCCGTTAATCTCTGTAATTTCGTCTCCTATAAGCAAGCCGGCTTCCTGTGCGCCGGAACCATCATAGATCCGCACCACACGCAAAGCCCCGTCGTCCGCCTGTACAACCTCAGCGCCAATGCCGCTGATCGGTTCGATGGCGTTTTCGGCATAAGTCTGATAAGCTTTTGCATCCTCTGCGGCAAGATAAAAAATTTGCTCGTCGCCAAGACCTTCTGCATAGCCGCGAGCCAGCGCCTCATTGAGTTTTTCTTCATCGATCTGGCCGTAAAACACACCGCGAGCCAGCGTATCGATTTCGCTGAGTTTCGAAAACATCGCCTGCCGCTCGTTGATATCCTGCAATTTAGCGTTGGTTTGCCGTATCGCCGTCTGATAGGAAACCGAAATGGAAATGGCCGCCGTCAGCGCGACCAAGGCAACAACAATGCCAACCGGAACCCGTTTGAAGCTGCTGATTTTTTTCTGGGGCATACGCACTTGCTCCTTCCTGTAACAAAACACGGAACCCGGTTATACCGGGTCCCGTATCTCTTTGCGAATCCAGCCGCCTTAGGCAACAGCCAGACTTCCTTCGTGTTTCAAATAGCGGCGAATCGAGATGAGACCGCCCATCATGCCGAACAACAAACCGGCCAATACAAAACAGCCCATCATCGGCCAGAAGAACGTATCCATAACCACCGGCGTAAAGAACGGAATCACGTTGACGATCGCATCCATAATGCGAACATACGCCAAACCAATGATCAGCGTAGACAAAAGGCTCGAAATCAGGCCGATCAGCATACCTTCTACAATGAACGGAATACGCACAAACATATCTGTGGCGCCAACCGATTTCATAATGCTGATTTCCAGACGGCGCGAGAACATCGTGACTTTAATCGTGTTGGCAATAATAAACAGCGAAACAACGCCCAGTACCGCCACAACCACCACGCCGAAAATGCGCACCATGTTATCGATAGAATTGAGTCTATCGATAATTTCGGAATAATCGGTGTATTTATTTACGCCTTCCAGGCTCTCAATAGCCGCAATCGTTTCATCATATTTGGAAATATCTTCAAACGAAATGCGATAAGCGTCCGGCAGGAAATTATCAGAACCGGTCAGGCCCTCAAACACGGAACCTTCATCGCCCATACCTTCCAAAATATCCTTGAGCGCCTCATCTTTGGGCACATAATCGCAGGTCGCGATATTGTCCAGCTGGCGCAGCTGTTCGCCTACTTCAACCGCCTTCAGCGCCGGAAGATTGTCGTCCAAATACACCGTAATGCTGTTGGAATTTTCCACATCTTTCATGGCTGTGGCGATATTCATGGAAAACAGCACCGCCGTGCCCGTAAGAAGCAGGCAGGAGATCAACACACATACAGACGCAAGCGTCATGGTGCGGTTGGTCCACAGGCTGCGGATGCCTTCTTTGAGCAGATAACCCAAACTATATATTTTCATATGGAATCATGCCTTTCTGTAAATCCGAACCCGCAAAGGGCGGGTCAAAATCAATCTGCCGGCTGTACAACAGGCTGCTGCGTATCGGCCACAATCTGGCCGCTGTGAATCTGAATGATGCGGCGGTTAAAATGTTTAACCAGCGAATGCTCGTGCGTTACCATCAGCACAGTGGTGCCGCGCAAATTGATTTCGCTGAGCAGATCCACAATTTCAAAAGAAAGCGCCGGGTCGATGTTACCGGTCGGCTCGTCCGCAATAATAATCGACGGATTGTTCACCAGCGCACGCGCCAAACCAACACGCTGCCGTTCGCCGCCCGAAAGCTCCGTGGGTTTATGACGCGCTTTATGCTGCAAGCCCACCAGCCCCAGAATATAAGGCACACGCTTTTTGATATCATAATAAGACGCACCGGTTACACGCATGGCAAACGCCACGTTATCAAACACGGTCATCGTATCAATCAAGCGGAAATCCTGAAAAACAATGCCCATTTTACGCCGGATATACGGAATTTCGCGGCGCTTGGCATTGGAAATTTCCTGTCCATTGAGCAGAATCTGTCCGCTCGTGGGCTTTTCTTCGCACATAATCAGCTTCAAAAACGTACTTTTGCCGGCGCCCGAAGAACCGACGATAAACACAAATTCTCCTTTATCCACATACAGGTTCAAATGCTGCAGGGCGCGCGTCCCGTTGGCATACACCTTGGATACATCATTAAATTCAATCATTCCCTAATCTGACCCCCTCGTCTCGTCCAAAAACACAAAAAACAAAAACCTGCCGGATCGCATCGCTAAGGACCCGGCAGGCAGCTGGATTCAACGCAGCAAAACAACGGACCCCGGGTGTTGGCCCGCCGGCCCCTTTACGCCCGGATCCTTATGTGCGGCATTAAAATTTCATCGGATTGCTGGAAAGATATTTTTTCACCATCAAAGCCACTTTAAAGACAATGGCGTCTTCGAATTCGCGCAGATCCAAGCCGGTGATCTTCTTAATCTTTTCCAGACGGTACACCAGCGTGTTGCGGTGAACAAACAGTTTACGGGAAGTTTCGGAAACGTTCAGGTTGTTTTCAAAGAACTTCTGAATCGTAAACAGTGTTTCCTGATCCAGCGATTCAATGGAACCGCGCTTGAAAACTTCGCGCAGGAACATTTCGCAAAGCGTGGTAGGCAGCTGATAAATCAAACGGGCAATACCCAGGTTGTTGTAGCTGACAATCGTTTTTTCGGTGTCGAACACCTTGCCCACTTCCAGCGCCACCTGAGCCTCTTTAAAGGAGCGCGCCAGATCCTTGATATTGTCCACAATGGTACCAATACCGATGACACAGTGGGTATAGAATTCGCTGGAAAGCGTATCCACAATGGAGCCCGCCAGCTTATCCAGATCGCGCTCGTCGATTCCGCTGCGGATTTCCTTAACAAGCGCAATATCGGTTTCGTTGATGTTGATAATGAAGTCCTTGCTCTTATCCGGGAACAGCTGCTGGATCACATCAAACGCGGAAACATCCGTTTTATTGGTGATCTTAATCAGCATACATACGCGGCTGACATCCGCGCTGAAATGCAGTTCGCGGGACTTCAGATAAATATCGCCCGGCAGGATGTTATCGAGAATAACGTTTTTAATGAAGTTGCTGCGGTCGTATTTTTCGTCGTAATACTGCTTGATGCAGCTAAGCGAAACGGCCAGCAGACCGGTATAGCGGATGGCATCTTCATCACTGCCCGAAACAAACACGGCATATTCCGGCTTCGGATGGGTTCCGATCGCCTCATACGTATAACCATTCACCACAACAGCGGAAGAAGGATTCAGGCTTTCTGCCGAAAGATCTTCAATGACCTCACCAATTTTGCCCAGCTCACTGCAGGCAATGATCACGGAGGATTCATCTACCACACCGATCGTGCGGTCGATTGACTGACGCATCTGATGAATCACCGTCTGAAATAATCTGTTTGACATGTTGACCCCTCTTTCTTTTATCCGCCCAAAGGTAATATTGCAGTGCAGCAGACACGCGGCGGTGCGCATCTTTACAAAATGAATTCCTCATTTAAATCATATTGTACAAAATAATCTGCCGAATTTCAACCATTTATTCAAGAAAATTTTGAATTTCAAAAACTTTTTTGAGAAATGAGGCCTCAAATTATGCAAAACAGAAAATGCGACCCCCGAAAATCGGGAGCCGCACAAGAACAGACTAACTTATTAGTTAAGGATGGTCTTTTCGGTTTCTTTATCGAACAGGTGCATCTTGTTCAGGTCGAAAGCAACTTTCTGCTTATCGCCGGCCTTAGCGGTAGAAGTGGGTTCTACACGGGCGGTGATG
This sequence comes from uncultured Clostridia bacterium, assembly GCA_944384905.1. Classification (GTDB taxonomy): domain Bacteria; phylum Bacillota; class Clostridia; order Oscillospirales; family Acutalibacteraceae; genus RGIG7265. The sequence continues at coordinate 7,075 of CALWVE010000009.1, forward strand.
GAAGCGCCTTCGCATTCCAGATACAGATAGGTTTCAGCACCCATCAATTCGGTTACGTCTACATGACACTCTGCAAAACCATCGTTAACCTTGGCCAGGAAGTCGGGTTCGTCGTGTACATCTTCGGGACGGATGCCGAATACAACATCTTTGCCTACGAAGTTGCCAACTTCGGTGCCTTCAGCCTTGTTGGCCGGAATCTTGTATTCATAAGGACCAAACTTAATGGTGTAATCCTTACCCTGCTGGCCAACTACGCAATCGATGAAGTTCATCTGCGGAGAGCCCATGAAGCCGGCTACGAATTCATTGCAGGGCAGTTCATACAGATTCTGAGGTGTATCAACCTGCTGAATGAAGCCGTCCTTCATAACCACGATGCGGTCGCCCATGGTCATAGCTTCGGTCTGGTCGTGGGTAACATAGATAAAGGTGGTGCCCAGTTTCTTGTGGAGCTTGGTCAGCTCGGTTCTCATCTGAGCACGCAGCTTGGCGTCCAAGTTGGAAAGCGGTTCGTCGAGCAGGAACACCTTGGGGTTACGTACGATAGCACGGCCCAGGGCAACACGCTGACGCTGACCACCAGACAGAGCGGCAGGCTTTCTGTCGAGCAGGTGAGTGATATCGAGGATACGGGCAGCTTCGTCTACACGGCGCTTGATTTCATCCTTCGGAACCTTGCGCAGCTTCAGACCGAAAGCCATGTTGTCATAAACCGTCATATGCGGATACAGAGCGTAGTTCTGGAAAACCATGGCGATATCACGATCTTTCGGAGCTACGTTATTGGCGAGCACGTCGCCGATGTACAGTTCGCCCTTGCTGATTTCTTCCAGACCGGCGATCATACGCAGCGTGGTGGATTTACCGCAACCGGAAGGACCTACCAGAATGATAAATTCCTTATCCTGGATGTCGAGGTTGAAGTCCGTAACAGCCGTTACGCCGCCGGAGTAAATTTTGTATACATTTTTTAATGTAACACTTGCCATAGAATGGTGCCTCCTGTCGATTTTTCGTTCAAATTAAGTTGGTCTGTCATTCCCTTTTTCGGAATAAACTAGGAAAACTCGTTTCAACGTGTTCCTATTATAGCAGATTTTCTTATGGAATGATAGTCATGATTGTTCCAAAAATGGCGCCGTCGGTTTATCCAAACCGCTCACGGTGTAAATTCTCAACCCGAAAATTAGTACAATCTGCTAAGAAAAAACCGCTTCGGCTTCACATTGTGTTAACAAACGGCATGCGCCTTCTTCCAGATTGGGGTCAAGCTCCAATCCGCCTACGCGCAGCCGGCGAAGCTGCTGCACCTCATGTCCACAAGCAAGGAACATCCGCTTCACCTGATGGAACTTGCCTTCGCGGATGCATACGCGCGCCACATAAGGATCGTTTTCATCCGGCAGAGTCAGCTCGGCGGGCAGGCTGGTAAAGTCCCCCAAATCAAGCCCGGCCGCAAACCGTTCAGCGTCCCCCGGCAGAACCGGCGTGTCCAGACGCGCTTCATACAGCTTGTATACATGCGAGGCAGGCGCCAGCATACGGTGGGCATAGTCCCCGTCGTCTGTAATAATCAGCAAGCCGGTTGTATCTTTGTCCAACCGCCCGGCCGGGAACAATCCGCGTCTGCGCATCGATTCGGGAACAAGGTCCACAACGGTCGTTGCGCGCGGATCGTTGGCCGCCGAAAGCACGCCGGCGGGCTTGTTCATCATGATATAAACATACCTGCGATAGGTCAGCCGCTGCCCTTCCACCACGATTTCGTCGCGCTCCGGATCTGCTTTTGTCTCTGGTTTGCGGACAGTTTGTCCGTTTACGCTAACGGCCCCCCGGCGAATCAACGCACCCGCCTCCTTGCGGCTGCCCAGATTCTGGGAGGCCAGAATTTTATCGAGTCTCTCGTTCACGAATCCATTCCTTTCCGGCGGTCGGAACGTTAGGAATCCGAACCCGCCTCATCCTGTGTCTGTGAAACGGCCGCTTCCGGTTCGGCTGTTTCCTGCTGATCGGAACCCGTTTCTTCCTGCTGCGGATGTTCACTGATTCCATGCATGAAACCGTTCAGCTCCGCAGAAGCCACATCCGCGCCGATGATCCGGCCTTCACACACCAAAACCGAAATGCCCACGTTTTCTTCGCCCGGATAATTGGTTACCGCATAGCGATAATGCGTGCAGGTTTTTCCGGCATAATCGCGCAGGTCAAATCCTTCCTTCAGCTGCAATTCGTTATACGCCGTATACACGTCATTGAATTGCTCGGGAATCACAACCTGGGCTTCTTCCTGCGGCTGCGTCTCTACCGTCCAGCCAAAGCTGTTAATAAACGCCAGCCGTTCCTCGTTGGTTGCACCGGAAACCTCTTTGGCAGAAGAATGTCCTGCCCCGCGAACGGCAAAGTACGTAATGGCCAGCACACCGATCAGCACCAGCAGAATAGCCATTCGCCATCGCCGGCTTCTAAAAGACACAATCATAATATTTCCTCCTCTCTTTCGGTTTGCCTATAGCAAGCTATATGAAAGAGAGGAGGAAGTTATGCCTGTTTATATTACAGATCGTCTTCAGCGTCAGCAAAAATTACTTCTACACCGCAGGCACGAATCCGTTCCAATTCGTTCGGATCGGCGTCCCGCGTTGTGATCAGATGGGTAATATCCTGAATCTGTCCGCTGACGAAATTGAACTGCTTGCCGATTTTGCTGCCTTCGGCCACCACAACCCGCATACCGGTGCAGCGGCGCAGCATGGTGCGGTTAACCGGCGCTTCCAGGCTGATACTGCTGGTCAGCCCGGATGCCGCGCTGATCCCGCTTACGCCCAAAAAGCACTTTCCGGCCGTTACCCGCATCAAGGTAGCGGATGCCAGATCGCCAACCAGGCTCTGTTTCTTGCCGTAAACGTCGCCGCCCGTCAAAATCACATCGATTTCGGGGGAACGGTCGGCATACAAAACGCGGCCGTTATTGGTTACAATCGTTACGCGGCGTCCGGTTAATTCTTCTAAAATGCCAAGAACTGTGGAACTGCTGTTGAAAAAGACCGTATCGCCTTCTTCAATCATACGCGCGGCCGCACGAGCCAGCGCCTTGTGTGCCGGGGAAGGATTGCCTGTAGGCGTTGCGTAATCCACGTCTGTATCCACCACGCCGGTATAAAAAGCCATGCCATAGCGCCGCTTCACTTCGCCGCGCTCCTGGAACAGATCCAGATCACGGCGAACCGTCATCGTGGTAACGTGAAACCGTTTTGCCAGTTCCTGCACTTCGGCCTTGTGAACCTTGCGCAGATAATTGAGCATTCTCTCGCGTCTGTACTGTACATCAATCTGACTGCTTTTCATCTGTGCACCTTCTCCTTATATTGCCGACGCTTTTGAAGCAGTTCGGCATAAATTTTCATTCCTTCATGCTGCGGTTCAAACACCTGGTCCTGTGCCGAATAGTCCGCAAAAAATGCCTGCGGGGAATCGATATCCCCCAAAGCAACCCGCGCGCCGATCAGCGCGCCCAGCGCCGTTGTTTCCCGCTGGCGGCGAACCGTAACTGGCCGCCCCAGAAGATCGGCTGTAATCTGGTTAAAAACGGAAAACTTCGTCAGCCCGCCGGTGGACCAGACCGCCCCGGCACCAACGCCCATTTTTTTCAGATAATCGGCGGCTTCCGCGATATCGCAGGCGATGCCCTCGAGCAGCGCCCGGGCGAAATCACCGCGATCGGCATCAAGCCCCACATTGAAAAATACGCCTCTGGCCTGCGGGTCGATTCCGGGGCAACCGCGCCCCGCGAAATCGGGCACGCAGATCACGCCGTCCGCGCCTTTTGCAGGCCGTGCCGCAATCTCTTCGTCCATTTCTTTTAGAGAAGCAGCCCCACAGATCCCGTAAAACGTTTGGAAAAACCAGCGGTAAGCCGTTCCGCTGCTCATATTCGAGGCCTCACACACCCATTTTTCAGGGATACAATGTGCATTCAGCCCCACTTCCATGTTGGGATCAAACACCGGCTGTTCCGCCAGCGCCGTAATATACGAGGCGCTGCCCGAATTCACGCTGAGCATACCCGGTTCGGTCAGTCCCTGCCCTAACACACAGCTTTGTTGATCGCCGCCGGCGGAAATTACCGGAATGCCCGCCGCAAGCCCTGTACTTTCGGCAACGGAAGCTTTCAGCGTTCCGGCCACGCTGCCCGGCGGCAGCAGGCGGCATAATTTTTCCTGTTCCACGCCGAAAAGCGCACACAGCCGGTCGCTCCAGGCAAAGCAGCGGATGTCCATCAGCGCGCTGCGGCAAGCCAAGGAAGCATCCGTCACAAAATTTCCTGTCAGCAAAAACAACAGGTAATCGTGTATTCCGATCAGTTTAAAAGCCTTTTCATAAACAGCCGGTTCGTTTTCACGAAGCCAGCGCATCTTGGGCGCGGAAGCTACCGGCGTCAGGCGCATCCCGCTGATCCGATAGATCTCTTCCCCGTGCCGTTCGCTTAGGTTTGCGCATGCATCCGAACTGCGTTTATCATACCACATCAAGATGGGATACAGCGGTTTGCCAAGCCGATCCACAGCCAAAACCGAGCTGCGCTGCGATGTAAGGGAAACGGCCCGCAATGAAATTCCTTTTTCCTTAATAAAGGCGCCCGTCTGCGAAAGAAGCTTTGTCAGCGTCTGCTCAAACACGGCGGCCTGCATCGTTGCACGGCCGTCCGGGCCAAGATCCATGCTGTATTCCTGCTGGACTGAAAACAAAATTTCGCCCGTTTCAGCAAAAACAACCGTCCGCATACTGGAAGAACCTGTATCCACTACCAGAACAGCCATGCTACTACCCCCATTCTAGTCTATATTTACATTAGCACAAAACAAACACAAAATCAACATAAAAAAATTAAATTCACGGACATTTACATGGTTTTTATCCCTATCTTGCTTGATAATTTGTTAACTTCCTGTTATACTTTAGACAAAGAACCCTTCCGGTACACCCAAGCAGACATTTTTTCATTTTATGTTTGCTTTAAAAACAAAAAAAGGAGACGAGACAAATGAGCAAGATCGACGAAATCACGCGCGAATCCTGGATTCAGAGCACTTTCCCCGAATGGGGCAACTGGCTTAACGAAGAAATTGCCGCCGAGCAGGTGAAACCCGGCACATTCTCTATGTGGTGGCTGGGCTGCACCGGCATCTGGATTAAAACCGAAAACAGCACCAACCTGTGCATCGATTTCTGGTGCGGTACCGGTAAACGTTCCATGAAAAATCCGCTGATGGCCAAAGGACATCAGATGGCCCGCATGACCGGCTGCCGCAAATTGCAGCTGAACCTGCGCGTTTCCCCGTTTGTCATGGACCCGTTCGGCATTCAGGACGTAGACGCCATTCTGGCCACGCATAACCATAACGACCACATCGACATGAACGTGGCCGCCGCCGTGATGCAGAACGTGAAAAAGCCCGTTCCGTTCATCGGCCCCAAGGCCTGTGTGGAAAAATGGATCGAATGGGGCGTTCCGGCCGACCGCTGCATCGTGGTCAAGCCCGGCGACAGCGTCACCGTAGGCGACACCACCATTCTGGCACTCGAATCGTTTGACCGCACCGTCATGGTCACCGAGCCCGATCCGAAAAAAACGATCCGCGGCACGATTCCCAACATGGACGACCGCGCCGTCAACTATCTGATTCAGACGCCCGCCGGTTCCGTGTACCACAGCGGCGATTCCCATTACTGCAACATGTACGCCAAACACGGCAACGAGCATCAGATCGATGTTGCGCTGGGTTCTTTTGGTGAAAATCCCCGCGGCGTAACCGACAAGATGACTTCTTCCGACATTCTGCGCATGGGCGAAGCGCTCAATACGCAGGTTATGATTCCGTTCCATCACGATATCTGGTCTAACTTCCAGGCCGACCCCAACGAAATCGTGATGCTGTACGAATACCGCAAACTGCGCATGAAGTATACCTTCAAACCGTACATCTGGGCGGTGGGCGGCAAGTTCACCTTCCCCATCGACAAGGACGATATTTATTATCATTATCCGCGCGGCTTCGACGATGTCTTTACCGACGAACCCGATACGCCGTTCCCGAGCTTCCTGTAATTAAAGGAGAAGCATAATGAACGATTATCGTCTGGGTCTGTATGAAAAATCGATGCCCGGCACGCTGACGCTGGAAGAAAAACTGACGTATACGCGCGCCGCCGGCTTCGATTATATGGAAATCAGCATTGACGAAACGGACGAAAAGCTTGCGCGGCTGGATATGCCGGCCGCCGAGCGCGCCGCTTTGCGCGATGCCATCCAAAAAACCGGTGTTCCGATTGTTTCGATGTGCCTTTCCGGCCATCGGAAATATCCGCTCGGAAGCCCCGATCCGGCCACGGCGGCCCGCAGCCTGGAAATCATGGAAAAGGCGCTGGCTTTTGCCGCGGATATCGGCATCCGTCAGATTCAGCTGGCTGGATATGACGTGTACTACACGCCCGGAAACGAAGAAACCCGCCGCCTGTTCGCCGAGAATCTGAAAAAATCGGTGGAAATGGCCGCGCGCTTCGGCGTAATGATGGGTTTTGAAACGATGGAAACCCCGTTTATGAACACGGTGGAAAAATCCATGGCCTATGTAACCGCCATGCAGAGTCCGTATTTGCAGGTTTATCCCGATATCGGCAACCTGACGAACGCCGCCAAAGCCGACGGCAAAGACGTTTTGGACGATCTGCGGCTGGGGCGCGGACATCTTTCCGCCATGCATCTGAAAGAAACCGTACCCGGCGTGTTCCGCGAAGTGCCCTATGGCACGGGCCACGTCGATTTTCCCGCCGCCATCCGCTGTGCGTGGGAGCTGGGCGTTCGGATGTTTGTAGGGGAATTCTGGTATACCGGCAGTCCCGAATGGGAAGCCGACCTGCAAAAGGCGAACCGTTTCCTGCGGGAGCAGTTTGCCGCGGCCGGTGTGTAACGTATGTTGAGAAAGGGATGAAAATCCATGCCCGATAAATTGGAATGGAAAAAGCAGGTGTTGGGCACACTAAGCAAGTGCTATTCGCTGGCCCCCCTGCAAAAAGACGGCCGCAGTCATTTTTTGGTGGCCGCCGAAAAGACAGACCGCTGCCTGCTGTTTTCCGAAGACGGCAAGCTTGAGGAAACCGTATGGGACGGTCCCGGCGGCGTGATGACGATGGAGCAGGTTCCGGGAAGCGACGGCGTTTTCCTGGCTACGCATCGTTTCTATTCGCCCAATGATTCCGCCTCTGCCTCGATCGTCGTGGCCGAGCCGGATGAGACCGGCTGGAAAGTTCACACGCTGTGCCCGCTGCCGTTCGTGCATCGTTTCGGTATCCTCCGGCGCGGCGGGGTGAACTATCTGGTAGCCGCCACGCTGAAATCAGCGCACGCCTACAAAGACGACTGGACCTGTCCCGGGCGGATCTGGGTCGGTGTGCTGCCGGATGACCTCTCTGTCTTTGATGATGAGCATCCGCTGCCCATGACGGCGCTTGTCAGCGGCCTGTACAAAAACCATGGTTTCTGCAAAACCACGGAAGACGGCGTGGAAACGGCCTATTTCGGAACGGAAAACGGCGTGATCCGCGTGGCCCCGCCTGCAGAAGCCGGCGCAGAATGGGAAGTTTCCACCGTATTGGAAACGCCCGTCAGCGACATGACGCTGGCCGATTTTGACGGCGACGGCGAAGCGGAAATGATGACGTTCTCGCCTTTCCACGGCGACACGCTCGCCGTGTGGAAAAAACAGGGCGGCGCTTATGCAAAGGTTTGGGATTGCGAGCGCAAGTTGCCGTTTTTGCACGCTATCTGGAGCGGTAAGCTCGCCGGAAAAGGCCGCGCTGTTTTGGGCTACCGCCAGGGCGACCGCGAATTACTGTATCTTTCGTTTGAAGACGGCGCATACAAGCTGGATGTGATCGACAGCGGAGCCGGACCGGCCAACGTGATGCACCTTGTGGTAAACGGAACCGATTGTCTGGTTGCCGCCAACCGCGAAACGGACGAAATTGCTTTGTATAAGCTTTCCGTTAACTAAAATCCGATGCGTCAATATTCTTTAACCAGATAGCTTGCCGACGTCTGTTATTCAACTTTTTTATAAGTCATTGTACGCAAAACAACAAAAGCATAAATACAATATGAAGCCCTAACCCTCTTGGAATGCCTGTTCCGGGAGGGTTTGAGGGCAAATGTGAGCGTGGTTCACTTTGCTTATGGCTTCAATTATCCGGTTTTTTGTTGCTTTTTACTACCCTTTTACAATTTTATTTGTATTGCAAAGTCATCTTTGCTATTTTTCGTATTTTTACTGTTTGCTATTGTAAAAATGCAACAAATGATGTATAATGACCATATTGCATTTTTTGGAGGTGGCCGAAATGGGCGTGTCCGATAGTTTAAAAAAGGGTACGGTCGAATTGTTGATCCTGAAATTGTTGCAGGATCGTGATATGTATGGCTACGAGATCACACAGGAGCTGCAGACGCGCAGCAACGGGTATTTTGTTTTGCAGGAAGGTTCCCTGTACCCCACGCTGTATCGCATGCTGGAACGCAAACTGATCTCTGACCGGCAGGAACTGGTTGGCCGTCGCCGTACACGCGTGTATTATCATTTGGAAGAAGAAGGACTGAAAAAGTACGAGTTGATCAAGGCGGAATATCTCGCATTGAACAAAGGCATCATGACGATCATCGGTGATGATGCCAAAAAGGCTGAATAAGCCTCATTCGTGTTTTCGTCCACATAATGAAAGCAGCAGACCTGATCGTTGGCCTGCTGCTTTTTTCTGTATTTTATGCTTTTCGGATAAACAGTACACCCAGCGTATCCGGGCCGCAGTGACACGATACCGTACAGCCTGCCGTGGTCTCAAAAACCCGATCAAACTGGCTGTAGGTTTTTAGCGCCTTGCGGGCTTCCGCCATGGCTTTTTCCTCTACGGGCGTGTAGGTAAAAAACAGCTTGTCTTTTTCCACATCGTCACGATCGGCCAGGCGGTCACGAATATAATCGCGCAGGCATTTATCATAGGTTCCGCGGTACTTCTTTACAACCGCCATTTTACCGTCTTTAACCTCGATACACGGGCGAAGCTTGAGCAAATTGGCGCCCAGGGCCGTCACCATGGAGCAGCGCCCGCCCTTAACCATATAATCCAGCCGATGAAGCACAAAGCTTGCTTCCACGCGCGCCGTGAGTTTGCACAGCTCTTCGGCCAAAGCGGCGGCATCTTCACAATTCTGTGCACGCTCACAAGCCTCCAGAACGATCAGCCCTTGGCCTGTCGAAAGATTGCGCGAATCGATCACATACACATTTGGCAGATCCTGCGCCGCCAGACAGGCGTTCTGATAGCAGGACGAAAAGCCGGAGCCGATATTCACATGAATCACGGCATCGTATTCGCGCGAAAGCGGCTCGAAAATCTCGTGATAGGTAACCATATTCACGGCGGCGGTAGAACACAGGCCGCCCCCGGCCGCCACATGGGCAAAAATATCCGCCGGGACAATGTCCACACCGTCCCGATAGCTTTTTCCGCCCATTTCTACCAGAAGCGGCACAAGCGTAATATTATATTTTTCAACCAACTCTGCGGAAAGATCGCAGGTGCTGTCGGATGTGACTTTGATTCTCATAAAAAACCTCCCAATCAAAAGAAATCAGAGTTCGGCGTCGGGGCCGTCGTAGGAAACCGAATATTTCTGCCCGAAATTATAATTCCAGCAGTCGCGCATCGGATTGACAAAATGCTCGCCCGATACTTCGCCACTGATAATCCGCTGCACCATACCCATCACGATCTGGATATCCCCTTTTGTGCCGACCGGCTCGCCGTGGCAGCGCAGAACGGTATCGAATTCGCCCCCGCGCGCAAGAAGTTTTTTCAGACTTTCCACATAGACGGAAAGCGCCGTACATTCATACGATTTTTGCAGCAGCATACCGTAATTGACCGTATCGCCCGTGAAAATCCGGCGATAGCGGCGATCGAGGAAGCATACGGAACCATGCGTATGTCCGGGCGTAAAAATCACTTCCAGTTCGCGGTCTCCCAGATCGAAAACCTGACCTTCGGTCAACGCTTTTTTCTCATAATCCACACACGGCTGCAAGGAATCCACGGCTTCCTGCGTCTGCTCGGGCGCAAATACGGCCAAGCGGCTGCGCACATATTCCTGCCGCTCGGACAGCGTGCACATCCAATCTGCCGCTGAAAAATCATCCGCATGCATCCACACTTCTTTAAACTGGAAATTGCCGCCTGCGTGATCGACATGACCGTGGGTATTCACGACGATCAGCGGCTTATCGGTCAGCTTTTCAACCTGTGCTTTCAAGTTGCCCATGCCTGCGCCGGTATCGATCAGCATGGCTTTTTCCGTACCGGCAATCAAAAACATCTGCACCATCATGGAACGGATCATCCAGGTATCCTTTCCAAGCTGTCTAACCTCATAATTCATATCAGTCTACCTCCAGCGTTTTTCCTTCCGGGCCTTCATACCAAACGGAGAAACCGTCTCGCGCCACAACCCAGCCCTTGCGGATGCCGGCTTCTTCATAATGCCCGACGTCGCGGCCGCTCATAATGTCTTCTACGATCGAAAGAAGCACATCCATATCCGCAGCGCTTCCGATCGGACGGTCGTGCCCGCGCAAGATGCGGTCAAATTCTCCGCTGCGCGCTTTTATTTTACGCAGACTATCGGCGTACACGTCCATCGGCGTGCTCATGCCCTTATAGATCAGAACCTGGAAATTCACCATATCGCCGGTAAAAAGCTGATGCGCGGCGCGATCGAGCAAAACAACCGATCCGCGGCTGTGTCCCGGGGTCTTGATAACTTCCACCGGACGGTTGCCCAAATCGAAAACCATGCCTTCGCGCAGTTCACGGTAATGGATTTCACCCGACGGCAAAACAGCCGCAACGGCCTCTTCCATCTTTTCCGGCCAGAAATTGCCGACTCTGCTGCGGGCGTAATTGACACGAATATCGTAGGTGTTCATCGTGTGATCCATCTGAAGATCATCGGGATCAAGCCAGGTCTCTTTAAACTGCATATTGCCGCCGGTATGATCCAAATGCCCGTGGGTATTGACAACGATCAGCGGCTTGTCGGTTAATTCTTCAACCTGTGCTTTCAAGTCTCCGATACCTGCGCCGGTATCGATCAGCATGGCTTCGTTGTCGCCTTCAATCAGAAACATGCTCACAGCATGATAAGAATCGATCTGCCACGTTTTTCGTCCCAAGTCAGTTACAATAAAATTCACACTACAACTCCCCTTTATTTTGATTAAATTTACTTTTATTTTAGCACAAAAGCAATAACCATGCAAGAATAAAAGCCAGGTGCCAAAAAGCACCCGGCTTTTGTTTTATATAAAGGGAAAAATTAGTGATGCGCTTCCATTTTGCTCAGCGTGGTATGATTCAAACGAGCAAAGAACACGAGCGCCACCAGGAAAGAAGCCACTTCTGCGATCGGGAATGCAAACCACGTTGCATTCAGGCCGCCGAGCTGGGCCAGCACAAACGCACACGGCACCAACACGCACAGCTGACGAGCCAGCGAAAGCACCATACTATATACACCGCTGCCCACAGCCTGATAAAGCGTAGAGAACGAAATACCCAGCGCAGCCGGAACAAAGCAGATGCTGATAATCCGGAATGCGACCACACCAATACTCATCATTGTCTCGGAAGCACCGAAAATCATCAGCAGTTTATCGGGCATAAACTGGAAAATCAACGTGCCCAGGAACATGATGATAACGGAAATCAACAAACAATATTTGAGCGCATCCATCATACGCTTCTTGTTGCGTGCACCAAAATTGTAGCCCATGATCGGCATAATACCCGCCGTCAAGCCAAAAACAGGCATAAAGATGAACGACTGCACCTTAAAATAAACACCAAATACAGCCACAGCCGTTTCGCTGAATCCGCCCAGAACTGCGTTCATGCACATGGTCATTACAGCACCGATGGCCTGCATAACCACAGACGGAATACCAACTGCATAAATGTTGCGAATAACCGACCAGCGGAAACGGAAGCCGCGAAGCGTAATATCCACTTCATGGTCTTTTACAAACAGAACAATGAGCGCTACCAGACAAGCTACTGCCTGTCCAATTACCGTAGCAACTGCCGCGCCGGTTACACCCATGGCCGGAACGCCAAAATAGCCGAAAATAAAAATCGGGTCCAGAATAATGTTTGTAATAGCGCCGGTCAGCTGCATAATCATCGGCCAAACCATGTTGCCCGTTGCCTGCAGAATCTTTTCGGCGGCAATCTCAACAAATACAAATGCCGCGCAGATGCTGACGATCCGCAGATAGTCGGCACACATCACAGCCGTTCCTTCCGTTTGTGCAAACGCACGCGCGAAACCTTCTACCCCAAACAGAGCAAAAATCATAAACGGGATCGAAAGGATAACAGACATGACCATACCGTGTGTAGCTGCGCTGCTGGCGGCGGCACGGTCGTGCTCACCCAGCTTACGGGCCACCAGGGAGTTCACACCCACGGCAGAACCCACCGAAAACGCAATCAAAAGCGTTTGCACCGGGAATGCCAGCGATACGGCAGTCAGGGCCGATTCACTTACGCGCGAAACGAACACGCTGTCTACGATGTTGTACAGTGCCTGCACCAGCATCGAGATCATGGCCGGAACCGACATAGAAATGATCAGCGGCAGCATGGGGGCCGTGCCCATCTTGTTTTCTTTTACATTTTCCATCCTTATGCACTCTCCTTATACCAGAATAATTAAAAACACCAGGTTATTCTAGCACAAACCGCCCCGTATTGCAAGAATATACGGGGCGGTCAGACAGTTAATTTATTAACAATAGAAAAAGTAAACCGAATTACAACTCAGGCAGCCATACGCGCATCTCATTTTCTCCACGGTTTGCCCAGGCAAAATACGGAATGGCACGCACCGTATACGGAACGGCACGCGGCCGGCGCGCACTGTATAATCCATCATCGCTTTCCAAACGATACCCGGGGATATCCATGCGCAAAAGTCCCTGAAGCGGGCCTTCGGTAATCGGCACCATCACCGGATCGAGACTTCTGGAAGCGCGAACGGAAAGAATTTCGTTGTGGTTATCCACACCCTCTGCGCAGTAGATCAGCGGACCGTAAGCAAACGCTACACAGCCGCTGTCGGCCGCCACATGGGTATTGGCAAAAATACGGCGCGGCTTCAAATCCATCGAAAGTTCTACGGTATCTCCCTCGCGGAAAGGTCCTTCTATGAAAGCAAAACCGTCTCCAATCGGGTCGCCTACCGGCGTACCCATGCCGCGGGAATAGATTTTCTGGCCGCTGCGGCGCAGCGTGACACCTTCACACCAGGCCGGAATTCGAACAGCCAGCGTAAACGAAGCCGTTTCTTCCACGGGATGCATCGTATAAACAACCTTGCCCTTGAGCGGATAGTTTGTCTGCACATCAATGGTCACGCCCTTGGTATCGCGCAAATCAAGCGTTCCACCCACAAACAGATGCGACCAAACCATGTCTTCCCCTTCTTCCCAGGCATAGCAAGCCAGAGAAGTCAGCGTGCGGGCCACGTTCGGCGGGCAGCAGGCGCAGCCGTACCACTTGGGCCGAACCGGCAGCACATCACGGTTTGCCGGCACCACACCGGCCACACCAGGCACCACTTCCAGCGGGTTGACATAGAAGAATCGGCGGCCGTCCAGCTGCATACCGGCCAAAACCGTATTGTAAAGCGCCTGTTCCATGATGTCGCCATATTCACCGGTGTGGAACAGTTCAGCCATACGCCGGGCAAAAAAGACCAGGCCGATAGCCGCGCAGGTTTCGGAATACGCGATATCGTTGGGAAGATTATAATCTACAGAGAAGGCTTCTCCCTGTGCGGAAGAACCGATTCCGCCGGTAACATACATCTGCTTCTGCGTAATATTGCGCCAAACGCGCTGGCAGGCGTCTTTCAGCGCACGGTCTTCCGTACGGCGGGCCAGTTCAGCCATGGCTGTATAAAGATACACGGCCCGAACGGCGTGTCCTTCCGCCACTAAAAACGCACGTACCGGCACATCGTTTTGTGCATAGGCGCGGTCTTTGGGGTCCATTCCCCAAACCTTGCCGGGACGGCTGGCCGCTTCTTTCACATAATAATCCGGGTCTACACCGCGCACGTTGATAAAGTGTTCGGCCAGTTCCAGACACTGTGCGTCGCCTGTAGCCTCATACATTTTCAGCAAAGCCAGTTCAATTTCCGGATGACCGGGATAACCCGGCGCTTTTTCGGTAATAAAATGCTGATAGATATTGTCTTTCATGCGCATCATGATTTCCATCAGCTTCTGCTTGCCGGTAGCCGCCGCATATGCCACGGCTGCTTCCATCATATGGCCGGCGCAATACAGCTCATGCGCTTCCTGCAAATTGGTCCAGCGCTCCTTGGGCGCTTTAATCGTAAAATAGGTATTGAGATAGCCGTCCGGGAACTGCGCGCGCCCGATCAGATCGATCACCTCGTCCACACGCTGTTCCAGCGCCGGATCGGGAGACGCGATCAGCGAATACGCCGCCGCTTCGATCCATTTAGCCAGGTCACTGTCCTGGAACACATAGCCGTGATGTTCCCCGGAACAGTGGCCGGTTTCCTGCCATTCGGCAGCCAGTTCAAAATTTTTGATTGCATAACTGGGCACAGCGCCCTCAATTTCATCCCGCAGGGCCTTTTCCTGATACGGAATCACCACATCCGTAACCAGCTTACGGAAACGGCCAAAGAAACCGTCGTTTACGGTAAATTTTTTCAGCATTTCAAGCATCGGTGCAACTCCTTTCCCGACTCACCGCAGAGCCTATGGCTTCATTATATCGATATGTTCGTCCTGTGTCAAATATTTTCATGGAGCAGCAAAAAATTATGTATTTCTGCCGTCAACTGCGGGATTTTGCATTCCTGAGCGGTTCACCGCCAGGGAACCACCGGCGAAACGGGGAGTCCCCTCTGACAAGTCGCGAATGAAGCATAAAACAAATGAAAAGCATCTGCCGCGCGACTTAAACTATATACCTAAACAAAGCGTATTCGCGACGTATCCCGCGGCGGTTCGCCGCCCGGACGTTTCTGCCTACCCTCCTGCGCTTTAGAAGGCAAAGGTATTCCGCTCTCTGCGGAGAGCGGCCAAAGGCTCTGCCTTTGGAATCCGCAAACCTTTGAAAAGGTTTGATCGAAACTTTAATATTTGTACATCGAGCTTCTGCCGCGGCCGCTTTTTTCAATCTTAGCAAAGCGAAGCGAGGGTACCGAGCGACCCGCGACTTATCAGCGGCGATTCGCCGTAGGCTTTTCATTTTACGCAAAACGATGTATACTGAAAACAGTCTTGACTGGGGAGGTTCCTTCTATGCAGCAAATTCTCATCACCGGCTTCGAACCGTTCGGCGGCGAAACCATCAACCCATCCTGGGAAGCCGTCCGTATACTTCCCGATACCATCGGCGGCTATGCCTTGCGCAAACTGCGCTTGCCGGTTTCCTTTACATCCGCCATTCGTGAGCTTGAAAAAAGCGTGCGGGAAAACTCGCCTGCGTCGATCGTGTGCATCGGACAGGCCGGCGGACGCACAGCCGTCACACCGGAGCGCATCGGCATCAACCTGATGGACGCCCGCATCCCCGATAACGACGGCTTTTCGCCCGTTGAAGCGCCCATTGATCCCAACGGCCCGGATGCCTATTTTTCCACACTGCCCGTCACCGCTATTGTACAGGCCATGCGCAAGGCAGGTGTTCCCGCGCAGGCTTCGCTTTCGGCGGGAACGTACGTCTGCAACAGCCTGCTCTACGGTACGCTGCATTTTCTGGCTCAAAATGGGCTGAAAATCCCGGCCGGGTTTATTCACGTCCCATTTTTGCCGCAGCAGGTGCTTGCCAAGCCGCAGCCTTCGCTGACGCTCGAACAGCTGCAAACCGCGCTGACAGCCGCACTCGAAACCATCGCCGCCGCGCTCAGCTAAAAACAACCGCCCGTCGGAAAGCTAAGCTTCATCCGGCAGGCGGTTTTTAACATTATTTCAAGAATCCGTTGATAATCTGCTCCTCGGCCTCCTGTTCGGTCAAGCCCAGGGTCATCAGCTTAATGAGCTGTTCTCCGGCGATCTTGCCGATGGCGGCTTCGTGAATCAGGCTGGCGTCGATGTTGTTGGCCTCGAGCTGCGGCGTAGCCAGTACATGCGCCTGATCCATAATAATGGAATCGCATTCCGTGTGTCCCGAGCAGGGCGCGTTGCCGTTGAGGCGGCTGATAAAATGCTGGCGGCTGTTGTCGCGCGCTACCGTGCGCGAAACAATGTTGCAGCTGGCGCCTTCGCCGTTGAGATCAGCGGTGAAATCGCTTACCGCATTCTGGTCGCCGGTGGTCATCACTTTCTCGTGTACAACCAGGCTGGCGCCTGCGGCCAGATCGGCCGTCGTTTTGCGCAGGGTATCATCCACACCGGCAATCTGCGTGGTTTCCATCTCCATGTAGGAGCCCTCTTCCATATGAACCACCGTTGTGGGATTCATCAGGCGCTTGCCGCGTCCGTCGCCCTCGCCGTAATGCTTTTCGATGTAGCGCACGCGGGCATTTTTCCCGACAAAAAACTGATGCACACCGTCGTGTTCGGAATCGCCTCCGCCGCAGTTATGGATACCGCAGCCGGCAATAATCACCACGTCGCAGTCGTCGCCGATGAAGAAATCGTTATACACCACTTCTTTCAGCCCGGCTTCGCTGATAATAACGGGAATATGCACGCTCTGTTTTTTGGTGCCCGGGCGGATAATGATGTCGATGCCCGGCTTATCGGTTTTGGTTACGATATCGATATCGGCCGTTGTATTACGGGCGGCCATCCCGCCGTTTGCACGGATATTATATGCTCCTACGGGCAGGGAATCGAGTTCCGCTACCTCGCGCAGTAAGTTCTTCTGAATCTCATCCATTGGCGCGTCCCTCCTCGAGTTTATCTGTCAGAATGCTGCAGGCCATGTCGCCTGCGTCGGCGCTGCCCAGCACACCGGGCAGAATCTGTTCACGCGGGCCTACTTTATCCAGGCGTCCGCCGCGCAGCACCACGATGGTATCGGCAATGTTCAGAATCCGCTCCTGATGGCTGATAATCAATATGCTGCCGCGGGTCTTTTCATACATGCTTTCAAACACGCGGATCAGGTTCTGGAAGCTCCACAGGTCGATCCCGGCTTCGGGTTCGTCAAAAATGGAAAGCTTAGTTCCGCGCGCGAGCACCATGGCGATCTCGATACGCTTCAGCTCGCCGCCCGAAAGGCTGGCGTCGATTTCGCGGTCGATATAATCGCGGGCACATAGGCCCACTTCCGAAAGGAAACCACAGGCGTCGTTAACCGTGGTATCTTTTCCGGCGGCCAGGCTCAACAGGTCGCGCACGCGCAGACCCTTGAAACGAACCGGCTGCTGGAAAGCGTAACTTACACCCAGCTTGGCGCGTTCGGTAATGGAAAGGTTGGTAATGTCTTCGCCGTCGAGCAGGATACGGCCGGATGTGGGCGTATAAATGCCCGCAATCACCTTGGCCAACGTGGATTTACCGCCGCCGTTGGGGCCGGTAATCGCCACAAACCGCTCGTTGACGGTGAGGTTAATATCGTGGAGGATCTCTTTGTTTCCGTCCACTTCATATCCGATATGTTGTAACTCCAGCATAAAAGCCTCCGTTTAAATTTCTGTTATGGGACAAGTATACACCAAATCAGTCCAAATTACAACTAAAACCTACAAGATTAGTGGGATTTTCTGATTTTCTTATAAAACAACGATTTCTGCTTGATTTTTGGGCGCAAAAAACGCCAAAATCACAAAATAAAAACGCGATGCAAAACCAAATGCACCGCGTTTTTCTTTGGGCTGCAACAGGATATCCGGGCGGATCGTTTCTGACTAAACAGAAAATGTATCAATTTTCTGCTTTTTCTTCCGCCTGTCCTTTTTCGTCGTGCTGCAAAAAGCTTTCGATGTTATACAGCGGCCGCTTTTTCGATTCAATATAAGTTTTGCCCACATACTGGCCCACTATTCCGATAGAAAGCAGCTGCACGCCGCCCAAAAACCAAATAGAAGCAAAGACCGAGGTCCAGCCGCTCACGGTATCTCCCATGATCCATACCACCAGCGCATAGATGATAGCGGCCAAAGAAACCAGAATCGCCAAAAGCCCCAACACGCAGATGAACGTAATCGGTTTTACGCTGAACGACGTGATGCCGTCGAATGCAAATGCCAGCATCTTTTTAAGCGGATATTTGCTTTCGCCCGCGAAACGCTCTTTGCGCGCATAATATACACAAGCCGTCTGATAGCCGATCAGCGGCGCAATACCGCGCAAAAAGAGGTTGCGCTCTTCATAATGCGAAAGCTGCTGCAAGGCGCGGGCGCTCATCAGACGGTAATCGGCATGATTGTACACCGTTTTGGCGCCCATGGCGGACATGAACTTATAGAAGCCTTGTGCCGTAGCTTTTTTAAAGAAAGAGTCTGTTTTCCGCTGGCTGCGCACGCCGTAGACAATATCGCAGCCTTCATGATACCGGTCGATCATTTCTTCCATCACGCCGATATCGTCCTGCAAATCCGCATCGATCGAAATAGAGACATCCGCCAGATCTTTTACCGTCATCAGCCCGGCGAGCAGCGCCGCCTGATGCCCCACATTTCCGGCCAGATTCAGCCCGAAAACGTACGGATTTTTCTCAAACTCCGCGCGGATCAGCGGCCAGGTTCTGTCCCGGCTGCCGTCGTTGACAAACAGGATAAAACTGTTTTCCGCTATTTTCTGCTTCTCAATCAGGTCTTTTACCCGTTCGGTCAGCTGACGGGCCGTTTCGGGAAAGACTTCCTCTTCATTATAACAGGGAACCACAATTGCCAATCGATCCATAAAATTCCGGCCCGCCGGGCAGGCCCCTCCTTTTTCAGTCCATATCCTATAATGTGGACTTTTTCACTTATTGTATACCGTTTCCGGCGGTTTTGTCAAACACCTTCGGGGTTTGACACAGGCGCGTATTTGCTGTGGCGGCGTTCCTGTTCACGAATCACGATAAAATACATCACAAGCAGCAGTCCGCCCGCCAGAATCCAGGCGGCGGGGTTTGCCAAACATACGCCCAAATAGCTATGGAACTGCGCCGCAATTAAGGCAACCGTTCCGCGGCCTACCAGTTCCGCAACGCCGGCCATCATGGGCAGCATCCCGTAACCCATGCCCTGCAAGCCGTTGCGGTAGACGTTTACAACCGTCAGCGGAATAAAGAATACACCCACACACCACAGATAGGTCTGTACGTCGCCGATCATCGCCGCGGCATCTGCCGAAACAAACAGATAGGTCAAATACTTGCCCCAAACCACAATGGCCGCTCCCATGACAACGGCATAGACAAAACCGATGATTGTAGCGGCACGAAAACCCGAACGAATGCGGTCGATTCTTCCCGCGCCGGTATTCTGCGCGCAGTAAGCCGCCATCGTCGTTCCCAACGCCACATACGCCTGGGTAACAATCTGCTCAATTTTAGCTGCGGTTGTAAAGGCGGCCATTGCCAGTGCCCCCAACACATTCAGCGAAGACTGCACCATGATTGTTCCGATAGCTGTAATCGAAAACTGGAATGCCATCGGCAGCCCCACGCTAACCTGCATGCGTACCATATGCAGCGGAAACTTCCAATCTTCTTTTTGCAGCCAAAGTTCCGGCACACAACGCACGATATAGACCAGACACAACAGTGCCGATATACCCTGGCTGATGACCGTAGCCCAGGCGGCGCCTGCCGTTCCCATATGGAAAACAATGATAAAAACCAGATCCAAAATTACATTTAAAGCGGCCGCGAGAATCAAAAAATACAGCGGAACACGGCTGTTGCCCAGCGCGCGCAGCAGACACGAAAGCAAGTTATACGCCACCTGCGCCACAATACCGCCGCAGATTACAATAATATAAGAATACGCATCCTGGAAAACGTCTTCGGGCGTATTCATCAAAACCAGCAGCCGATCCATACAAAGCATACTGACCGTCGTCATAACCACCGAAACAACGGCCGAAAGCACAATTGAAGAAGCCACTGTTTTGCGCATACCGGCCAGATCGCCCGCGCCGAAACGCTGGCCGGTCAAAACCGTCACGCCTGTGCTGAAGCCCATCAAAAAGCCCAAAATCAGGAACATGATCGTCCCGGTAGAACCCACGGCCGCCAAAGCGCCGGTACCGACAAACTGTCCCACCACAACCGTATCAACCATGCTGTAAAACTGCTGAAAAACGTTGCCGATAAAAATAGGAATCGTAAAGCCCACAATGGTTTTCATGGGGCTTCCCTGTGTCATATCCCGATTCATAATTCCACTCCTGTTCCCGCACAGCGTCGGTATTTTCATTTTGCCACGGGTCATTATAGAATTTAAAGCAAACAGTTTCAAGCGTTTTGCGGCTTTTTACAGAAACTTTTCATTCCCACAAAAGAAACGGCTCCCTCGATACAAGCAGAGGAGCCAGCGATTATTCCTGATCGGGAAGAAAATGAATGACGGCATCTTTTTTCAGCGCTAAACCACATTCTGCTTCTGCACATTTGGTGATGCCGGCAATCACAGGACAGGCGCAGTGTCCGGGGAAGTTCTGCGACGCATACGCATACAGTGGGCCGCATCCGGGCTTCATCAGGCAGATCTCATAGGGATCAAACGTATCCCCCAGCGCCGCAAACATCTTTTTAACGGCCTCACAGCCGGAGGTAACCGTCAGCTTCACTTCCAGCTGATCTTCATCCGCTTCAGCAGTAACCATCGTCGGAAGTCCGCAGACGCCAGGCTCGATCTTTACTTTTGTCATGATTTCACCTCCCTTTGGAGATTTCATTTCCATAATAAAAGAACAAGCGTAAATATGCAACCGGGAAAAGAAAAAATACCAAATATTGTTCGAGGAAACCGTCGTGTAACAAATATTAGGGGATAAAACTTTTATTTTCTCCTGTTTCTGTCCTGACGCGAATTTATTAGCATACAACCGTGATGACATTTCCAGCGGTTATCTTTATCCCTGCAAATTCCCAATAGTTCGCAAACCTTACAATTCTTTGGAACATAACGCAAATAATCCCGTGTCTCTTTGTCGGCAAATAGCCATTCAATCCAATCGCCCAAAACTTCCAGAAAACCATAATACTTATGTCTCATGATACATCCTCCTTCTCAGGATAATTTTCATCATTATACATCTATAGATTAAATTTGTAAATCTATAGATGCTTATAAATGAATCTAAAAAACCATATACTAAAACCACAGGATGGGTGGTGTGTATATGCAAACAGAGGATTTGAAAAGAATAGGCGTCCGCATTGTTGAGCGGCGGAAAGAATTAAAATTGACGCAAGAACAAGTTGCCGAACGCATGAATGTATCCATCCAGATGATTTCCAACATCGAAAGAGGAAACAAAGCGATAAAAATTGACAACCTGATCAAGCTCTGTGATATACTCCAAACGAGCACCGACTATATCCTGACCGGCAAACATACAAATCATGACTTTGATAATCTGGTAAGCAAGATTTCGCAATTAAGCGAATCAGATTACAAGATGATAGAACTGTTGGTCGATTACCGTCTAAACGATAATAATAAATAAAAAGGTATGCGGAAATTTTGATTTTCCACATACCTTTTCTTATTTTTCCCCGCTTCTAATTATTGTCATTTACAGAAAATTTGTAGCATAAAAAAGACACCCATCCAAAGGACGGGTGTCTCAAGAAGTTCAGGTTTTAGGTCAAATCTTATTTACCGAAGTAACGGTTCAGCAGGCCTTCGAAAGCCTTGCCGTGACGAGCCTCGTCGCGAGCCA
>CALWVE010000010.1 GCA_944384905.1 uncultured Clostridia bacterium
TTGTCTCCACTACCGTTCGCTTGAATTCCGGCGTGTATCGTTTATTCGGTATTCCTTTTGGCATAATAAATCACCCCATCTGTTAGATAGTATATCACACTGTCTAACAAATGGGGTGCTGTTCAAACCCTCGTCGGGGGTTTCCCTTTTAACGCCTTTTTTATTGCGGATAAACAGTATTACGGTCGCTCAGGCAGTCGAGCACTTCGCGGCGAAATTTAGCCGCATAATACTGCGCCATGGAAAGATTCATATCGAGATAGTTGCCGCAATCGCGTGCGGAAGCGCCCGGAATCTCGCCGGAAAAATCACGAACAAAATCGCAGAGTTCCCCGAGAAGCGGTGCAATGTCGCGCGGCTGCAAATTTCCTTTAAAAATCACATAAAAACCGGTGCGGCAGCCCATAGGGCCGAAATAAATCGTGCGGTCTTTCCACACGGGATGATTGCGCAGAAAGGTTGCACCCAGATGTTCGAGCGCATGTACGGCGGCCGTATCCATCACCGGTTCCAAGTTCGGCCGGGTGAAACGCAGGTCAAAAGTTGTCAGCGTTTCTTCGCCGCAGGTATCCAGCCGGGAAACATAAATGCCCGGCAGCAGATCAAGATGATTCACCGTAAAGCTTGCAATTTTCTCCATATCAATTTCCTTTCGAATCCGTTTCTTCTAAACATTCGCCATGCTTGGTGCGAATATAGTCATCCATCGCTTTCACAACTTTTTTGGAATAGGCAACGGCTTCCACGACGGTTTTGGCGCCGTTGACCACATCGCCCGAAGCAAAAATGCCCGGAATGGTTGTTTCGCCTTTTTCATCCGTCTGAAGCAATCCTTTATCGGTGGCTTTGAGGCCTTTTGTATTATCCACCAGCTTGGATTTTGGCAGCTGGCTGATCGAAACAATCGTAGAATCGGCATGAACCTGTTTCTTTTCTTCGGAAAAACCGAGAATACTGCCGTCTTCACCGTAATGGACATCGCGGAATACCGGGCCGTCCTTCGTGATTTCCACCACGTCTTTGGCCGTAATGATATCCACGCCGTCGATTTTGGCATAAGAAACCTCGCGCGGGCTGGCGTTTGGCTTTTGCGCACGCTCGTAAACCGTAACTTTTTTCACACCGGCACGGCGCGCCGTACGGGCCACATCCATGGCGGCGTTACCCGCGCCGATAATAACAACCTCGTTACCCAGCTCGTACACATCGGGGTTAGCGAGATAATCGATGGCAAAATGCACATTGCCCAGGCTTTCGCCTTTCACGCCCAGTTTTTTCGGGCGCCAGACGCCGGTCCCGATAAAGATCGATTCATATCCATCACGCAACAAATCATCAATTTGCAAAGCGCCGCCGATGGTGGTATTCGGCCGGATATGCACGCCGATTTCGCGCAGTTTTTTCTTGTAGCGCAGCAAGATGTCTTTGGGCAGACGGAATTTCGGAATACCGTACCACAGCACGCCGCCGATCTGATCTTTGGCTTCAAAAATCGTAACGTCATAGCCCTTTTGCCGAAGCAAAATTGCCGCAGAAATACTGGCCGGTCCGGACCCGATCATGGCGATCATCCGCCCATTTTTCGGCGCACACGAAATCGTCATCTGATCAAGATACGTATCGGAAATATAGTTTTCAATACTGCTGAAATGCACCGGCACACCCTTGCGTCCCAGCACGCAATGGCCCTCACACTGTTTTTCGTGGTCGCAAACAAGTGAACAGACAACCGACAGCGGGTTATTTTGGAACAACATTTCTCCTGCTGCTTCCAGTCCCTGATCCAGAAAAGTACGGATCACCTTGGGAATGGGCGTATGAATGGGACAGCCCTCTTGGCACATCGGCTTTTTACAATTTAAACAGCGATTGGCTTCATCCAAAATCAAAACACTCATAGCCAGACTCCTCTCCGTTGTGCAAAAGCAAATTGTTTTTCATTGCGGGTCTTATAAAAAGTATAACACGGCCAAACAAGCGATTCAAGCCAAATACGTTCAGGCCGTTTTTCGGTTGTTATTTTTCTTTATCCGCCTGTAAAAAACCGATGCCGTGCATCATCATGCCGCCCGCCATATCGGCCATTTCTTCGGCCGGCGTAACCATCCCTTCGGCAAGCCATGTTTGCAGCAGACCAATGCATCCCGCGCTGACAAAAGAATAGAAAAATTCAAGCTGGCGATGCGTAGCTCCCTCAAAAAAGCGGCTGTAGTTTTCCACACAGCTGGTTCTTCCCAGTTCAATCAGCTTCATGGCAAACGTTTTATCCCCGTACGGGCCCAGCGTAACCGTACAGATATCCGCATTTTCCTTTAAACAACGAAAGATACCGGTCGTCACTTTTCTGGCTGTTAAATCGCCTTTTTCCGCTGCCAACAGCGGTTCCAGCGCCGCGCGGAAATCTTCCATCATTTCCTCTTCCACCTGGGTTAACAGATCAAAAATATCCGTATAGTGCGCATAAAACGTTCCCCGGTGAATTCCTGCTTTTTCACACAATTCCTTTACCGAAATGCTTTGCACCGGCTTTTGTTTGAGCAGTTCCGTCAAGGCCCGGCGCAGCAGCATTTTTGTTAATCGCACACGCTGATCCGAAGTTTTCATTTTATTCACACCTTTCTAAATTTTTTGTGTCCATGACCACGTGGACAACATTTTTTGTCGTTTGTGTCGTACTACCTACGGCATGTCTACAAGATATCGGTTGTATATCCTATCTGTATCCGATATAATAATAATACAAAAAGAAACGAAACGCAACACCGTGTCTATTATTAAGGAAAGGTACAGCTGAATGAAAAAAATCTTTGTAATTACCGGGGCAAACGGACATTTGGGCAATACAATTCTGCGGCAACTGGCCGGCAAAAATCTGATTCTGCGCGGGTTGATTCTCCCGAATGAAGAACCCGTCGGGCTGCCGGAAGTTAGCTATTATCGCGGAGATGTCTGCGATACAGAGACACTGCGCCCTATGTTTGAACACGACGCGGATACGGAAATTTATGTAATTCACACCGCGGGACGAATTGATATTTCCGAAGAAGTTTCTCCCGAAGTTTACAATGTAAACGTGATCGGGACAAAAAATATTCTGGCCTTGTGCCGCGAATATAAGGTAAAACGCTTGGTTTATGTCAGCTCGGTTCATGCTATCCCTGAAAAAGATCCGGCGTTCGTCCTTTCGGAAGTCGATCATTTTTCGCCCGAAGCCGTGGTGGGCGGCTACGCCAAAACCAAGGCGGAAGCAACGCAGGCTGTTCTGGACGCAGCCGCAAACGGACTGAACGCCGTTGTGGTTCAGCCCTCGGGCATTTTGGGGCCGTTTGATCGTTCCGGCAATCATCTGGTTCAGATGGTATCCGATTATATTCAGGGAAAATTGCCCGCCTGTGTAAAAGGCGGCTACGACTTTGTAGATGTACGCGATGTGGCCACAGGCTGTATCGAAGCCGCCTGCAAAGGCCGCAGCGGCGAATGTTATATTCTTTCCAATCGTCACTACGAAATTCGCGATATTCTGCGCATGGTGCGCAAGGTTCACGGCGGGCGCAAAATTCCTGTGCTGCCCATGTGGATGGCACGCATGGCGGCTCCCGTTTTGCAGTGGCAGGCCAAACGCAAGAAAAAGCGTCCTTTGTACACCCGCTATTCCTTGCACACGCTCTGTACGAACGACCGTTTTTCCCACGATAAAGCCACCAGCGAACTGGGCTACAAACCGCGCGAATTGTTCCAGACCATTCGTGATACCGTGAACTGGATCTGCGGCGGGAACCTGACGGCGCACGGCTAAAATAGATTGACACCCGATGCTTTTTGTGCTAGGATAAGATTCCTTTTTAGACCGTAAAAAGCAAGGAGGGAAACCATGTCATCTATTAAAGAATCCGATTGGATTGCCAGACATCAAAAAGTATTAGCTGAAAACGGCGGGAAACGTCCCACGCTGTCCCCCGCGGTAATTCTGGAAACGCCGCGCCTGATTCTGCGCGAAATGACGCCCGATGATTGCGACGATCTATGCGAAATCCTACAGGATGAGCAAGCCATGTATGCCTATGCGCACGCCTTCTCCGACGATGAATGCCGCGCCTGGCTGCAGAATCAATTCCGACGCTACGAAACATATGGATTTGGTTTGTGGGCTGTATTGGAAAAAGAAACGGGTGCGTGGCTGGGTCAGTGTGGGTTGACGATTCAAGACTGGAACGGCGATCGTGTGCTGGAAGTCGGTTACCTATTCAAACGGCGTTACTGGCACAACGGTTTTGCTACCGAAGCCGCCGCAGGCTGCATTCAATACGCTTTCCAAACCTTACAAGCGGACGAAGTCTGCACCATTATTCGTGACAACAACCTCGCTTCTCAGGCTGTTGCCCGTCGAAACGGGCTGGTTCCCTTCGACACGATGGTGAAACACTATTACGGTATCGATATGCCGCATATCCGGTTTATCAAGAAAAACTGAAAACGAAATGAACTGTGACAGATCCCGGTTGGGATCTGTTTTTTTATGCGAAATTTCGCTTCTGTGCCACCTTAAAAAACTGTTAAAGAATTTTTCACGGATGATTGGCTAAATGATCAGCCAGTTTTCAAAAAACATCAAATAAGCTTCACAATCGGCGGGTATCCTAGAAGCATAGAAAACGAGAGAACGAAAGGAGCGAATCATTATGACGGATTATCGTGATTATGATTTGAATGAAAATAAAAACGACAGAAACGAAGAAAACGCTTCTGTCTCCGAATCGGAACGCCCCATCGAAGAAACGTATGTATCGGAAACACCTGTACAGGAAGAACCGATTTACACCAATCCCGAACAGACTTCCGCAGAAGAATCTGCTTCACCGATTGTTCCCACATCGGTTTACAGTTATGGTAAGCCGGAATCGAAAAAGAAAGAACCTAAAAAGCGCCGCGGAATGCCGTTTGCAGCCGTAATCAGTTTGGTTCTGGTATGCGCCCTATTGTTCTCGGGTGTCGGAACGGCAGCCGGCTTCTGGATTGCTTCCGGTCTGGTTTCCAAAAACACCAGCAGTAATTCTTCGAGTGGATCCACCTCTGGAACCAACACATCCGTAAGCGTTCCCACGCCGGTTGTTAGCGGAGAATCGCTCACAGCCAATGAAGTCTATCAGCTGGCCTGTGAACAGGTTGTCGGTATTCAAGTACCGATCACCACGACCAACATCTTCGGCCAGACCACATCGGGCGCTGTAGCCGGTTCCGGGTTCATCATTTCCGAGGATGGTTACATTCTCACCAACTACCACGTTATTTCCGATGCGGCTAAGTACGACTACGATATCAACGTGATGCTGCACGACGGTACAACCTACAAAGCCACGCTGGTCGGCGGCGAGCCGGATAACGACGTTGCCGTCATCAAAATTGAAGCAAACGGCCTGAACGCCGCTTCGATCGGAGATTCTTCTTCGATGCAGGTTGGCCAGACGGTTTATGCCGTAGGCAACCCGCTGGGTGAACTGGATTACAGCATGACAAGCGGTATTGTCAGTGCACTGGACCGTGTGATCGCAACGGATTCTTCCACTTCCATCAACATGTTCCAGGTAGACACCGCCATCAACTCCGGTAACTCTGGTGGCCCGGTTTATGATGCGGCCGGACGTGTCATCGGCATCGTAACCGCTAAATATTCCGAATCCGGTGTAGAAGGACTTGGTTTTGCTATTCCGATCAACGACGCTATGGATATCGCCAAACAGCTGATGGATCAAGGTTATGTTTCGGGCAAAGCCTATCTAGGCATTGGTGTTCAGGATATTGACAGTCGCTACGCACAGTATTACAACATTCCCATGGGTGCTTATGTAGCCAGTGTGGAAGAAGGCTCCTGTGCCGAAAAAGCAGGACTCACTGCGGGTGACGTTATTACGGCCGTAAATGATACGGAAGTAACCTCTTCCAGCGAACTGAAAACTGCTTTGAAAGATTACAATGCGGGCGATACCGTAAAACTCACCGTCTATCGTTCGGGCAAATCTTCTGAAGTATCGGTAACACTGGACGAATATGTTCTCCAGCAAAACAATACGCAGCCTTCAGGCAATGGCTGATCTTCTTATTGCTTTCATCTTATTGCTTTCATCTTTTTGCCTTCTAATATATAAAATCAAAAATGCCTTGCTTTTACGCAAGGCATTTTTGCTATATAAAATTCAAGCCATCACAAGGCGTGATTTTTTCCATCAGTCTTGAAAATAGGATAAAACAAAAGCCGCCTGCAAAAGCAGACGGCTTTTTTATGAAGAAGTAAAATTACTTCAGTTCTACTTCAGCACCAGCTTCAACGAGCTTAGCCTTGATAGCTTCAGCGTCTTCCTTGGAAGCGCCTTCCTTAACGGTCTTCGGAGCGCCGTCAACCAGAGCCTTGGCTTCCTTCAGACCCAGACCGGTAACTTCCTTAACAACCTTGATCACGTTGATCTTGTTGCCGCCGGCGTTGGTCAGAACAACGTCACACTCGGTCTTTTCTTCAGCAGCAGGAGCGCCGGCAACCGGGCCAGCAGCAACAGCTACAGGAGCAGCGGCGGAAACGCCGAATTCTTCTTCGATGGCCTTTACGAGGTCAGCGAGTTCAAGGACGGTAAGAGCCTTGACTTCTTCGATGATGTTCATAATCTTCTCGGACATGGTACTATCCTCCATTAATTTTAAATTCAATTGCACAGACTTATTCGGCCGGCTGTGCTTCTTCGGCCGGAGCGCCTTCGTTCATTTTTTCTACGATGGCGTTGATGGCGAGGGCCAGCTTGGTCAGGTTGCCGTTCAGGCCATACAGTACCTGAGCCAGCAGAACTTCCTTGGACGGCAGCTTGGCGAGTTCAGCCACACGGGCAGCATTGAGAACTTCACCGTCGGCATAACCGGCTTTCACCGTGAACTTTTCGTTCTTTTCGGCGAAACCAGCCAGAATACGGGCCGGAGCCACATAATCTTCAGCGCTGACAGCGATAGCCGTGGTGCCTTCCAGAACGGAATCGAGACCTTCGATACCAGCTTCTTTCAGAGCACGGGAGAGCAGCGTGTTCTTGACTACCTTATAGGTGCAGCCGGATTCACGCAGTTCCTTACGCAGCTTGGTATCGTCCGCTACGGTGATGCCGCTGTAATCAACTACAACACCGGAAACGGAATTCTTCAGCAATTCGCTGAGAGCCGCAACCTGCTGCTTCTTCTGTTCCAAAACTACATTACTGGGCAATGTGTTCACCTCCAACATGAAAGTTGAAGAAATCCAAGTATGAGAAAACCCTTCTCCGAGACAGAGAAGGGTAAAATACAAAAGTATTCTCGTCTTCCTCGGCAGGCGGAAACCATTGACCCGCTTACGCAGGACCTGCTGTCTCTGGATTTCAACTTAATTAGTATACTAAAAAGCAAAGGAAATGTCAAGAGCAAATTCAAAAAACTTTGACATTTTCTGTATGCAAAACAAAACGTCTGCTTCGAAAATCGGAGCAGACGGATTTGTCTGTTAAGCGTAAACCTTACACAAAACGAGCCGGGTTCACACGGATGCCAGGGCCCATGGTGGAAGCAACCACGCAGGAGCGGACATACTGACCCTTTGCAGCAGCGGGCTTGGCCTTAACAATAGCATCCAGCAGAGCGGTGAAGTTCTCGTTGAGCTTTTCCGCACCGAAGGAAACTTTGCCGATCGGGCAGTGGATGATGTTGGTCTTATCGAGACGATACTCGATCTTGCCAGCCTTGGCTTCTTTGATAGCCTTGGCGATATCCATAGCCACCGTACCAGCCTTCGGGTTCGGCATCAAGCCACGGGGGCCCAGCACTTTACCCAGACGGCCTACCATACCCATCATATCGGGCGTGGTGATGACGACGTCGAAGTCCATCCAGCCTTCGTTCTGAATTTTGGTGATATATTCCTGATCGCCTGCAAATTCAGCGCCGGCGGCCAGAGCTTCTTCTACACGTTCGGGCTTGCACAGAGCCAGCACGCGAACGGTTTTACCGGTACCATGCGGGAGCACGATAGCGCCGCGAACCTGCTGATCGGCATGACGGCCGTCAACACCCAGTTTGACATGAACTTCTACAGTTTCGTCAAACTTGGCCTTACCGGTTTTTACACAAAGATCAAGTGCTTCCGCGGCTTCGTAATAAGCACTGCGGTCGAGCAGCTTGACGCTGTCAACATACTTTTTACCGTGTTTCATTGTTATCCTCCTAAGTGGTCAATATCGGATACTTCTGGTTTCCTGCCACCAGGGATCATCAGTCGACGACTTCGATACCCATGGAACGCGCAGTACCGGCGATCATGCTCATAGCAGCTTCTACCGTTGCGGCGTTGAGATCGGGCATTTTCTGTTCGGCGATCTTCTTCACCTGCTCGCGGGTGATCTTTGCGACCTTGACTTTGTTCGGAGTACCGGAAGCGGTATCGATGCCGCAAGCCTTCTTAATCAGCACGGCAGCCGGAGGAGTCTTGGTAACAAATGTGAACGAACGGTCCGCATAGACCGTGATAACGACCGGAATGATAAGACCTGCGTCGTTCTTGGTGCGTTCGTTGAATTCCTTCGTGAACGCCATGATGTTAACGCCATGCTGACCGAGAGCCGGACCAACAGGCGGGGCCGGGGTTGCTTTACCGGCAGGGATCTGCAGCTTAATGAAGCCCGTAACCTTTTGAGCCATTGATTGCACCTCCAAAATTCGTGGTTGATGGCGGTGTACCGAAGCTCTGCGATACACCTCCCACAGGGGGCAAGCCCCTCATAACAGCAGGCAGCCTTCTGCCTGATATTACCTGTGAATCAGTCCACCGGTTCTACCTGGTACAACGCCAGTTCTACCGGGGTTTCGCGTCCAAACATCGAAACTTTTACGCGGAGCATATTTTTATCAATATCGATCTCCTCGACCGTTCCGATAAAGCCGTCCAGCGGCCCGTCGATGATATGGACGGAATCACCGACTTCGTAAGAAACTTCCACCGTTCTTTGCTCAATCCCGAGACGGATCACTTCTTCATCAGAAATGGGATCCGGCTTTTGCGAATTGGTTCCTACAAACCCGGTGCAGCCGCGAATATTACGGACCGCATACCAGGATTGATCGGTCATCACCATTTTCACAAATACATAACCGGGATAGACCTTGCGCTCAACTTCCTTTTCCACACCGGATTCATCGGCTTCAACAACGCGTTCGGTGGGAACGCGGATCTCTTTGATAAGATCCTGCAGATGAAGGTTCTGAACCTTGGTCTCAAGGGTGGAAGCCACTTTGTTTTCGTAGCTGGAATACGTATGCACTACGTACCACTTTGCCTCATCCGGCATATTGCACACCTCGCCTTTCCGGTTGTCTGAGTACAGCCTGATGACAGCAGCCGTAGGCTCAGCCTGCGACGTCCATCACAAGACCAAGAAGATTAACAAATCCCCAGTCGAGCAGGAAAATGAACAGGCCGATAGCAACTACCGTAACCAGCACGACACCCATGTTTTTGAAAACAGTCTGGACAGTCGGCCAGGTTACACGCTTGATTTCACCCTTGCAGTCGCGCACGAACTTCAGGGTTTTTTCGGCAAAAGCAGAAAAGAAATTCTTCTTTTTTTCCGGCTTTTTCTCGGCCTTTGCGGCCGCAGCCTTTTTGGGTTCCTTTGCCATTACAGCACCTCTTTCCTATCCCGTCGAACCAACGTCACAGATTACTTCGTTTCTCTGTGGACAGTGTGCTTGCGGCAGAACCGGCAATACTTGCTCATTTCAATTCTGTCGGGATCGTTCTTCTTGTTCTTCTTGGTGTTGTAGTTGCGCTGTTTGCACTCCGTGCAGGCTAATACGATTTTGACTCTCATGACGGCACCTCCCGTTATACGGAAATAATTTGGCTATTTTAAAACATGAGCCGGATTGCTCATGCTTTGCAAGCCAGCCTCCCTCGAAAAAAGGGCACAAAAAAAGAAACCCCATACCGAGGTATAAACATACTACCACACTACAGGGTAGTATGTCAAGCCAAAAATACGGGATTTCTTAGGTTTTTTCGAGTTTTTTGAAAATCCAGAGGTTTACAGGCGCTCTGCCGGTTATTTTGCGCTGTTGAGCGTATCGGCAACAAAGCCCTTGCTCTTTTTAACTTTTTCGGGCTTAATCTTCTTACCGCGCAGACGGCGGGCAGAAGGCGCCACATCTTTGAGATCGCCTTCAAAAACTTCCATCGCAGCGGTATAAGCGGCATCGCTCAGACCGGTCAGCAGGATAGCCGTGATGATGGAACGGGTATCGCGGTCGCCGTTTTTATAGTTATCACACAACACCGTGCAGGCCTTTTTAGCCTGTTCCGAAAGTGGAGAAGCGCTGCACACGGTTTCCAGACGCGGCAGAACCTGTTCACGGGCAAAGGCCACGCTGCGCACCTGGCCGTATACGATTCTCTCCTGGTTCATCTGCTGTTTCAAATCATCAAATACGCTGCACAGGCGGTTGTAGAAGAACAACGGCTCGATATAGTTTTCGTCTTCGGTCTTCTTTTTCTTGTTGTTGCGCAGCTGCTGCATCTGCAGAACACGCTGCGGACCGCGCACGGTATCGCAGAAGTCAGCGGCAATACTCTGTGCAACAGAGAAATCGTCGCCTTTTTCCTCGTTATAAATCCATTTGGAAAGGTTTTTCCAAGCGCCCGGTTTGCCGGCATCGTCCAACACGGAAGAACGCAGTTCGAACAGCTTGCCCTTTTCGTTATACAATACGCTGTAAGCTACCGTTCCGGAGACAAACAGCGCGGCCGGGCCGGCAGGATCTTCCATGCCCTGCGCTTGAGAGAAGTTCTGCTTGGCCAGTTCTTCCCCAACGGTTTTTACGATATATTCAAATGATTTTTCCAAAATTCGTCCACTCCTGGTTATCGCCGTGCGGAAAACCGCAGCGCGCAAAATTTTATTACATCAAATACTTTCCAATTATACCGTAAAACAAAGGGATTGTCACGCGGTATTTTAGGAATTCACGTTTTTTTCACGAATTGCCGCCCTTTTTGCCGTGTTTTTCCCGGATATGTTCCCAATACTGGCGGAAAGCCTGCTCGTTTTTGTTGTCTCCCCAGGTGTAATACTGGCGGTCTTGGAGAATATCGGGCAAATATTGCTGCTGTACCCAATGATCTGGGAATTCGTGTGGGTATTTGTAGAACTGTCCTTTTACCTTCACGTCGTCGCCGTCGAGATGTTTATTCTGCAATGTGCGTGGGATACTGCCCACGTTTCCTTTTTGCACGTCGGCCATGGCGGCATCAATTGCAGCTTCGCCCGAATTGGATTTGGGCGCTGTTGCAACCAGAATCACGGCATCGGCCAGCGGAATGCGCGCCTCCGGCAGGCCGACCATCAGCGCGGCATCCACAGCGGCTTTGACGATCGGAATGATCTGCGGATAGGCAAGGCCCACATCCTCGCAGGCGCAGACCATCAGGCGGCGGCAGGCCGAAGGCAAATCGCCCGCCACCAGCAAACGCGCCAGATAGTGCAGGGCGGCATCCGGATCAGAACCGCGCATCGACTTCTGAAACGCCGAGAGAATATCATAATGTTCATCCCCCGCGCGGTCATAGCGCATAGCGCTGCGCTGGGTGAGTGTGCGGGCCTGTTCCAGCGTGACGTGCCGGTGACCGGCTTCGTCGCAGTCGGCGGAAAGCGCACACAATTCGGCGGCGTTCATAGCTTTGCGTACATCTCCGCCGCAGGCCATGGCCACATAAGCGGCCACGCCATCTTCGTAGGAAACGCCGGCGTCGCTTTCTTCATCCAGAATGGAAAATGCACGCTCCACGGCGGCCACAGCCTCGTCTTTTTCAACGGGCTTGAACTCAAACACAGTGGAACGGCTGAGAATCGCGTTATAAACATAGAAATAGGGATTTTCAGTGGTGGAAGCGATCAGCGTGATACTGCCGTTTTCGATGAACTCCAAAAGCGTCTGCTGCTGTTTCTTATTAAAATATTGGATCTCATCGAGATACAAAAGCACGCCGTTTAAGGCCGTAAACGTGTTCACCTGCGCCACCACGTCGCGGATATCGGCCGTGGAAGCCGTGGTACCGTTGAGTTTACACAGATGCATATTGGTGTTGGCGGCGATAATCGACGCTACGGTGGTTTTCCCCACGCCCGACGGGCCGTAAAAAATCATGTTGGGGATTTTCCCGGACTCGATGATTCGGCGCAGGGGTTTGCCCTCCCCCAGGATATGTTTCTGCCCCACCACTTCGTCCAATGTTTTCGGGCGAATGCGGTCTGCCAGCGGCGTCGCCATGAAAATCCCTCCTTGACACAGATCCTGCGAACAATCGTTTGTACCTGTATTATAGCGGACTGACCGCCGCTTTGCAAGCTTTGCCCGCAGAAAAGCCCGCCCTTCACTTAGAAAGGCGGGCACAGCGTCAGTCGTTTGTCGGTGTAAGCATCCAGCGGCCTTCGTCATAGTACGGCGGGCGGGAATATGAATTCACGAACATCAGCGCGTAATATTCCGAACCGGGTTCCCTTTGGATAAAGAACATTTCAAGCTCCTTGGGAAGATCAACTGTCTCGACCACCCAAAGGCCACGATAAACTTCACAGCCTTCGGGTGCGTAGTTTGTTTGCAGTTCTTCCCACGGCGTGGTAAAGGCTTCGCAGGGGGATACAGTCGTTCCCAGATACCGGGCGTCCTCCGGTATGGTTTTGGTCGATCCGAGTCCGCCCAGGCAATTGATGTAGAAGCACCGCCCCTCCGCACGAATTGCCTCCTGCAAGCCATAATCACCGGCAGCCAGTTCAAATGTGCCGTCCCACAGACTGCGGATATACCGCGCATCTGTAGCCGTCATCTGTTCATATGGGATATTGGCTTCGATATGTGCCGGCTCGGCCCTGCAAGCCATCATAATAAAGAGGCAACCCAGAATCAGCGGTACGATTTTAAAAACACGATGGCTTAAAGTTGAGCTTTCCATATCAATCTCTCATTTCAGCGGTGTGAGCATCCAGCGGCCTTCGTCATAATACGGCGGACGGGTATACGAACTGACACATTACAAAACCGGGTACTGCGTATAGCTGTTATGCCCCCAAGTTCCGTACGGCTCGATAAAATCTTCCCACACAACGCCTTCTCCGGCGGCGTATGTTCCGCAACAAACCTGGTTGACGCAGCCTACCAAATCTTCTTTCGCCTCTTGTGTGTAACCGGACTGCCCCCAGACCGGATCGTTCAATGCGGCATGCACACAAATTCCGTTTTGCTCATCGGCACGCACTTCGCAGATCAGCC
The DNA here is from genome assembly GCA_944384905.1 of uncultured Clostridia bacterium. GTDB lineage: Bacteria > Bacillota > Clostridia > Oscillospirales > Acutalibacteraceae > RGIG7265. The sequence continues at coordinate 13,321 of CALWVE010000010.1, forward strand.
AGGGTTCCTGTCCGCGAATTTCATCGGACGCATAAGCTTCGAAAAATGCATCCAGCGCGGCGATCTGCCGATAAGCTTCCTGATAGGTATAAAGTGACTCGCAAACCGTACGCACGCGGTAGCCATCCGTATGTTGAACGCGGCTCAGCACAAATTCAGGCGTTACGGGCACACCGCTTCCGGAACGAATATAAACCGTTACCTCTTTTTCCTGTTGATGGAACTGCACACCGGCAACCCACCGGGCTTCAAGCGGCAGCGGAATCTCCGGGTCGCGAAAATTGATGCCCATTCCGGCCTTATTCATATCCTCAAAGTTATAAAAAAGATAAGGCTGTGAGCAAACGTCGCGCAAAAAATATCCGGATATGCCGCCCGCCAGAAAAAACATCGTGCACAACAGCAGACCAAACACTCGTTTTTTCATGATATGTTCCCCGTTTCGAAATCCGCATCTATTCCAATTCGACGTAGCCGTCCGAATGTTCAAAGCTGATGATCTCTTTCGGATAGCCGCCCTCCTGCAAATAAGCAAGGATTTCCTCACGCAGTTCGTCATTTACCGTTGAAACTTCCAGAATATTTTTTTCCTGGTTGATGGCGGTGGAAGCAATTTCGTATTCTTTCATAACCGGATTCAATAATTTCTGTGCGCCGCTCAGTATGAAATAAGGATACGTTTGAATTTCATATCGGATCACATCGTCCGCCTGTATAGTAACAGAATCATCTTTCAATATAACCATTTCCCATGCTTGCTGAACATAGGGCTCCAGCACATCAGGACTCAGAAACTCCCCATAGCGGGCAATCGCTGCATCTTCTGTGACGCAGATCACCAGATATCCTTCCTTGTCCATATAGGCACCGGCATAATCGGCAGGTGATGTACTCACTTTTTTAAGCAGTAAATCATTATACACATTTAAGGCGGCTGTTGAACGGATTGCATATTCGCTGTCCTGTTCCAATAGCTCGGGAGGCACCTCTTCATTTTGAGAAACCGTTTCAGAAGTTGGAAGATCTTCTGAACGGCAGGCTGTCACTCCCATTGCCAACAGCAAAACCAGAACCATCAACAAAAGCTTTTTGAATGTTTTTTTAGATTTCATAAGATCCCCTCCTTCTATTTGAATCGTATCATATGCATAAAATTTTGTCAACATATTTTGTTATTTTAACCGAATATTGTTGAATATAAAAAGAAAGCGAAGGCTTTTCACCTTCGCTTTCCCGATGAATCTTATTTACCGGCAAGCAGATTTTGTGCCAAAGGAGCACAGAACATGCAATTTGCAGCGTACTCCAGCACAACATCTTGGTAAGTGTACAGAGCTACCGCGCGCCCATCCGACCCGTCGGGAATCTGTTCCACCAGCTTTTTACAACTGTTGTTATCGTTTAGATTTAATCCCGGCCAGGCCGCGGCGTCTTTCGCCAGCTCTCCGCCACCGGCCGTCAATACATTCCAAGAATCGCCGACTTCAAACGGCTTGGATGGCAGAGCCAACGCCAGCGCAGCACACTGTGTATCCAGATCGCGAATACCCTTTGATGCATTCCAATACTGATAAGGAACCGAAGAACCAGGGGTTGTTCTTTGCTCGCTTCCTTTGCCGTATTTTTTGGTCAGCTGTTCAGCCAAGCTATTGTAATCGCCGCCGTTGAGCGTAAAAGAAGCCTGTAACAAAACCGGCTGATTTTCCTTACCGTTATAGGGCAGAACCGGTCGGAACATGAAAGAAAGGCTCTTAATATCCGTCCCCAGTACCTGACCGAAATCACCCTGTTCTACATTATAGAACATATAATAATTGGCCGGTTCATTCTCATCGCCCACCGTGGAAAGTTCACCTTCGGGATACAGTTTTTGTACCTCTTCCAGCGTACTTTGCCAGCTGAATTTTTCAGAAGGAAGGGGCATAAATGCCTCGTCATTCAAATTTGCCGCCCCACTGCCGCTGCACGCCGTACAAAGCAGCAATAAAACAGCCAGCAAACAAATCAAACTGCGCTTCATAATAAAACCTCCTTCAAATTCATTTCAAAAATCCGGAATAAGACAGAGAGATTAACTCCGGATGACAGTTTTATTATAACATGTTGTTTGTAAAAAGTAAATATATTATAAACAAAAAAACGGTTTTAAGTTCAAATAATTCAGCTTAATTTTTTGCATATTCTAAACAAAAAAGCCCCACCAAACGGCGGGGCTAAAGAATCGCTTATTCGTACAGGGGATATTTTTCGCAGATGGCGCCGACCATTTCGCGGCACTTATCGGCACTGGCTTCAAAATCATTGATGCACAGCGACACGCATTCGGCGATGACATCCATATCCTCTTCTTTGAGGCCACGGGTTGTGACAGCCGGTGTACCCAGACGCACACCGCTGGTTACAAACGGCTTGCGCTTTTCGTTGGGCACGGTATTTTTGTTCGCCGTGATGCGTACTTCGTCCAAACGATGCTCCAACGCCTTGCCGGAAACGTCGGAATCGGAAAGATCGACCAGCATCAGGTGGTTATCCGTGCCGCCCGAAACCAGTTTCACGTCGCGTTTGAGCAGACCCTGTGCCAACGCCTGCGCGTTATCGACGATCTGTTTGGCATACGCTTTAAATTCCGGCTTGAGCGCTTCGCCGAAGCACACAGCCTTGCCTGCGATGATGTGCATCAACGGACCGCCCTGCGTGCCGGGGAAAATCGCCTTATCAATTGCCTTGGCGATGTCGTCGTCATTGCACAGAATCATACCGCCGCGCGGTCCGCGCAGGGTTTTGTGCGTGGTGGTCGTAACGACATCGGCCCACGGTACCGGGGACGGATGCACGCCGCCCGCCACCAGGCCGGCAATATGCGCCATATCCACCATCAGGTAGGCGCCGACTTCCTTGGCGATATCGTGCAGCTTTTCAAAATCGATGAAACGCGGGTAAGCGGAAGCGCCCGCAACAATCATCTTCGGCTTGCATTCCTGTGCGATGGCGCGGACGCGATCGTAATCGATCGTCTGCGTTTCGGCATCGACACCGTAGGGAACAAAATTAAAGTATTTACCCGACATATTCACGGGGGAACCGTGGGTCAGATGGCCGCCCTCGGCCAGATTCATGCCCATCACGGTATCGCCGGGCTGGATGAGCGCGAAATAAACCGCCATGTTGGCCTGTGCACCGGAATGGGGCTGCACATTGGCGTGTTTGCAGCCGAACAGTTCGCAGGCACGCTTGCGGGCGATTTCTTCCACGACGTCCACATATTCACAGCCGCCATAATACCGCTTGCCCGGGTAGCCCTCGGCATATTTGTTGGTGAGGACACTGCCCATAGCAGCCATTACGGCCGGTGAAACGATATTTTCAGAGGCAATCAGCTCCAGGTTACGGCGCTGACGTTTCAGCTCGTCTTGCATGGCCAGGCCGACATCGGGATCAACCGACGCGACATAACCGATGGTATCCAACAAATCACGGTACATGGTCTCGACTTCCTTTCAATATGGTAGTGTGCTAAAGAATAATTTTTCTTATTATACGCACTTTGCTTTACTTTGGCAATACGGTAAAGCTACAAAATATTTGTTCCCGAAGCGACTGCATTTTGTATACAATGAGCGTTTCGGGGTTTACCGCGGCATTTTCAGCGGAAAAGTTCATGGTTTGCGTCGAGCAGTGCGCGGCGTTCCACATGCACACGCGGGGTATAACCGGCGTTTTTCAGCGCTTCGGCAAGCAGCATGGGATTGATACCGCCGTTGTTGCCGGCCGGCAGTACACAGCGCAGCTCACAGCTTTCGGCGTCAGTCTCTTCAAGAGAAGCTTTCGCAAAAAACGGACGAATATCCACCGGCTTGGGGCCTTTTTTGCTATGCTTCATCACTTCGATCTTTTCCTGTGCCAGCAATCCGCGCAAAATTTCTGCGGGATTTTTCATGCCGGAGAACATCATGCGATAATCGGCAAAAGCGATGTTATTCACGCTCTGCACCGGATCGGTGACATCGAATGCGTGGATATCGGGCGGCAGGGCATCGTTGAGTTTTTTCAGCAGTTCTTCCGCCGGGACTTCTTCAAGCAGGCGAATATCCATCGATTCGCGCGGGCTTTCAAATCCTAAAGACAGCGGCACCGCAAAACCCATCAGGATACGGGGGCTGAAGCCTTCGGTATACCAAACCGGCAACCCGGCACGGCGCAATGCACGCGACATGCAGCGAGTCAAATCGAGATGCGAAATATAGCAGGCAGCGCCTGTTTTAGAGAACCAGATCCGAACGTTTTTCAACGCAGACGCCTCCTTTCATGCAGGCAGCCCCGCAGTTTGAACATTTTTCCATACAGTTGGGGGTCGTTTCGGCGCGATAGGCGCGGCGGCATTCTTCCATCAAAAATTCCTTGCGAATGCCGTAATCGAGGTGATCCCAGGGGAACACTTCGTCGAAATCGCGATGGCGCGTCGCATAGAAATCGGGGGAAATGCCCAGATCTTCAAAAATACGCATCCATTCATCAAAGCGGAAGCAGGCGTCCCAGCCGTCGAATTTCAGGCCGCGGCGATGTGCTTCCAGCAAAACAGCAGACAAACGGCGGTCTCCGCGGGCAAAAACGGCCTCCAAAAAGCTGGTTTCCGCCCCGTGGTAGCTGATGCTGATCTTGCGGTTGGTGGAAGAGCCCTTGAGCGTTCGCTGTTTTTCGTGCAGTGTTTCCATATTGTCCTGGCCGAACCACTGGAACGGCGTGAACGGTTTGGGCACAAACGCCGCCGCGCTGATGCTCACACTGGGCGCCATGCGCGGATGATCGGGGTTGTTGTAGTAAGCGTCTACCACCGTCTGGCCCAAAGCGGCAATACCGCGCACATCGTCCATCGTTTCGGTGGGCAGACCGATCATGAAATACAGCTTTACTTTCGACCAGCCGTTGCTGAACGCCAGATTCACCGTACGCAGCAGCTCTTCTTCCGTCACGTTTTTATTGATGACGTCGCGCATACGCTGGGTTCCGGCTTCGGGTGCAAACGTCAGGGACGTTTTGCGGATCGACTGAACCCGCTCGACCAGTTCCATCGAGAAATTATCCACGCGCAAGCTGGGCAGGGAAACACTGACTTTCTCGTCTTCCGTCCAGGTATGCAGCGTATCGATCAGTTCGAACAGGCGGCGGTAATCGCTGGTGCTCAGCGAAGAAAGCGAAATTTCGTCGTAGCCCGTGGATTCAATCAGCGCTTTGCACTGTGCACTGATCGTTTCGATGCTCTTTTCGCGGAACGGGCGGTACAAAAAGCCCGCCTGGCAGAAACGACAGCCGCGGTGGCAGCCGCGCAGCACTTCACACACGGCGCGGTCGTGTACCGTTTCGATATACGGCACCACGAACGATTTGGGGAAATACATGGAATCGAGATCCATCACCGCGCGCTTGTGTACCCGCTCGGGGGCGCCGTCCTGGGGCGTACAGGCTTTTACGGTTCCGTCTTCGTGGTATGTTACCGTATACAGCGACGGCACATACACGCCCGGAATCTTTGCCGCCCGGCGCAGGAATTCCTGACGCGAACAGCCTTCGTCGCGGCACTGCCGCCAAAGCTCAATCACTTCCAGGTCGACTTCTTCCCCATCGCCCAGGCAGAACAAATCGAAGAATTCAGCCAGCGGCTCGGGGTTACAGGCGCAGGGACCGCCGCCGATTACAATATGGCGCAGGCCGGTGCGTTCACTGCTTTTGAGCGGAATACCGCCCAGTTCCAGCATATTGAGGATATTGGTATAGCTGAGTTCATATTGCAGCGTAAAGCCGATAAAATCAAAGCAATCCAATGGATCGCCGCTTTCGAGCGCATACAGCGGCACATCCAGGCGGCGCATCTGCTCTTCCATATCGATCCAGGGAGCAAAGACACGTTCACACCAGACGCCGGGCTGTTCGTTAAATGCGCCGTACAGAATTTTCATGCCCAGATGGGACATGCCGATTTCATACGTATCCGGAAAACAAAACGCAAAGCGCACATCGACTTCGTCTTTGTTTTTGATAACGGAATTCAGTTCGCCGCCCACATAGCGGCCCGGTTTCTGCACATCGAGCAGCACCGGTTCCAAACGTTTATCGTACATAACAGGCTCCGATCCAAATCAATTTCCCGCCCAGGCGGGCCTGTATTGATTATACCGTACCGAGCCGTTAAATGCAAGAAAACGCGGGGCTATTCCCGCTGGCCGAACACCAGATAAAACAGCAGATACAAACACAAAACCATAAGCCCCGGATTGGGCGTTTCGGAAAACAGAAAAAGGAAACCAAGCACCCCCATGGGCACAAGCAGAACCCACGAAACCGCGAAACTTATCTTTTCGGCACAGGGGCGGGAAAGGAAAATCGAGAGAAAGGATTCCAGCGCCTGGCCGCCGTCGAGCGGCAAAACCGGCAGCAGATGAAAACAGCCCAGCATCATGTGCAGGCGCGCGATTTCCTGTGTCTCTGGGAAAAACGCCAGCACGCCCGCCGCCAGCAGATTCGCCATAGGTCCCGCCAGCGAGATTGCCAGCGCACGGGCGTATCCGCAGGGAGACTGCCGCCGGATTTCGATACCCAATACCGTCATACGTACCTGCGCGGGCGGATTTCCAACCGCCGCCAAAGCCGCAAGATGCCCCAGTTCGTGCCAGATCACACAAAAAACCCCCGCAGCGGCCGGCTGCAGGGGTTCAAAGACAAACACGGCAGCAAGAACGGCGGCAAACCCGAAGGTCAGTGTGAGATGGGTTTGCCCCCAAGTAAACCGCAGCATCTCACCCTTCCCCTTCGGCGGAGGAGGCGGGCGCGCTGCTCTCTTCCGACTGAGCGGTTGAAGCTTCCGGTTCGGAGGAAGCCTCAACCTGTGACGTCGTGCTTTCGCTGATCGTTTGTTCCGGCTGTGTCTGTTCCGGCGGCGTAACGCTCACCGTAATCACCCGGCTCATCGCTTCGCCATACCAGTTCCGAATCTGTTCAAATGCTTCGGGCGCAGCACTGCGCGTGAGCAGCAGACCGATCAAAATTGCGGCGCAGATCAATGTCTGCATGAGAAGCAAACGATTGGCGCGTCCTTTTGCACCTGCCAGACACACCGTCTGCCAGACCGGGCCGTCGTGAGTCAGAAGATGAAATTCTTCTTCCGGTTGATTTTCCGGATGGTTTTCCATGGTTGTTTCCTGTTCGGCTTTCGGTTCCTCTTCCCCGGCGGCGGACGCCCCGGCAGGCGGTAAAATAACCGGGGCGCGGCTGATGCGGGTGTATTGTTCATAGTCCTGCATGGTTTACCTCCGTTACAGGATGATGCAGATCAGGCCGTTGCATCCGTCGTTGATGATGCGTTCAATCGTTTCGCGTACTTTTTCGCGGGCATCCTCGGGCATCCGATACAGCTTATTATGCATGCCTTCGTTGACCAGCTCGTGCAAAGATTTGCCAAAGATATTGGAATCCCAGATTTTGCCCGGGCTTTCCTCGAATTCGCCGAGCAGATACTGCACCAGTTCCTCCGACTGCTGTTCGGAACCGACGATCGGCGTGATCTCGGTGGTGATCGATGTTTTCATCATGTGAATGGACGGCGCACCGGCCTTCAGGCGAATGCCGTATTTACCTCCCTGCTTGATGATGCTGGGCTCTTCCAGCGTCAGTTCGTCGAGTTCGGGCATTACAATGCCATAACCGGTGGCGCATACGTCGTCGTAAGCCTGCTGGATTTTGGCAAATTTCTTTTTGGTCTCGGCCATATCCACCAGACAGCTGAGCAGCTGGCTTTCGTCTTTCAGTTCCAACCCACTCTTTTCGCTGAGGATCGAATAGAAGAGATTCGGCGGCAGTACAACCTGCGTCTGCGCGCAGCCCGAACCCAAATTGATCGTCAGATCGGTACAGGCGGCAATCTGTTCGCAAGCGGAAACTTCTTCGAGCATCGAGCGAATCTCCCGCACACGGGTGATCTTTGAAGCCTGACGCACCGCCGAAAAGACGGCTTCCCGCAGCCAGTGTCCGCGCTCGAGCGAAAGCAGCCACGGCGGCAACGAAAAACGAACTTCCTTGACCGGGAATTCATAGAGCAGATCGGTCAGTACGGCCCGGATTTCCTCTTCGGTAATATCCAGACAATTGACCGTATCCACCGGCACGCCGTACAGCTCCTGCAATTCTGCCCGCAGGCTTTGAGCAGACGGGCTGTTGGGTTCCATACAGTTCAGCAGCACGGCGAACGGCTTATTCATCGCCTGCAATTCACGGATGACGCGCTCTTCGGCTTCGGCGTATTCTTCGCGCGGAATGTCACTGATACTGCCGTCGGTTGTAATGACCAGCCCGATGGTGGAATGCTCCGTAATGACTTTCTGCGTACCGATTTCGGCCGCCATATTAAACGGCACCGGATCTTCAAACCACGGCGTCATCACCATACGCGGGGCATTTTCTTCTACATATCCCAGCGAACTGGGAACAATATAGCCCACGCAGTCGATTAGGCGGACATTGAGCAGCGACGCGGAATCGATCCGCACGGAAACGGCCTGTTCGGGGATAAACTTCGGTTCGGTCGTCATAATTGTCCGCCCCGAGGCCGACTGCGGCATTTCATCCACGGCGCGGTTGAGCCAGGCTTCGTCTTCGATATGCGGCAAAACCACGTTTTCCATAAACTTTTGTATAAAGGTGGATTTTCCGGTACGCACGGGGCCCACCACCCCGATATAAATATCGCCGCCCGTTCGGGCTGCCAATTCGTCATACACTTTCACTGCTGTGCTCATATAATGTCCCTCCACATCCTGTTTCGTATGGTAAGGGATATGCGTACACGCCGGACAATATGACACACCGATAAAAAAAGCCGCCCGGCAAACCGGACGGCCTGAAATGATTTTATTTTTGAACCGGCACACGCATCGCGCGCATGGCGTTGATAATGGCAATCACCGCAACGCCCACATCGGCAAATACGGCGCCCCACATATTCGCCATACCCAAAAAGCCGAGCAACAGGAAAAGTCCTTTCACGCTCAAGGCGAAAATGATGTTCTGCCATACGATTCCGTGCGTTTTGCGGGCAATCCGAATCGCCAGCGGAATTTTGGACGGACGATCGTCCATCAGCACGATGTCGGCGGCTTCGATCGCCGCATCGCTGCCCAGTGCGCCCATGGCGATACCGATATCGGCGCGGGAAAGTACCGGCGCGTCGTTGATGCCGTCGCCCACAAACGCCAGCGTGGTTTTGGCGGGCTGTGCTTCCAGCAGCTGTTCCACACGGGTTACTTTATCCCCGGGGAGCAATTCGGTATGGACTTCATCCAGACCCAGCGAAGCGCCTACAGCCTGCCCCACGGCGTCGCGGTCGCCCGTGAGCATCACGGTTTTGCGAACGCCCAGATCTTTCAGTTCCTGAATCGCTTCGCGGCTGTCTGCTTTTACTTCGTCGGCAATCGTCAGGCTGCCTGCGTAACACTTGCCCACAGCCACATACACAACCGTTTCGGCTGTATTTTCCGGTTCAAAGGAAATGCCGAGCATTTCCATCAGGTTAGCATTACCCACGCAGACCGGGACACCGCGGATCTCGGCGCAAAGTCCTTTACCGGCGATTTCCTGCACCTTGCCCAGCATCTCGGGAGAGACCGGGCGCGTGTTGGCCGCCTGGATCGACTGTGCAATCGGATGCGTGGAATGCTGTTCAGCGGCGGCAGCCAAGAACAGCAGTTCCTCGCGGCTGATATCTACCGGATGCACATCCGTAACCGTAAACGAGCCTTCGGTCAGCGTACCGGTTTTATCGAACACAACCGCAGAACAGCGAGCCAGTGCTTCCAGATAGTTGGAGCCTTTCACCAGAATACCTTCGCGTGAAGCGCCGCCGATTCCGCCGAAGAACGACATCGGTACGGAAATCACCAGCGCACACGGACAGGAAATAACCAGGAAGGTCAGCGCCTGATGCAGCCAATGGGCAAAATCACCCGTAACCAGTGACGGGATAACCGCCAGACACACAGCTGCAATTACAACCGTCGGCGTATACCAACGGGCAAAACGCGTGATAAACTGTTCCGTTCTGGCTTTGTTGGCGCTGGAATTTTCGACCAGTTCCAGAATTTTGGAAACCGTGGATTCTCCGAACGGCTTGGTCACTTCCACACGCAGCAGACCGTCGATATTCACGCAGCCGCTGATGACCGAATCGCCTTTGGAAACGGCGCGCGGCATCGATTCACCGGTGAGCGCCGTGGTGTTAAGATTGGATTCGCCTTCCGCCACAGTACCGTCGAGCGGAATCTTTTCACCGGGACGGATCACGATCACTTCACCTACTTCTACTTCTTCGGGATCGACCGTCATCACTTCCCCGCCGCGCTCCACGTTGGCTGTATCGGGACGAATATCCATCAGCGCGGCAACCGAGCGGCGGCTTTTGCCCACAGCATAGCTCTGGAACAGTTCTCCCACCTGATAGAACAGCATAACGAACACGGCTTCGGCATATTCGCCCAGCGCAAATGCACCGATCGTAGCCAGGCCCATCAAAAAGTTTTCATCGAATACCTGGCCGCGGATGATATTGCGGACGGCTTCCCACAAAACATCGTAACCGATCACGCCATACGGGATAAAATACAGCAGCAGCTTCAGCCAGCCCGGAACAGGCAGCGTCGCACCGATCACCGCAACCGCGATCAGCAGCACAGCCGAGGCCAGAATACGAGCCAGATTTCTTTTTTGCTTGCGGCTCATGCCTCTTCCTCCTTACAGCACAATGGTGCAGTCGGGTTCTACCTTTTTGCAAGCCTTAACAGCCTGACGCAGCACATCGTCGAACAGATCGTCTTCTGCTTCCAGAATCAGCTTCTGCGCCATAAAATTGATGGTGACATTCTGCACGCCCTTGATTTTACGGATGGCATCTTCCATCTTGGCGGCGCAATGGGCACAATCGAGTTCTTCCATCTTAAATGTTTTTTTCATAGGTAAACACTCCTCGTTTTCTTTATTTGAACAGAGAATCGCTCTGTTTCTTACTCGTTGATATGTTCCATTCCCTGATCGAGAATGGTACGCACATGATCGTCCGTAAGGAAATAAATAATCGTTTTGCCTTCGCGGCGGAAAGAAACCAGCTGAGAATTTTTCAGCACACGAAGCTGATGAGAAATGGCCGAGATACTCATTCCCAGCACTTCGGCGATATCGCACACGCACATTTCCGATTCAAACAGCACATACAGAATCTTGATCCGGGTCGAATCGCCAAACACTTTATACAGCTCGGCAAGATCGTATAAATCCTCTTCCGGCGGCAGAATTTCGTGCACCCGATTGACGACATCTCCATGTACATCAACCGTTTCACAGCAGGGAACATCTTCATATTCGGTTCGTTTCACGGCAGCCTCTCCTTTATCTCACTAAATTTGAACGATTGTTCAAGTGTTATTATAAACTCTTTTTTTAGAATGTCAAGCGTTCCGTCAAAAAGATTTTCATAAAACAAAAAAGCGCCTCCGCCCGAAAGCAGAAGCGTCTACAATTATAAGAAGTAGCTACATAAAGCTTATGCAAATAAAAACTAAAAGGGAAACCCCCGACGAGGGTTTCCCCTCAAAACAGTCCACCGGACTGTTTTTTCACCCTTTCCTGCGTTTATTGCGCAAAAAGGTTTCGCGTCCTGTGGGACGCGCCGGGGGCATTGCCCCTCGACCCCACCACCTTTTGAAAAAGGTGGACGAAAACTTTTTTACGTTTGTATGTCAAAGAGACCGCAGGAGTAATTTTCGTACTGCCTCAAGATAATTTAACTGCCGGTTCCTCGCAAAACCGGTTTATGCAGATACTCCACCGTTGATTCCATGCCGGTTACAGCCGGATAGGCATAGGTTTTTCGGTATTCCTTGGGGGTCATGCCCGTTTGTTCCTTAAAAACGCGGTTGAAAGTCTGCTGATTTTCAAACCCGCAATCCAGGCCGATACCCAGAATATCCTGGTTGGTATTCTGGAGCAGTTCGCGCGCCGCTGTAATCCGCATCGAATTGATGTACCGGTAAAAACCGACTTTGATCGTATCGGAGAAAATACGGGAAAGATGATAACGGCTTACGCCAAATTTTTTGGAAAGAATTTCAAGCGAAAGCGGCTCGCGGAAATGGCCGGTCACATATTCGATGATGCGCGCCGTCAGATCCTGCGGCAGCTCGTTGGGCTTGCTTACCAGTTCCATATAAGGCAGGGTGCGCGCCAGAATCAGCTGCATAAACAGCGTGGTCACGGCATCGGGCGATTCCTGTCCTTTGGTTTCGCGGATGGAATCGAACGCATACGGTACATCCTTATGTAAATTTTCGGCCGTTACAATCGGATGAACGGGCTGGCTTGTCAAGAGCACATTCTCAAAACGCCCGGCCACTGGCGTTTCACAGCTGAGGATCTGCCCTGCGGTTTCGCTTCTGGGAGAAATCATACGGCAGGCATGAATCTGGTTAGGAAAAACCAGCGCAAAGTCCCCCGCATGAACCGGATAACGGCGATTACCGAGCGTAAGCTCGATTTCACCGCGCAGCAAATAAAGCATTTCGATATTCATATGCAAATGCAGCGGAAAGCCGAGATCCCGTTTAAACACATAATGAGGGAGCGTCGTTTTATATTCATAAAAAGGATTCATTCAAACACCCCCTGCAACAAATGTGTGTGATTCTTTACCTGTATGTTTAGTATTATACGGCAGACTGTGTTAGAATGTCAACAGAAATCAAGTGTTTGTCTAGCTTTGATTTGTTATATTTATCCTTTTCGACGCGTTACGCTTCTTTTACTCTACATTTACATAGTTTTTACATATTTCTTAGTACATTTTGTATTGCAAAAAATATTTGCTTTTTTTAATCGCATTTCCCTTCCAGATGGATTTTGATTTTGGGGTTTGTTGTATTGAAGAAAAGGACCGCAGCCGTTTCGGGCTGGGTCCTTTTCCTCGTTTTATGAAAGATTTTATTCTGCCGGATGAATCATGCCGATTCCTTTTTCCAGCGTTTCGCGATTGAGCGCGCCGCGTCCTTGCGCTACCAAATAGCCCTGTTCATCGATAAAATACGTTGTGGGCAGCGTCCACGCACTGTAGGTGATCGCGGCGTTCATCTGCGTATCATACAAAACCGGGAAGGTAAATCCCTGTTCCTGAATAAAGCTTTGTGCGCTTTCTCTGGTTTCGCGGGAACCCTCTGTCATGTTCACCATCACAAAATGGATCTCATCACCATATTCTTCATAGGCCTCCTGAAAATCGGGCATCTCGCTTTTGCACGGCCCGCACCAGCTGGCCCAGAAATTGAGCACAATCGGCTTACCAAAATAAGAGGAAAGCGAAACTTCATTGCCCTGGTCATCCACCACGGTAAAATCGGGCGCTTGGGTCTGCGGCTGTGAAGACTCAGTCTGCGATCCGTTTTCAGACTCTGCGGAAAGAGCCGAGAGCTGCACCTGACTCTTAAGATGATTATACAATACAAACGCACCGGCAAACAGCGCGACTGCGGCTACAACCGCCGCGACAAGAAGCAGTTTCTTTTTCATGGTTTATCCTCCTCAGCTTAACTTAAAATAGCCAGCATACGGCCAAACAGTCCGGTTGCCATCAGTATACCGATCAAAACCAGCAGCCCGCCGCTGATACGGTTGATCATCGTATAATGGCGCTTGATCCAGTTAAACGTCGTCTTCAGCTTATCAATGAGCAGCGCGCTGAGCACAAACGGGATACCCAAGCCCAGCGAATAGCACAGCAGCATCAGCATACCGACCAGCACATGTCCCTGCTGGGAAGCCAGTATCAGCGCCGAACCGAGAAACGCGCCTACGCACGGCGTCCAGCCCACCGAAAACACCACGCCGAACAGCAGCGCCGAAAGAAAGCCCATATCATGGGTTTTCACGTTCCCGCGGCTGCCGCGGAAGAAAGGAAGCTGGAACACGCCGAGGAAATTCAAGCCGAAGAAAATAACGATAATACCCGAAACCACGTTCACCGCCGTTTGATGGGACTTTAAAAAACTGCCCAGCGTACCGGCCAAAGCGCCCATCGAAACAAATACCAGCGAAAATCCAAGTACAAATCCCAGGGCATTGACCAGCGTTTTACGGGCGCTGTTTGCTTTTCCGCCGGCAAAATACGATACATACACCGGCAGCATCGGCAGCAGACACGGGGAAATAAACGTGATAATCCCCTCCAAAAACGACACCAGATACTGCATGCTCAATCTCCTTTCCGTTCAGATGGAATACAGGCGACCAAAAAGCCCGACGCCATACCATACAGGGTCATCCACATCGGATTGGATGTGATCGTGCATCCGTTTGTACAACCGAAAAACAGATAGAATAGATAACCGGCTACGCCGCCGATTGCCGCGCCAACAAACACGCGGAGCAAACGACGCGCCCAAACGGAACGATTGATTTTTTGAAATACATGCAAACAGGCTTTCATGGTTCCACCTCTTTTATCCTGATTTTTATTTAGTATACCCGAACCGAAAAAGCGGTTCTGTAACCAAATCACATTTCTCTTTTAAAGTGTGACTTTTTTAGTATACAGAATTTTGACCGGCTGTCAATCCCGCATTTGACAGGCGCAAAATTATCTCGTATACTGAACACAGTGAATCGAAGGAAGGTGTGTCCCGATCGAACTTTCATCCTTTTTCCCTGTCTGGAACGAATTATCTGCCGAAGACCGCAGTCTGCTGACACAAAACGCGACGCGCCGAACCGTCACCCGCGGCACACTGCTGCACAACGGTTCTGCCGACTGCATGGGGCTGCTTGCGGTCATCTCAGGACGGCTGCGCGCGTATATTCTTTCGGAGGAAGGCCGCGAACTCACGCTGTACCGCCTGTTTGAACGGGATATCTGTTTATTTTCGGCCTCCTGCATGATGCAGAGCATTCAGTTTGACATCACCATTGAAGCCGAAAAAGATACCGAGCTTTGGGTGATTCCCACCGAAATCTACAAAGATGTGATGAACCGCTCGGCAGCGCTGGCCAACTACACCAGCCAGCTGATGGCTACACGCTTTTCGGAAGTCATGTGGCTGATCGAACAGATTATGTGGAAGCGGCAGGACAAACGGCTGGCCGATTTTCTGCTCAACGAAAGCAAGCTGGAAAACACCACCGTGCTTAAAATCACTCACGACCGCATCGCCTCCCATCTGGGAACCATGCGCGAAGTCGTGACCCGGATGCTGCGCTATCTGCAATCGGAAGGCATGGTTCGTGTCTCGCGCGGAACGGTAGAGCTTACCGATCTTGATAAGCTGCGCAAGCTGGCCGAAGAGGATTAAACAGGATCGTTGGATAAACAAGGACAACCGAACAAATCTTTTTTATTTAAAAGGAGGTAATTTTCATGAATATTTACCGTATGTGGAGGGTTTACGTATCCTAACCCTCCAATAACTATTGGAGGATAATAAATGAAAAATCAAATTATAATTCGTGAAGCCATTACGGAACAGGATCTTGCTTTCTTTGGGGAGCAGATGCGTGTTTATCACAAACGAGATATCTTTTCAAATCTAAATGATCATGACAAGGAATACTTTTTAGATAACGCACGCTATCAAGCCAATTCAGAAAATACTCGTATTAAAAACCAAGGCAATTGCTATTGTCTTTTATTTTATTTAGATGATCAGAAAATGGGTTTTGCATTACCAGTTTTTTATCATCAAGATTGCAAAAGATGCTTTTTAATGGAGTTTCACGTATTTTCTGAATTTTGTGAAAATGGTATGGATTCTCAGTGTGCCAGGGAGCTTATTGCTTGGATAAATGAAAAAGGGACGAAATATCTTGAAATCAACTGTGATACAACTCAACAGCAGCGTTTTTGGCAAAACTTTGGCTTCATACTGAATGGGGTAAACGAATTGGGCGTACCGCTGATGATTTTACCCCCAAAAGAAGATATCCCCATTGTTATAGAAATCTTGACCGCCCCGGAAAATGGACAGTTTAAAAAACTGGAAAACAGATTTTTGAGAGAGATCGAAGAACAGCCGTTAACGGAAGAACAGCAGACACAGCTTGCACAAGCAATCTGGAATGGCAAGATCACCTTCTTTATAGCAAAGTGTGACCACCGGATGGTAGGAATGTGCAGTGTGGCAAGGTGCTTCTCCACCTTTGCTTGTAGCGATACCGGCGTATTCGAGGACTTCTACATCGAGCCGGCATTCCGCAAGAAAGGCATAGCCCGAAAACTGGTGCAAGCGGCACAGGACTGGTGCAGAGAAAACGGCATTGTAAGCTTGACCGTTTGCAGTGCCCCCTGTGACGAACAGATGTATCAAAATCTCGGATTTACTATTTCGTTAGGTCATACTTACGCTCATCTCATCTAATAAAAAAACAATGCAGGAGTCTAAAAACTCCTGCATTGTTTTTTATTGCATTTACGGCAGCATGGAGAGAATCTGCTGCTTGGGACGCACGCCCATGCTCTGTGCAACCGCCTTGCCGTTGTTCATCACAACCAGCGTGGGGATGCTCATCACCTGGAAAGCGGCGGCCAGTTCCTGTTCTTCATCTACATTCACCTTGCCTACCTTGATATCCGTGCGCTCTTCGGCGATTTCATCCACCACCGGGGAAAGCATACGGCACGGACCGCACCAGGCTGCCCAGAAATCGAGCAGGACGGGTTTATCGCTTTCAAGTACTTCTCTCTGGAAATTATCTTTCGTAATCGTAATAACAGACATGTTTGTTCCTCCTTGTTGTTTATAAAAATGTGTTGATTTCATTTAGATTCCGCAGGAAGTGCGGGTATCGGCGGCAAAGCGGTTTTTATACACGCTTTCGTAAAAACGGTAGCCGCCGGAGAAATTGTAGCAGTCAAAGCCATGCTGACTCAGGATACGGCAGGCCAGGTAACTGCGCAGGCCGCTCTGGCACATAACATACACAGGCTTTTTAGGATCGAGCTCGCCCAGGCGTTCACGCAGGTTATCTACGGGGATATGCAGAAAACCTTCCGCGTGGCCGCGGGCATATTCCGCATCCGTTCGGGTATCGAGCAGGGTCACGCCGTCGTTTTTCTGCAGGTCGGCGACTTCTTCGAAATGGAACTGTTTCACCAGCCCGCTTTCGATATTTTCAATCATAAATCCGGCCATATTCACGGGATCTTTTGCCGAAGAATACGGCGGCGCATAAGCCAGATCCAGATCGGTAAGCTCGTCGGCTTTTAAGCCTGCCTGCATCGCCGTGGCCAGCACGTCGATACGCTTATCTACGCCCTCAAAGCCGATGATCTGTGCGCCCAGCAGACGCAGCGTTTCTTTTTCATAGATCACTTTCATCGTCATCACGCGGCCGCCGGGATAATAGGTAGCATGCGTTGCCGGAGAAAGCACCACTTTTTCATAAGACAGGCCGGCTGCTTTTGCGGCGCGCTCGTTGATACCCGTAGAAGCCGCCGTCATATCGAATACTTTAAGAATAGACGAACCGAACGATGCGCGATAGCGGCTGTCGCGTCCGCAGATATTGTCGGCGGCAATGCGTCCCTGTTTGTTGGCGGGACCGGCCAGTGAAATGAGCACCTCTTCCCCGGTTACACCGTGGCGAACCTGAACCGCGTCGCCCACCGCGTAAATATCGGGATCAGACGTCTGCATCCGGTCATTCACGGCAATACTGCCGCGCACGCCCAGCGCCAGACCGGCTTCTTTCGCCAGCGAAGCATCGGGCGTCACACCGATTGCCAGCAGTACCATCCGGGACTCCAGCGGTTCCCCGTCATCAAGATGCGTTTTCACGCCGCTTTCGGTCTGTTCAAAACCCGTTACGGCGCGGCCCAACATCAGATGAACACCGGCAGCCTTGAAGCGTGCATGGATAAACGAAGCCATATCGGCGTCGAACGGACTGAGCACCTGGTCCATCTTTTCTACCAGCGTAACATCCACGCCCAGCCCGGCGAGGTTTTCGGCCATTTCCAGACCGATAAAACCGCCGCCGATCACAACGGCCGATTCCGGCTGATTTTCTTCCACAAAACGGCGGATACGCAGGGTATCTTCCACATTGCGCAGCGTATAGATGTGGTCGCCATCAATTTCCGGCAGACTCGGCACAACCGGGCGCGCGCCCGGCGAAAGTACCAGCTTATCATAGCTTTCCTCGAACACGTCGCCGGTATCCAAAGCGCGAACCGTCACGGTTTTCCGTTCGGGATGAATCGCCGTCACCTCGTGCCGGATACGGACATCTACACGAAAACGCGTTCCAAAGCTCTGGGGTGTTTGCAGCGTGAGCGCCGATTCATCTTGAATTACGCCGCCGACATAATACGGCAGGCCACAGTTTGCGTAAGAAATGTACCCGGATTTTTCGAAAAGCACGATCTGCGCTTTTTCATCCAACCGGCGAAGCCGTGCAGCAGCCGAAGCGCCGCCGGCCACACCGCCTACAATGACGATTTTCATCTTGCTTCCCCTCCTGTCACAACGCGGCCTTTCCAGGAAAGAATGCCGCCCATATCCGTTACCTTTTCATATCCGCTGCGCCGAAGCACACCGGCCGCCGAAGCGCTTCTCGCGCCGCTCCGGCAATAGACATACAGCGGGGTCGTTTTATCGGCAACCGTTCGAACGCCTTCCAATCGATCCAGCGGAACATTCACGCTGCCCGGGATATGTCCGGCGCGGTATTCCTCGGGCGTGCGTACATCCACGACCACGCTTCCGTCAATTCCCGCCGCTTCTTCAACAAGTGCTTCTATATTTTTAGAGTTTAGATTGAACCAATCAAACAGTCCCATTTTCAACCCTCCTGTTTTTTCTTTTCTGTTATCAGTTTACCGCGTTTCGTCTTATTTTTCCGTAACAAAATCACTTTTATCCGAATTTTTTTCACCGGCGTGACGCGCTTTGCAAATCAGCTGCGTCATTGTGCCCATCGGGCAGTAGACACACCACGAACGGGGTTTGAAAAGAATCATCGTAATCAAACCCAACACGGTAGATGTAAGCATCACGCTGTAGAAGCCAAAAGCGAACTGCGCCATCCACGGGGCGATCAGCGTGCCGTGATACGCCCAATGCCACGGCAGTTTGAACGTCCAAAGCAGTGTAACGACCTGGCGAAGATCAGCCGCCCCGGCAAAAACCAGCCCGGTGACCCAAAGCATCTGGAAAAACATCGCAAAAAAGAAAATCAAAAAGCCGTAGCGGAATGCTTTGCTTTTCATCCAGCGCGGAACGTCGCGCTTTCGCGAAAGGCCGAACCGCCCGCCGATTAAGCTAAACAACTGGCCGCGTCCGCAATAACGGTTGCAGTAGGCTTTATTTCCGCGCACAATCGAGATGATCAGCGGAATGAAAAAGCACAAAATCCCCAGCCACGCAAACAAAATATTGAAAAAGCCGAGGATCAGATACAAAAGCGAAGCAATCCAGAGGTAGTCGTACCAATGTTTTTGGTTGGTCTTTTTCATACTTCCACCTCCTGTACCTCAATCACCGACGCCGGACATTCTTTGGCGCACTTACCGCAGCCGACACAGCGCGCCGTATCCACGCGGGCATACAAACCATTCACCACGGCAATCGCCCCCAGCGGGCAGACTTTCACGCAGCAGCCGCAGGCCACACAAAGCGTTTCATCTACACGGGCCTTGCGGCGTTTTTTGCGAACCGATTCCATTTTTCGGGCACCTCCGTTTGCAAGATGGGTCTATTCTAGCAAAATTTATGTACCCGTACCGTGATCTTATCACCCAGCGATGAAAAAAGCCGCCCGAACCCGGACGGCTTTTCGCTTTGTATTATTTAGAACCCAAACGGCATTTGAAATCCGCATAGCCGAACGTTGCCAGCGGCGCAAACGTATCGTCTTCCCGGCGGGTATAGATCGCCGGCAGCGGCATGCCATTGAACGTATTGTTTTTGCAGGTGGTGTAAATGGCCATATCACCGAAAACGAGCAGATCGTCTTCTTTCAAAGGTGCGGCGAAGCTGTAATCGCCCACCACATCGCCGGCAAGGCAGGTCGGTCCGCCCAGGCGGTATGTATAAGGCAATACGCCGGCTTCTTCAGCGCCATACAGCGGCGGACGATACGGCATTTCAATCACGTCCGGCGTATGGCAGGCGGCGCTCATATCCAGCACGGCAATCTTGGTATCGCCGTTTTGGATCACATCGAGCACGCGTGTCACCAGATATCCGGCGTTGAGCGCCCAGGCTTCTCCCGGCTCGAGATACACCTGCACGCCCCATTCGTCACGGGCGCGGCAGATACAGCTTTCGAGGAGTCCCAGATCATATCCCGGCCGCGTGACGTGATGCCCGCCGCCAAAATTGAGCCATTTCATTTTCGGCAGCAAATCGCCGAATTTTTCAGCCACAGCATCGAGCGTTTCACGCAGCGGCTCGGCGTCCTGTTCGCACAAAGTGTGGAAATGCAAGCCGTCGAGCAGATCGGGCAGTTCGGTATGTTCCGCCACGGCCTGTTCCCACTGGGCGCGGGTCGTGCCCAAACGGCTGCCGGGTGCACAGGGATCGTAAATCGCGTGGCCTTCCTGCGTGGAATGTTCGGGGTTAATCCGCAGCCCGACGCTCTTCCCCGCCGCTTTGGCCATGGGGCCGAATTTCAGCAGCTGGCGCGGCGAATTGAACACGATATGCCCCGCATAGCGAAGCAATTCTTCCATTTCATCGGCACGGTACGCGGCGCAAAACACATGCACTTCTTTTTCGGGCATTTCTTCGGCGCCCAGACGCGCTTCGTACAAGCCGCTCGCTTCCGTTCCCGCAAGATACGGCGCAAGCAGCGGATACAGATTGAAGTTGGAAAAAGCCTTCTGCGCCAACAGCATTTTACAGCCGGTACGTTCGGCTACACCCGCCAGAATTTCTCCATTGCGGCGAAGCTGTCCTTCATCCAGCACATAACACGGTGTGGGAAGCCCCGCAAAAAAGACTTGAGGCTCGGTATTTAAAGCCGCAAAAGGCGGCCGCTTGTCCCCCGCCATCAGTCCACCAGAACCGGGCTGTGGGATTCGCTGCGCGGCAGGCCATACTGATCGAGCGCATCCAGGAACGGATCGGGATCGAACTCTTCCACGGTGTACACGCCGGGCTTGTTCCACTTGCCGGTGAGCAGCATCAGCGCGCCGCACATAGCCGGAACGCCGGTGGTGTAGCTGATGGCCTGGCTGCCGACTTCCTTATAGCAGCTTTCGTGATCGCAAACGTTATAGATATAATAGGTCTTGTCTTTGCCGTCTTTTTTGCCGGTGAAGATGCAGCCGATGTTGGTCTTGCCCTTCGTGCGCGGACCCAGGCTGGCCGGATCGGGCAGCAAAGCCTTGAGGAACTGAATCGGAACGATTTCCTGGCCGTTGAATTCGATCGGCGTGGTGGAAAGCATGCCTACGTCTTCCAGGCAGCGCATATGATCGAGATAGCTCTGGCCGAACGTCATGAAGAAGCGGATACGCTTAACGCCCGGAATATTCTGCGCCAGCGATTCGATTTCCTCATGATGCAGCAGATACATATCCTTCTGGCCGACCTGATCGAAGCTATATTCGCGCTTGATGCTCATGGCCGGGATCTCAACCCAGTGGCCGTTTTCCCAGTAGCTGCCCGGAGCACTGACTTCGCGCAGGTTAATTTCGGGGTTGAAATTGGTGGCGAAGGCATAGCCGTGGTCGCCGCCGTTGCAGTCGAGAATATCGATCGTATCGATCGTATCGAATTCATGCTTGAGCGCATAGGCGCAGTAAGCCTGTGTTACACCGGGATCGAAGCCGCAGCCGAGCAGCGCGGTAAGGCCGGCTTCCTCGAACTTCTTGCGGTAGGCCCACTGCCAGGAATAATCGAAATAGGCCGAGAAGCCTTCTTCTTTGCAGCGCTTTTCATAGATGGCGCGCCATTCGGGATCGTCGGTGTCTTCCGGCTCGTAGTTTGCGGTATCCATATAGTTGACGCCGCAGGCCAGGCAGGCATCCATAATCGAAAGATCCTGATACGGCAGGGCAATGTTCATCACCAGATCGGGCTGATAGCTTTTGATCAGAGCGATGACTTCTTCGGTTTTATCGGCGTCCACCTGCGCGGTGGTGATCTTCGTTTTGGTCTTGGGCGCCAGCTCGGCCGCGAGCTGATCGCACTTGGATTTGGTACGGCTGGCGATGCACAGTTCGGTGAAAACATCGCTCAGCTGGCAGCATTTGTGAATGGCAACGGAAGCAACGCCGCCGCAGCCGATAACAAGAACTTTGCTCATGAAAAAAGCCTCCTTTTAAAAATCCAAACAGCCGAAAGCTGTTATCTGTTTATGATTTCAGCAGAGCCAGCAGCAGCTCGCGCAGAACCTTACAGGCCATAGCCGTGGAAACACCGCTCGCGTCGAGCATGGGCGCCAATTCGTTCACGTCTGCCGCAACAACACGGGCGGAAGCGACTGTCCGGATCGCCTCAAGCAGCTGTACAAAGCTGACGCCGCCGGCTTCCGGCGTGCCCGTTCCCGGGAAAGTGGAAGGATCGAGACAATCGAGATCGATCGTGAAATAAACCGGGATATTCTCAGCTTTGAGCTTTTCTACCGTTTCTTTCAGGCCGTCGAAGCCGAAAGGATGCAGATCGGTATGCTGCGCGGCAAAGCGGAATTCCTCGCGGTCTCCGCTGCGGATGCAGAACTGATGAATGCGGCCGTCGCCGATGAGATCGTGGCAGCGGCGCAGCACACAGGCGTGGCTGAGCTCGGCGCCCAGATAATCCTGACGCAGATCGGCGTGGGCATCGAAATGAATGATGTGCAGATCGGGATGCTGTTTGAGCACGGCGCGTACAGAACCAAGCGTCACCAGATGTTCCCCGCCCAAAAGCAGCGGGAACTTTCCGTCGGCCAGAATCTGCGCGGCACGGGCTTCGATATCCTCAAGCGCCGCCTGCGAACTGCCAAAGCACAGTTCCAGATCGCCGCTGTCGAACACATTGTAATCCGTAAGATCGGCGTCCTGATACGGGCTGTAGGTTTCCAGACCGAAGCTTTCATGGCGCATGGCGGCGGGGCCGAAACGCGCGCCCGGGCGGAAACTGGTGGTGGAATCAAACGGCGCGCCAAACAATACGATCGAAGCGTCTTCGTATTCGCTGTCGCAGCCGATAAAAGTCTCTACATTTTTTGCAAGCATTTTCTTTCTCCTATGGGTGGATTATTCCACTTCAAGCAGCATTTCTTCCAGAAAAGCAGGCAGATAGAACGCGCCCACATGCAGGCGGGTCGTATAATAACGGGTGCGCAGATTCAGCGCGTTCCAGGCCTGTGCATCCAGATCGTCGATCGGATGGTACTTTTTGCTGGCAAAGCCGAACAGCCAGTATCCGGCCGCATAGGTAGGGATATGCGCCTGATACACGCGGCTGACCGGGAACGTGCCGGCAATACGCTTGTGGCTGCGCTGCATGGCGCTGGCGTCTTCCGCATAGAACGGGCTGCCCTGCTGGTTCACCATGATGCCGTCTTCGCGCAAAGCGTTGTAGCAGTTGCCGTAGAATTCGCGGGTAAACAAGCCTTCGGAAGGACCGAACGGGTCGGTGGAGTCCACGATAATCAGGTCGTATTCATCCTCACAGCGGCGGATGAATTTGAGCGCGTTTTCAAAATAAATATGCACGCGGCGGTCATCCATGCGGCAGGCGTTGCCAGGCAGATAAGCGCGGCAGGCTTCCACAACCTGCGGGTCCATTTCGACCAGATCGATACGCTCTACACGGTCGTAGCGGGTAAGTTCGCGCACCACACCGCCGTCGCCCGCGCCGATGACGAGAATATCTTTGATCCCCTGATGAACGGCCATGGGCACATGCGTAATCATTTCGTCGTAAATAAATTCGTCGCGCTCCGTCAGCATAACATTGCCGTCCAGAGCCAGCACGCGGCCGAACTCGGGCGTTTCAAAAATATCGATGCGCTGATAATCGCTTTCTTTGGAATACAGCTGCCGGTTCACCCGGATGCTGTGCTTCACGTCGGGCGTATGAAATTCACTGAACCAGAATTCCATCACTGGGCCTCCTTCCGGTATTTCGTCAACACGTTGAGGTTTTTAATTTCAGGATCTTCCGGGCCCGTCATGCTGCAGCCCTTTTCCTTGGCGTATTCAATATAATCGAGGATTTCTTTTGTGATTCGCTCGCCGGGAGCCAGAATCGGGATTCCGGGCGGGTAGCACATGACGAACTCGCTGCACACGCAGCCCTCGGTCTGACGCAGCGGCAGGCTGATTTTATCGGCGTAGAAAGCCTCCTGCGGGCTGGCTACAACTTCCGGATCGATATATTCCTGATTCAACATACCGGACGCGTCTTTCTGATAGCGGCGGCGAATTTCCGCCAAAGCACTCACCAGGCGCTCCAGTTCCTGCGAACGGTCACCGATCGAAAGATAAGCGAGAATGTTGCCGATGTCGCCGAATTCAATCTGAATGTCGTATTCATCGCGCAGAATATCATAAACTTCAATACCGGCCAGGCCGATATCCAGCGTGTGGATACTGAGCTTGGTGGTATCAAAATCAAACACGGAATTGCCGTTGATTAGTTCCTTGCCGAATGCGTAATAACCGCCCACGGCATTGACTTCTTCGCGGGCATATTCGGCCATATCGGCCACTTGATGGAACACCTGACGGCCGCGCATAGCCAGATTGCGGCGGGAAATATCCAGACTGGACATCAGCAGATAGCTGCCGGAAGTTGTCTGCGTCAGGTTGATGATCTGGCGGACATAACCAGCGTGAACGTTGGGGCCAATAAGCAGCAGACTCGACTGTGTGAGGCTGCCGCCGCTTTTATGCATGGAAACGGAAGCCATATCCGCGCCGGCTGCCATAGCGGAAACCGGCAGGCCGCCGCCGAAATAGAAATGCGTACCGTGGGCTTCATCGGCCAGACACAGCATGCCGGCGTCGTGCGCCATGCGCACAATGGCCCGCAGGTCGGAGCAGATTCCGTAGTAAGTGGGGTTATTCACCAGTACGGCCACGGCGTTCGGATGTTCGCGGATCGCTTTTTCCACCTGTTCGCGCTTCATGCCCAGCGAAATACCCAGACGCTGGTCCACTTCCGGGTTAACATACACCGGAACCGCGCCGCACAGCACCAGCGCGTTAATCACGCTGCGGTGCACGTTACGGGGCAGAATAATTTCATCGCCGCGTTTACAGGCAGTGAGCACCATGCTCTGCACGGAACTTGTCGTTCCGCCCACCATCAAAAATGCGTGCGCCGCGCCGAATGCATCGGCGGCCAGTTCTTCCGCCTCGCGGATAACCGAAACCGGATGGCAGAGGTTATCCAGCGGCTTCATGCTGTTTACGTCTACGCCCACGCATTGTTGGCCCAAAAACGCCGTCAGTTCGGGGTTACCGCGGCCGCGTTTATGCCCCGGCACATCGAACGGCACCACGCGCATACGGCGGAAAGCCTCCAGCGCCTCGTAAATCGGTGCGCGGCGCTGATCTAATTTGAATTGTTTTGTCACGAAACAGATTCCCCTTTCCCCATAAGTGATTCCCCAAAAAGCGCAAAAAACGCAAGGCCTGCACACCAGCACGCCTTGCGTTACGATCCCGAAATATCCGGCCCAAAGGGCGAAAATCGGACAGGAAGAGGGGCCAAAAGGCACAGAGTCTATATAGCAATCATACTTTTACTACTCTTATTGACCGTTTCACAAGTCTGCGCGCTGCGCATTCCGGTTATAAAGGAACCAACTTATAAAATTCGAGCTTCTAACTCAATCAATAAGGCAGCGTTACGCTGCCGCCCGGCAGTGGACCCGGCTGTCCGTATGGCCTTTAACCCCGCAGGGTGGTCCAGAATAATTGCTTTTGAAAAGACCCTGATGATTCATATCCCTTCAAAACCTTTTTTATTGTATCATGCCCGCTATATCCTGTCAACCCAAATTCGCCCTGTTTCGCGCCCATAAAAAAGAAGCAAGCCGAACAAACGGCTTGCTTCCCGAAAAAACAAATTTGAAATTACATCAGGGATTCGTACAGAGCCTTGATATCTTCCACAGACGTGTCGCGCGGGTTGCCCGGGCAGCAAGCATCTGCAAAAGCGGATTCAGCCAGGAACTGTACATCTTCGGGCTTTACGATAGCCTTCAGATCCTGCGGAATGCCAACATCGATGGACAGCTGACGAACGGCTTCAACAGCAGCCTTGCGATACTCTTCCTGCGTCATATCGTCTACGCCCTTAACACCCATGGCACGAGCGATTTCGCGATACTTTTCGCCGGTAGCGCAGGCGTTGTATTCCATAACGGTGGGCAGCAGGATGGCGTTGGCAACACCGTGAGGCGTGTCATACACAGCACCCAGAGAGTGAGCCATGGAGTGAACGATACCCAAACCTACGTTGGAGAAGCCCATACCGGCTACATACTGACCCAGAGCCATGTCTTCGCGGCCCTTAGGGGTGTTGGCTACGGCATCGCGCAGGCTGCGGGAGATGATTTCGATTGCCTTGAGGTGGAACATATCGGTCATTTCCCAAGCGCCTTTGGTGATGTAGCCTTCGATGGCATGCGTCAGGGCATCCATACCGGTAGCGGCGGTCAGGCCCTTGGGCATGGAGCTCATCATGTCGGGATCGATTACGGCAACAACCGGAATATCGTGCGGGTCAACGCAAACGAACTTACGCTTCTTTTCTACGTCGGTGATAACGTAGTTGATGGTAACTTCGGCAGCGGTACCGGCCGTGGTAGGAACAGCGATGATCGGCACGCAGGGATTCTTCGTGGGGGCTACGCCTTCGAGGCTGCGTACGTCTTCGAATTCGGGGTTGTTGATGATGATACCAACAGCCTTAGCGGTATCCATAGAAGAACCGCCGCCAATGGCTACGATGTAATCAGCGCCGGAAGCCTTGAAAGCGGCTACGCCGGTCTGTACGTTTTCGATGGTGGGATTGGGTTTGATGTTGGAATAAATCTCATAAGCGAGACCGGCATCCTCCAGAACCTTCGTAACTTTCGTGGTTACGTTGAATTTGATCAGGTCCGGGTCGGAGCACACAAATGCTTTTTTAAAACCTCTTGCTTTTGCAACGGAGGCAATTTCCTGAATAGCGCCGGCGCCATGATAAGACGTCTCGTTCAGGATGATTCTGTTTGCCATGGGTAACACTCCTTTAAATATCAATGATTCCAAGACGCTCCCCTGCGTCTCGTCTGTTATTATAAGCCTTTGAAATAAAAATGTCAAAGGGAACACCGATTATTTTAATCAATCGACACAGTTTCTTTACAAAAATATAAGATCCAGATGTTTAACTTAAAGAAACCAGCCGCGACCAGTCGCAGGCCTTTGAAAGAAGAAGAGCTGCACGGGTAAGACCGGCTTCATCCCCTTCATCAAAACGATCGAAAATCGGGCTGTCGATATCCATCACACCCACCACACGGCCAGTTTCATCGTGAAGCGGCAGAACAATTTCGGAATTGGAAGCGCTGTCACAGGCGATGTGTCCCGGAAAAGCATGGACATCCGCAACACGCTGAATTTTGTCCTCGCGTGCGGCCGCTCCGCACACACCTTTATCGAGCGCAATACGGATGCAAGCGGTTTTCCCCTGAAAGGGTCCAAGCACCAGCCCTTCGCCGTCCATCACATAAAATCCCGCCCAGTTGATATCCTGCAGCAATTCCCAAAACAGCGCCGCCGCATTAGCCAGATTCGGAAGCGGATGACGCTCCCCTTCCGTTAAAGCCTTCAGCGTTGTATTCAAATGATTATACAATTCCTGTTTATTCATATGGTTCTCCTTTGCCCTGAATCATCGAAATAAAGTTTTACAAAACAGCTTGATTCGTTCCGCGCGCGGCATCAGCACATCAAAACGGCGCCGATCGAGCAGATACGTGAGGTTGTGATAGCACACACCGCCGCGGGTGTAAATATCGCGGCGAATTCGATGCAGACGGAATCCAAGCTTTTCGGCTACGTGCATCATGCGTTCGTTGCCGCTCCAGGTTTGCAGAAAAAGCGTTCCCCAACCATGCGCGCACCAATACGCAGTAAACAATGTCAGGGCGTTTGTCCCCCGCTCCTGCCCGCGGAACGATTCCTCACAGATATCGATGCCAACCGCGCGCCGGCACGAAGTTTCCGGCGGGGTAAGCGGCTCAAAACTTTTATCCAGATAATACGAGCTGACAAAACCGATGTGTTTCCCGGTTTCACGGTCTTCGATCTGAAGCGTGGCACGTTCTCCAAAACGCTGCGGCTTTTTCAGATATTCCGCCGCCATACGCCGGTAATTTTCCGCGTTGAATGCGGCCAGTTCCTGCTCGGCCAGCCAGGGAGAATCGTATTGATGCCACTGCGTCTGCACGGTCATCCAACGGATCATATCTTCTTCGTCGCCGGCGGCAAAATCACGCAGAACAATATTCTTATACGTCAGGCGCATGCTCTTCGTTCTCCTCGCAGATTTTTCTCCAGCGTTCAGCCACACGGCGGATCAGCAGCAATGCATCCGCTGCGGAAAGGCAGGCTGCCGGCAGCCACAGCGGCTGGCTTTTTAAAAGGATTCCCAGAACAAAGCCCAAACCGGTACAAATCAGCCATTCGGCCAGCATAGCTACGCCTCTTCGGCGCCATTCATTCAGCAAAAATTGTTTCAAAACAGGCCACCCCTTTTATCCGGTTTAGTATACCATTGTTCCCGCTTTGCCGCAAGCACAACCGCAGATTCTTTTGAAAACAAAATCCCCCGCCGTGTTTCCACGGCGAGGGACTGAATTGTTAAATATCCAGCTTATTCAGCATCGGGAGCATACATATCTCTCAGCTTGAGCAGGTGGTTGTAACGGGCCACAGAATTCTTCTCAGCCTGTGCAAACAGTTCCTGCGCGCGTTCCGGGAAGGAACGGGTCAAAGCGGAGTAACGAGCTTCACCCATGATGAAGTCGCGATAGCTGGCGGTGCCTTCCTTGCTGTCGATAGTCAGCGGGTTCTTGCCTTCAGCCTTGAGAGACGGGTTGAAGCGGAACATATTCCAGTAACCGCAGTCAACAGCCTTCTTCATTTCGGCCTGGCAGTTGGTCATACCGCCCTTAATGCTGTGCATTTCGCACGGAGCATAACCGATGATCAGAGACGGGCCCGGATAAGCCTCAGCTTCGGCAATAGCCTTCAGCGTCTGGTTCATGTTGGCGCCCATCGCGATCTGGGCCACATAAATGTAGCCATAGCTCATAGCGATTTCGGCGAGGCTCTTCTTGGCGATGGCCTTACCGGCAGCAGCAAACTGTGCTACCTGACCAATCTGAGAAGCCTTGGAGGCCTGTCCACCAGTGTTGGAGTATACTTCGGTATCGAAGACCATTACGTTGATATCTTCGCCGGAAGCCAGAACGTGATCCAAGCCGCCGAAGCCGATATCATAAGCCCAACCGTCGCCGCCGAAGATCCATACGCTCTTCTTGGAGAGGTATTCTTTCTCGGGCAGGATAGCCTTGCTGAATCTGCAATCCGGATCCTTTTCCAGTTCGGCAATCAGGGCCTTGGTTGCAGCTTCGTTCTTCTTGCCGTCGTTGACGGTAGCCAGATAAGCTTCGCAGGCAGCCTTCTTGGTTTCGCTGGTGGTTACACCGGCCAGTTCTTCAACCAGGGAGATCAAACGGTTACGGACAGCCTTCTGACCCAGATACAGACCCAGACCATGTTCGGCGTTGTCTTCGAACAGGGAGTTGGCCCATGCGGGACCGTGGCCGGCCTTATTGACGGTGTACGGAGAGGTAGCAGCCGGGCCGCCCCAGATGGAGGAACAACCGGTTGCGTTGGAGATATACATACGATCGCCGAACAGCTGCGTGATCAGGCGAGCATAAGAAGTTTCGGCACAACCTGCGCAGGAGCCGGAGAACTCAAGCAGCGGCTGCTTGTACTGGCTGTTCGGTACGGAAACCGTAGCAGTCAGTTCTTCCTTCTCGGAAACCTTGGCTACGCAGTAATCGAATACGGCCTGCTGATCTTCCTGAGATTCGCGGGCAACCATCTTGAGGGACTTGGTCGGGCAGACACCGGCGCAAACGCCGCAGCCCATGCAGTCCATCGGGGAGATAGCCAGCGTGAAGGTGTAGTCGGTCTTAACGATCGGCTTCGCAGACTTCTTCATATTTGCCGGAGCAGCAGCCAGTTCTTCAGCGTTCAGAGCGAACGGACGGATCGTGGCATGCGGGCAAACGAAGGCGCACTGGTTGCACTTAACGCAGGTAGCTTCATTCCATTCGGGAACCAAAACGGCAACGCCGCGCTTTTCATAAGCGGAAGCGCCCTGTTCAAAGGTACCGTCGGCATGGTCTACGAAAACGGAAACCGGCAGAGAATCGCCGTCCATCTTGGCAACCGGCTTCATGATGGTATCAACCATCTTGATCAGTTTCTTCGGGCCGTTTTCGGTGGGAACAACCGGCTTGTCTTCGGCGGTAGCCCAATCGGCAGGTACTTCAACCTTCACATAGGCAGTAGCACCGGCATCGATAGCCTTGTGGTTGTTGTCTACAACATCCTGGCCCTTCTTCAGGTAGGACTTCGTAGCAGCATCCTTCATATAACGGATCGCATCTTCCTTCGGCATGATGTTAGCCAGAGAGAAGAACGCAGACTGCAGAATGGTGTTGGTACGCTTGCCCATGCCAACCTGAACAGCCAGATCGATGGCGTTCACGATATACAACTGAACATTGTTCTTGGCGATATAGCGCTTGGCTTCGGCAGGCATATGCTCGTTGAGCTCTTCGGGCGTCCACTGGCAGTTGATCAGGAACACGCCGCCGGGCTTAACGTCGTTAACCATCTTGTAACCCTTGGTTACGTAAGACGGGTTATGGCAGGCAACAAAGTCGGCCTTATTGATATAATAGGGGCTCTTGATCGGGCTGTCACCAAAACGCAGGTGAGAAATGGTGATACCGCCGGTCTTCTTGGAGTCATACTGGAAGTAAGCCTGAACATACTTATCGGTATGGTCGCCGATGATCTTGATGGAGTTCTTATTGGCGCCTACGGTACCGTCACCGCCCAGACCCCAGAACTTACATTCAATCGTGCCGGGAGCAGCTGTATTCGGGGATACCTTTTCTTCCAGAGACAGATGGGTTACGTCGTCGTTGATGCCCAGCGTGAACTGTGCCTTCGGAGCATCCTTAGCCAGCTCATCATATACGGCAAATACGCTGCTGGGCGGCGTATCCTTGGAACCCAAGCCATAGCGACCACCGATTACGGTGATACCGGTACGGCCCTGGGTAGCCAGAGCGGTGACAACGTCCATATACAGAGGTTCGCCCAGAGCGCCGGGTTCCTTGGTACGGTCGAGAACAGCGATCTTCTTAACCGTCTGCGGGATAGCGGCAACCAGCTTTTCAGCGGAGAACGGACGATACAGGCGGACTTTCACCAGACCGACCTTTTCACCCTTAGCGGTGAGGTAATCGATCACTTCTTCAGCCACGTCGCAGATGGAGCCCATCGCGATGATCACGCGGTCTGCATCTTCAGCGCCGTAGTAGTTGAACAGCTTGTAGTCGGTGCCCAGTTTGGCGTTGACTTTATCCATATATTCTTCCACAATACCCGGAACGGCATCGTAGAACTTGTTGCTGGATTCACGATGCTGGAAGAAGATATCTCCGTTTTCGTGAGAACCGCGCATAACCGGACGTTCGGGGTTGAGGGAGCGCTTACGGAAAGCTTCCACAGCGTCCATATCAACCATATCTTTCAGATCGTCATAATCCCAGATCTGAATCTTCTGGATTTCATGAGACGTACGGAAACCGTCGAAGAAGTTGATGAACGGAACACGGCTCTTGATAGCAGCCAGATGGGCCACAGCAGCCAGGTCCATTACTTCCTGCGGGTTGGTTTCAGCCAGCATGGCAAAACCGGTCTGACGGCAGGCATAAACGTCGGAATGATCACCAAAGATATTCAGTGCATGAGAAGCTACGCAACGAGCCGAAACATGGAAAACAGCCGGAAGCAGTTCGCCGGCGATTTTGTACATGTTTGGGATCATCAGCAAAAGGCCCTGGGAAGCGGTAAACGTGGTGGTAAGAGCACCTGCGCCCAGAGAGCCATGCACCGTACCGGCAGCACCGGCTTCGGACTGCATTTCAATTACCTTAACCGTTGTACCAAAAATGTTTTTCTGACCGGCAGCGGACCACTGGTCAACATAGTCTGCCATGGGGCTCGAAGGCGTAATGGGATAAATACCCGCGACTTCGGTAAACGCATACGCAACATGTGCCGCAGCGTTATTACCATCCATGGTCTTAAATTTTCTTGCCATTGGTATGTCCTCCTTTTAGGATGATTATAGCGGCACCATCCGTTGTTTCCGAAATCTGCGGATTTGCCGCGGTTTTACCAAAGCTCAGAGAAGCTCAGGTTCATTTTAACACTTTTTTGTGTATCTGTAAAGCTGAATGCAAAAAAAACCTGAACGTTTTTGATAATAAGGACGCTCTATTATGAAAAATATTTCACATTTACGTCATATCTCATTCAAAGATGGTCACGGGGCCAGCTATTGACAAAGCCCTGCTGGAATTGTATTATATTAAAGTATATCCAAAATCAAATATGCCGTTCAAACATTGGACGGCCCCCATGAAAACGGAAAGGAGTTCTTTCATGAACGTTCCCGATGCGGGCGACACAGCCCGACTATGCTT
The DNA here is from genome assembly GCA_944384905.1 of uncultured Clostridia bacterium. Taxonomy (GTDB): domain Bacteria; phylum Bacillota; class Clostridia; order Oscillospirales; family Acutalibacteraceae; genus RGIG7265. Next base: position 46,129 of record CALWVE010000010.1, read on the forward strand.
GCCGACGCTGCACCGGCTCACTGCCGCCACTGGCGCAGATGTGCTGATGTTGTGTCTGGCTTTATTTATTGTCTTTTTGCTCATCTGTTCCGTCTGTTCCGCGATGGAAGAAGCGCTGGTTTCTTCTTCCGGTTCCAAACTGCGCCAAATGGCCGAAGACGGAAAACGAGCCGCTGCGCGTGTTCTGGCCATCGGCGAAAAAGAATCCCGCTTTTGTGCCGCCATGCAGGTAGGCCGCCTGTGTTCGGCTGTTGCAGCCGCTGCTGCTCTGGTGACCGGACTTGCGCCTTCACTGTCGCTGTGGCTGAAAAATGCCGGTGTTTCTGCCGGAAGCGGCGCGCTGGCTGTGGCGTTGATCGCCCTGCTTGCGATTCTGCTACTGATTCCCTTTGGCGTGCGGATTCCGACAGCTTTGGCTGGTGAACATCCCGAAGAAACGGCTATCCGTTATATTGCCCCGGCTCGTGCAATTTTAATCCTGCTAGTCCCCTTTACTGCGCTTGCCAGAGGAGCCGAAAAAGCCGCCGTAAAGCTTTCGGGCGGAGATCCGGATGCCCCGGACGAAGACGTAACCGAAGAAGAGATCCGCGAAATGGTTGACGCGGGAGAAGAAAACGGTGCGATTGAAGAAAACGAGAAAGATATGATTGCAAACATTCTCGATTTCAACGATACGACGGCCGGCGAAATCATGACGCACCGCACTGATATGGTGGCCATCGAAGATACGCAGACACCAGCCGAACTGGTTCAGCTGGCCATGGAAAACGGTCTTTCGCGTATTCCTATTTATAATGAAGACCTGGATAACATTCTGGGTATCTGTTACATTAAAGATTACCTGCGCTATATTGTCAGCACCCTGCCCGAAGGGCTTTCGCTGACATCGCATATGCGCCCCGCCTATTTTATTCCGGAAAGCAAAAAATGCAGCCATCTGTTCACCGAAATGACCGAACGGAAAATTCAGCTCGCTATTGTGGTGGATGAATACGGCGGCACGGCCGGCCTGATCACCATGGAAGACCTGCTGGAATCGATCGTCGGCAACATTGAGGACGAATACGATCCCGAAGAAGACGCTGAAATCCAGCAGCTCGGAGAGCACAGTTACTCTGTTGACGGCGCCACGCCTGTGGATGAGATTGCCGACTTAACCGGAGAAACGATTCCCGAAGGTGACTACGATACGATTGCCGGTTTTGTGATGGAACAAATCGGCACGGTCCCGGACGAAGGCGAACATCCGAGCGTGACATTCCGTTCCCTCACACTGACGGTTCAGCATGTGGAAGACCGCCGGATTACCCGTGTGCTGCTGGAGCAGAACCCCGACTGGCAGTCGGAAGAAGAGACAACCGACCGCGAAAAAAAGAACAAGGATAAAGAGAAAAAAGAAGGAAAAAAACAACGGGAAAACAGCTTGATTACTTCTTAAATTTCAAATAAACCAAGACGATCACAGATTTTCTGCCGTCGTCTTTCTTTATCTCTTGAACATCAAAACCAGGGGAATTTGAAGTCATTTATTTAAGCAAACCCCAATAGTTTATCTGCGTAAAACACGAAAGAAAAAGTTTTCTATTTTTTTTAACAAAATTATTTACAAAACATTCGTAATCTGTTATAATTTAAGCGTAGTTTCGTATACTTTTCTCTTTATTTGAATGTTATGAAAGACCTGCTAATAAAAGTCAAGTAGAAATTTCAGATTTTTAGGGAGGCGAAAAAATGCAATACAAAATCAAGCCGCTGAGCATCTCAAAATTAAAACGGCGGCCAGCCAGATGGTATAGA
>CALWVE010000011.1 GCA_944384905.1 uncultured Clostridia bacterium
TTCAGGAACTTTGAAAACTTTAAAAAACGGATTTTGATTGCATTGAACATAAAGAAAGAGAGGACGAAGTTCGTCCTCTCTAGGTGTTAGCTTTTCATCTACCCACTACAGTTGACAAAGAGCCTAGAATCATCACCCACAGCTAAGGGCTTTCTAATATGGATTTCTTCCGCCATACAAGCCGCCTTTTATTATTCCGTAACCCATAAACCACTGGATTGCAAGAATAATGGCTCTTGTATGGCTGTTATCAAATTGTTATCAAAAGACTTCTCCGAACGCCGCAAACCCGCATAAATACTGGGTTTTTACGGTACTTCGTTTTATTCAAACTCCACCGTGGCTGGCGGTTTGGATGTGATATCGTAAACAATACGATTGATGCCCTTTACTTCATTGACGATACGCACGGAGACGCGATCCAGCACATCGTACGGGATGCGGGTCCAGTCGGCCGTCATAAAGTCCGAAGTGGTTACGGAGCGCAGTGCCAACGTATAATCGTAGGTACGGCCATCGCCCATCACGCCCACGGAACGCATATTGGTGAGCACGGCAAAATACTGGTTCATCGTGTTTTCCAAATGGGCATTGGCGATTTCTTCGCGGAAAATCGCATCGGCATCGCGCAGCATATCGGCTTTTTCTTTCGTAATATCGCCGATAATGCGGATAGCCAAACCCGGTCCCGGGAACGGCTGGCGCATAACCAGATATTCCGGCAGCCCCAGCTCACGGCCCAGTTCGCGCACTTCATCCTTGAATAACATGCGCAGCGGTTCGATGATCTCTTTGAAATCCACATAATCCGGCAAACCGCCCACATTATGATGGCTCTTAATCACGGCGGCGTCACCCGCGCCGGATTCAATCACATCGGGGTAAATCGTGCCCTGCACCAGGTAATCGACGGAACCGATTTTCTTGCCTTCCTCTTCGAAAACACGAATAAATTCTTCGCCGATAATCTTGCGCTTGGTTTCCGGATCGGAAACGCCCGCCAGTTTACCGAGAAAACGCGCTTCGGCGTCTACGCGAACAAAATTGATGTCCCACTTAGAGAAAGCGGCTTCCACCTCGTCCCCTTCGTTTTTGCGCATCAGGCCGTGATCGACAAATACACAGGTCAGCTGATTGCCTACGGCTTCAGCCAGCAGCGCGGCGGCTACGGAAGAATCCACGCCGCCAGAAAGCGCCAGCAGCACTTTTCCGCCGCCCACTTTACGGCGAATGGCTTCTACAGCCGTTTTGCAGTAATCCCCCATCGTCCAGTCGCCCTTGGCGCCGCAGACTTCATACAGGAAATTATGCAGCATTTTCGTGCCGTTTTCGGTGTGGTTTACTTCCGGATGGAACTGCACGCCGTAAAATCCGCGCGTTTCATCCGCAATAGCGGCTGTGGGGCACATATCCGTATGTGCCGTCAGCGAGAATCCTTCGGGCACACGCGCCATGTAGTCGCCATGGCTCATCCAGGTGACACTCTGTTCGGGAAGATCTTTGAACAGGCGGCACGTTGTATCGAAATACGTTTCGGTTTTTCCGTATTCACGGGCGGTATCTTCCTGCGCGGCCGTTACCATGCCGCCCAGGCTATGCGCCATCAGCTGACAGCCATAGCAGATGCCCAGAACCGGAATACCCCAGGTGAAAATTTCGGGATCAATATGGGGTGCATCTTCCAGATACACGGAGTTAGGACCGCCGGTGAAGATAATACCGATGGGATTCATAGCTTTAATTTCTTCCAGCGGCGTGGTGTAAGGCTTTACTTCGCAATAAACATGGCATTCACGGACGCGGCGGGCAATCAGCTGATTGTACTGTCCGCCGAAGTCCAATACCACAACAGTTTCATGATGATTAGGCATTCGTTGTCCCCCTCGTTTATTTAGCGGTAGATGATATCGTCACGGGAAGGACCGTTCGAAACCATACGGATCGGCACACCCAGATGCTTTTCGGTGAACTCAACATAGCGGCGGGCGTTTTCGGGCAGATCCTCATACTTCTTGATGCCGCGGATATCGCACTTCCAACCGGGCAGTACTTCCAGAATCGGTTTGCAGCGCTTAAGCTGAGCCGTTGCCGGGAAGTAATCGATGCGCTTGCCGTCGAGTTCATAGGCTACGCACACCGGAATCTCATCCAGATAGCCCAATGCATCCAGAACCGTAAAGGCCACGCTCGTTGCGCTCTGTACCTGGCAACCATAGCGGGAAGCGACCAGGTCAAGCCAGCCCATACGGCGCGGACGGCCTGTCGTGGCGCCGTATTCGCCGCCATCGCCGCCGCGGCGACGCAGTTCGTCGGCCTCATCGCCGAAGATTTCGCTGACAAATTCGCCGGCACCCACAGCACTGGAATAAGCTTTAACAACCGTGATGATTTCTTTGATCTCATACGGCGGCAGGCCGGCGCCCACTGCGCCATAAGCCGCGATGGTGTTGGAAGAAGTCACCATCGGATAAATACCGAAGTCGGGGTCTTTAAGGGACCCCAGCTGGCCTTCCAGCAAAATCGTCTTGTTTTCCTTAACTGCATTATGCAGGAATGTGAACGTATCGGCCACATAAGGAGCCAGCAGTTCCTTGTACTCCATCAGCTTGTTGTACACATCTTCCGCCTTGAGCGGTTCGACATGATACAGGTTGGTATACAGGCAATTTTTAATGGCAAGCACCTGTTCGATTCGAGCCATCAGGCTTTCCTTGTCATCGAACAGTTCGCTGACCTGAAAACCTACCTTGGCAAACTTATCGGAATAGAACGGCGCGATGCCGGAACGGGTAGAACCAAAGGAACGGGAAGAAAGCCGAGCTTCTTCCATGGAATCCAGCTCAACATGGTACGGCATGACGATCTGGCATCGATCGGATACCAGAATCTTCGGCATGGGTACCCCGCGGGAAACCACTTCGTTGATCTCGTTGATAAATTTTTCAACACTCAGCGCCACACCGTTGCCGATAATATTGGTAATGTTGGTGTGGAAAACGCCGCTGGGAAGCTGGTGCAGGGCAAATTTGCCGTATTCATTGATGATGGTGTGTCCAGCGTTGCTGCCGCCCTGGAAACGGATCACCACATCCGATTCGCTGGCCAGCACGTCGGTCATTTTACCTTTGCCTTCATCGCCCCAACAGGCGCCTACAATTGCTTTGATCATAAATTCAGATCGTTCCTTTCCTTATACGACAAGCGGCCGAAGCCGCGTTTTATAACAAAGCGGTTTCGGGAGAGATTATACCGTGATCTCCACAGCTTCCCCTGCTTCTTCCCCATAGCGTTCCAGAATAGGATTAACGACATCTTTCAGGAAGGCTTCCACCTGCATCGGTGCGCAGCCTACATATTTTTCGGGGGAAATCATTTCGCGCAGTTCTTCCAGCGTCACGCCGAACACCGGGTCGCCGGCAATGCGTTCGAGCAAGTCGCAATCCGCGCCTTCTTCTTTAATACGCTTGGATGCGGCCATGGAATGCACGCGCACACGCTCATGCAGTTCCTGACGGTTGCCGCCGCGCTTGACGGCGTCCATCATGATGTTTTCCGTAGCCATAAACGGCAGCTCGGCGCGCAGGTGCTTTTCGATCACCTTCGGGTAAACCACCAAACCATCCGCTACGTTGCGGTACAGGTTGAGGATGGCGTCTACAGCGAGGAAAGCTTCCGGCACGCTGATGCGCTTGTTAGCGGAGTCATCGAGCGTACGCTCAAACCACTGTGTGGAAGCGGTCATAGCCGGGTTGAGGGCGTCGGCTACAACGTAGCGCGCCAGCGAGGCGATGCGTTCGCTGCGCATCGGGTTACGCTTATAGGCCATGGCGGAAGAACCGATCTGGCCCTTTTCAAACGGCTCTTCAATTTCTTTGAGGTGCTGGAGCAGGCGGATATCGTTGGAGAACTTCGCCGCGCTCTGCGCAATGCCGCTCAAAACATTGAGGATCTGGCTGTCGAGCTTACGGGAATAGGTCTGGCCGGAAACCGGGAAGCAATCGGTGTAGCCCATCTTTTCCGCGATCTTACGATCGAGCGCACGGACTTTTTCCATGTCGCCGTCAAACAGTTCCAAAAAGCTTGCCTGCGTACCGGTGGTACCTTTGGAGCCCAAAAGCTTTGCCTTGCTCAGCTGATATTCCACGTCTTCGAGGTCCATCAGCAGTTCCTGAATCCAAAGGGAAGCGCGCTTGCCTACGGTTGTGGGCTGAGCGGGCTGGAAATGCGTAAAGGCCAACGTGGGCAGTGATTTCTGTTCATCTGCAAAACGAGCCAGCACACGGATGACATCGACCAGCTTGCGGCGCACCACACGCAGGGCTTCCGTCATGATAATCACATCGGTGTTATCGCCTACATAGCAGGAGGTAGCGCCCAGATGAATGATCGGCATCGCCTTGGGGCACTGCTGACCAAACGCATACACGTGGCTCATTACGTCGTGACGCACCACTTTTTCGCGGGCTTCGGCCACTTCGTAGTTGATATCGGTGATATGCTGCTTCATCTCGGCGATCTGTTCCTGGGTTACAGGCAGTCCCAGTTCCATTTCAGATTCAGCCAGGGCGATCCACAGGCGGCGCCAGGTGCTGAATTTGAAATCAGGAGAAAACAGGAATTTCATCTCCTGATCGGCATAACGGGACGAAAGCGGCGATTCATAGGTGTTTCTGCTCATAGGCTTTCTACCTCCGGCAACTTGAAATTTTAACAATAAACAAAAGAATGAAGAGCGAAAATCCTCCGCACGAAATCATTTCGCCAGAGGATGATTGCATACTTGTCAGCCACGGAAAGCGCGGACAATCCGTTCCAGCGCTTCGCGGGTTTTCTCGTGGGTATTAAACGACGTCAGGCGGAAATAGCCTTCCCCGCTGGCGCCAAATCCCGATCCGGGCGTTCCCACAACATGGCAGCGATCCAGCAGCAAGTCGAAGAAATTCCAGGAAGAAAGTCCGTCGGGCGTTTTCAGCCAGACATACGGCGAATCAATTCCGCCGAACACTTCAAATCCGGCCTTTTCCAAACCTTCGCGGATCACAGCGGCATTTTCCTGATAATAAGCGATATGCGCCTTGACCTCGGCCTGACCGGATTCGGAATAAACGGCTTCGGCCGCGCGCTGCACAACATAGGAAACGCCGTTCATCTTGGTGGACTGACGGCGCGACCACAGCGCGTGCAGGCTCACACCTTCGCGCACAAGGGCTTTAGGCACCACCGTATAGGCGCAGCGAACGCCCGTAAAACCGGCCGTTTTCGAAAAACTGCGGAATTCAATCGCACAGGTTTCGGCGCCTTCGATCTCATAAATCGTGTGGGGCATATCGTCGTGTGTAATGAAAAATTCGTAAGCGGAATCATACAGAATCACAGCCCCCGTGCGGTTGGCGTAATCCACCCATTTTTTCAGTTCCGCTTTGGTCATGCCCACGCCCGCCGGGTTATTCGGAAAGCACAGATAGATCATATCTACCGGCTGTTCCGGCAAAGCAGGCATAAAATTGTTTTCCTTTGTGCAGGGCATATACACGACCCGGCTCCATTTGCCGTCGATATAATCGCCCGCGCGTCCGCACATGGCGTTGGAATCCACATACACAGGATAAACCGGATCGCACACGGCTACGACATTATCCAGCGAAAAAAGCTCCCCAATGCTCGACGTGTCGCTTTTGGCGCCGTCGCTGACGAAAATTTCGTCGGCTTCAATCGGCGCGCCGTGTTTTTTATAATCGTTTTCGCAAATTGCCTCCCGCAGGAAATCATAACCGAATTCCGGCGGATAACCGCGAAACGTTTCAGCCTTGCCCATTTCGTCGGCGGCTTTTTTCATTGCCTCGACGCACGCCTTGGGCAGCGGCAGCGTTACATCACCGATTCCCAGCAGAATAATATCGGCATCCGGATGCGCGGCGCGATAGGCGTTTGTACGCCGGCGAACCTCTGCAAACAAATAACTACCGGGCATTTTTGCAAAATTTTCATTAACTTTGACCATTGGAATCGTTTATCCCTCTCTTCTGTTTGGAAATGACTTTTTGCGCGGTTAAAACCACATCAAACAATTCCCCATCCCATTGAAAACACCGGCAATATAGCAGAAGTATTATATCATATTTCGACAGTCCCGTCAAAGACAAATTCAGCCGGGCCCGTCATTTCTACAGAGGAATCCTCTGTTTTCCAGCTGATGTGCAGATCGCCGCCGCGAAGATGAACCAACACGTCGCGCTCTGTTTTTCCGTTGAGGATGCTGGCCACAGTGCTTGCACAAGCACCGGTGCCGCAGGCCCACGTTTCGCCGGAACCGCGTTCCCATACGCGCATTTTGATTTCATCACGGCCAAGCACCTGCACAAACTCGATGTTCGCCCGCTCGGGGAAAACCGCGTGGTGTTCAAGCGCCGGGCCGATTGCTTCCAGATCGAGCGCGTCTACATCCTCCACAAACTGCACACAGTGCGGATTGCCCATGGAAACACAAGTCACGCGATACGTCGTGTCGCCTACCGTAAGCGGCACATCGAGCGTTTCTGCCAATGTGGTGGGCAGATCGACAGGTTTGAGACCCGGGCGGCCCATATCCACACGCACGGCGGTAACATGGCCGTTTTCCGTGGTCATATACAGCGTTTTGATACCGCTGCGCGTTTCCACCGTAATCACATCGTGCGGCGCGATCCCGCGTTCATAGACATACTTACCCACGCAGCGCACGCCGTTTCCGCACATCATGGCTACGGAACCATCGGCGTTATAAATCTCCATGCGGCAATCGGCAACCTTGCTCGGCAGAATCAAAATAATCCCGTCGGAGCCGATGCTGAAGCGGCGGCGCGAAAGACGCACAGCCAATTCTTCCACATTTTCGACCTGCTGATCGAAACAGTTGATATAGATATAATCGTTGGCGATGCCCTGCATCTTGGTAAACTTCAATTTCATGGGTTAACTCCCTTTCTTCCTTATTTAAACAGAAAGCGTAAGCTTTGCGCTTTCCGGCAGTTTGCGTCGGGTTTCCATACTTTTTTTCTGCAAAAAGCGGTGCGCCTGTTTTTCCGTAAAACCGTGGCGCTCCATCAAAAGTCCTTTGGCGCGTTCCAAAAGTATCCGCTCGTCCTCCGGATTAGACACAGCCGATTTCCCGGGCGGTTCCTGAAAACGAACCAGCAGATTTACCGAAGCAACGAGATCGGCCTTGACAAGCGGCAGGCGCAGGCGCAGGTATTCGCTGTTTTCAAAAGCCGGCAATTCTTCGCCGCGCAGCAGAAAAAGGAAATCTGTCCCTCGCCCGCACAGCTGCGGCAGCCGGATCGCGGGCAGGTCGGTGAGATAACCGCCGCTGACCACGATACAGTTCCCGTCACGGGTATATTCCGCCGCCCGCGCGCCGCTTGTGCATACACCGGCCACCGGAAGACCAGCCGAGCGCAAAACAAAAGCTATTTTTTTGGCAGCCTCCAATCGGCTGTTTGCAACGACAATACGGGTCATGCGATGATCTCTCCCAATCTTATTCTCCGCAGAAAATCAAAACTGATTGAGATATTCGCCGATTTCCCATTGCGTAACGCTTTTGGCAAAGCGTTCCCATTCCCGTTTTTTGGCCTGCGCATATTTGGCGGCCACAGGCGCGCCCAGGGTCTGCGCCAAAAACGAATCTTTCTCAAACGCCTGAACCGCCTCTTCCAGTGACGCGGGCAGCGCCCGGATACCGGCAGCGTCCAGCTCTTCGGGCGTCATATCGTAAATATTGTTCATCACCGGCGCAGGCGGCACAAGACGCTCGCACACACCTTCCATACCGGCTTCTAAAAGCAGAGCCAGCACCAGATACGGGTTCCCCGCGCAATCGGGGTTACGCAGTTCAAATTTCGTCTGTTCACCACGCAGAGCCGGAACGCGGATCATCGCGCTTCGGTTTCCGCTCGTCCACGCAATACAGCGCGGCGCCTCATGGCCCGTGATCAAGCGCTTATAGGAATTGACCAGCGGATTCGTCACGGCACAAATGCCGCGGATGTGGCGCATGATACCGGCGATAAAGCTTTTGGCCACTTCGCTCAGGCCGTCCGGCGCGTTCGAATCATCAAAGGCATTTTTCCCGTCACGCAGCAAACGCAGATTGATATGCATACCCGATCCGGCTTCATTTCCCAGCGGCTTGGGCATAAACGTGGCATACAGTCCGCGGGAAGCCGCCGTCGCCTTGGCTACTTTGCGGAATGTAACGATCTGATCGGCCGCGGCCAGTACATCCGTCATGCCCAGATCGATTTCGTGCTGTCCGTGGGCAACTTCGTGGTGCGAATTCACCACATCCATGCCCATTTCTTCCAGTGCTAAAGCAATATCGCGGCGGGTATCGTCTCCGGCATCGGAGAAGCCCTGATCGAAATAACCGGCTATATCATAGGTTTCGGTTGTAGGATGCCCAAATTCATCCAGATTGAACAGAAAAAATTCGCATTCCACACCAACCTCGAGCGTATACCCCAGCGAAGCCGCACGCTGTACGGCACGGCGAAGAATCGTCCGCGGGCTGCCCTCAAACGGCGTACCGTCGGGCTTGACCACATCGCAGATCAGCTGGGCTACGCGCCCGTGCTGGCTGTAGCCGGGATACAGGCGGAACGTCTGCAAATCGGGATCGAGATACATATCCGATTCTTCGATCCGCACAAATCCTTCGATCGAAGATCCGTCGAATTCACAGCGGTTTTCCAGCACTTCGCCCAGCTTGCGGCTGGACACATTCACGCTTTTCACACTGCCGAAAATATCGACAAACTGCAGGCGCACAAACTCGACATTTTCCTCTTCCATCCGCTTGAGAATCTCTTCTTTTGTTGTGCTCATGGCAATCCACCTCCGCCGTATTTTAAAGCTATTCGTCCAGTTTTTTATTGTATCGTGCCTATACCCCACTGTCAATAGGATGTACAGACAACACCTCGTTCACTTATCTTTGCAAATCTGGGCAGTGTATACTTTTTCCCCTGCAAAATCAACGAATTTAGCCGCCTGCCTTCGAAAAAGATCGCCGGAACGGACATTGACAACTGTAAACTTTTAGTGTAAACTTTCTTTCAGTTTATAAGGCAGCGGTTTTCTGCCTTTTGATTTTGCGGCTTTTGCCGGAAGGGAAACGATAACATGAAACAACAGGTATGGGAAACAATAAAAAAATACTGTACGCGCTATTTTATTGATGCATTAAGCGCCATGGCGCTGGGTCTGTTTTCTTCGCTGATTATCGGATTGATTATTTCGCAGATCAGCCAGATCCCCGGGCTTGGCTTTCTGGCCGAATATGCCGCCATGGTAAAATCCGATCCTGTCGTCGGCGCTGCCATCGGCGTAGCGACTTCTTACGGACTGAAAAGCAAACCGCTGGTGATGTTCTCCTCCGCGGCCGCCGGTGCATTCGGCTATTCCGTGGGCGGACCTGTCGGCGCGTTTGTAGCCGCCGTTGTAGGCAGTGAAGTCTGCCGTCTGGTAAGCGGAAAAACCAAAATCGATATCATCCTTTCCCCCATCGTCACCATTGTGGCAGGCTGTGCCGCCGGTCAGTTTGTCGGCGCACCCGTACAGGCTTTGATGACCGGCTTGGGCAATATCATTATGGCGGCTACCACATTGGCTCCGCTGCCGATGGGTATTCTCGTTTCCGTGATTGTAGGCATGGTGCTCACCGCTCCGATCAGCTCCGCCGCACTTTGCATTATGCTGGGTCTCAACGGTCTGGCGGGCGGCGCCGCCGTAGCGGGCTGCTGTGCGCAGATGATCGGTTTTGCCGTGGTAAGCTTTAAAGAAAACGGCTGGGGCGGCCTGCTTTCGCAGGGTATCGGAACCTCCATGCTGCAGTTCGGCAACATTATGCATCACCCTGCTATCTGGCTCGCGCCTACGCTCGCTTCCGCTGTGACCGGTCCGATCTCGACTTGCCTGTTCCGCATGGAATGCACCCCGCTCGGCGCCGGCATGGGTACCAGCGGTCTGGTAGGCCAGTTCGGAACCTGGGAAGCCATGAGCGCCACAACCAACCCGGTCTATCTGATGGTTCAGATTCTGCTGGTTCACTTTATTCTGCCTGCCATTTTTGCACTGCTGTTTCACCTGTTGTTTAAAAAGCTCGGCTGGGTTAAAGACGGCGACATGAAACTGAATGTTTGATTTGCATAATACAAAAAGGTCAGACTCCGTTTGGAGTCTGACCTTTTATTTTTGCTTATTTATGGTACCGCGTATTGCGCAAAATCTGAAACGCGCGGTAAATCTGTTCACACAGCATAACCCGCGCCAGCTGATGCGGGAACGTCATCTTCGACATGGAAAGCCGCTTTCTCCCTTCAGCTTTTACTTCCGGAGACAAACCGAACGAACTGCCGATCACGAACGCAACATTGCCCGTACCGGCAACGGCTGTCTCTTCAAGCAGCTGCGCAAGACCCGGCGAATCAACCTGCCCGCCCTCGATGCAAAGCGGAAAGAGAACCGCGTTTCCCGCCGCTTCCAAAATTTTTTCGCCTTCCTGTTCCAGCGCGCGGCGGATTTCCCCATCCGAAGGATTTTCCGGCAGACGCGCTTCGGGCAGCTCCACAATCGTAAAGCGGCACAGCGGCGACAGGCGGCGTGCATATTCCGCGCAGGCATCGCGCCAGTAGGATTCCTTCAGCTTACCTACGCAGATCAACTGTACCCGCAGCATCAGAACAACACCGACTGCGCGGCCATATTGGCCTCGGGCGCAATACCCAGCAGATAATCCACATTTTGATGCAGGCCGGCTTTTTCCAGGCTGCGGTTTGCCCGATAGTAAGCCAGTTCCGGCGTGTTGTTTTCGCGGCTGAGGTGCGCCAGCATAAAGCGGGTGGTTCCGCTTGCGGCGAGTTCCGGGAGATATTCGGCACAAACATCATTGGAAAGATGCCCGCGATCGGAAAGGATGCGCTGCTTGAGCGGATAGGGATAAGAACCGCTGCGCAGCATATGTACATCGTGATTCGATTCCAGCACCACAAAATCACAGCCAATAATCTGCGTTTTGACTTCTTCCGAAAGGTAGCCCAAATCGGTTGCCACCGCCAGCGTGCGGCCATCCGCATAGCGAACCTTATAACCGCAGCCCTCGGCACAATCATGCGACGTGGGAAACGGCGTGATTTCAAAATCCGCGCAGGTAAACGGCTGCATCTCATGCGATGAACAAACAAAACTGCCGTTGCTGATGCCCTGTTCTTCCAGCGCACGCAGCGTACCGGTTGTAGCAAAAACAGGAATTTTATGGCGGGACGCAAACACGCGCAGTCCACGCACATGATCGATATGTTCATGCGTCACGAGAATTGCCTGAATTGCCTGCGGCTGAACCTCGATGCGCCCGAGCATCTCGGTAAGCTGCTTGGCGCTGCGCCCGGCATCCACCAGAAGCCCGGCTTCTGAAGAACCGATATAATAACTGTTGCCCGAACTTCCGCTGAACAGCGGAGAAAATCTCGCCAAAAAATCACCTCAACACATTCGACAAAAAGAAAGCCCCAAAAACAGCTCACGCTCTTTTTGAGGCCGGTTTACACAATTTTCAGCCCACACGGACGTTCATCGAAGCCGGATCTACCTTGCGGTAAATATCGGCGCCCAGACGACGCAGCTTGGTAATCATATCTTCATAACCGCGTTCGATCTGCTGAATTTCTTCGATCGTGCTGGTGCCCTCGGCAGCCAGCGCGGCAATCACCATCGCCGCACCCGCGCGCAGGTCGGTCGCCTTTACCGGCGCACATTTCAGGCTCGGAACGCCTTCCACGACAGCAAGCTTACCGTCTACGGAAATCTGCGCACCCATGCGCTTAAGCTCTTCCATATAGCGGAAACGGTTGTCCCACACGCTTTCGGTGATGATACTTGTACCCTGTGCCAGAGAAAGCAACACGGCAATCTGCGGCTGCATATCCGTGGGGAAACCCGGATGGGGCATCGTCTTTACATTGCAGCGATGCAGCGGGCCCGAACGGCGCACACGCACGGAATCGTCGTTTTCAATCACTTCCACGCCCATTTCTTCCAGCTTGGCCGTGATGGATTCCAAGTGCTTCGGAATGACATTTTTGATCAGCACATCGCCGTTTGTAGCGGCTGCGGCAGCCATATAGGTACCGGCCTCAATCTGATCGGGAATAATAGAATACGTTACGCCGCGCAGATACTGCACACCGTAAATTTTGATGGAATCGGTACCCGCACCGCGGATATCGGCGCCCATCATATTCAAAAAGTTGGCCACGTCTACCACATGGGGTTCACGGGCAGCGTTCTCGATAACTGTAAGGCCTTCTGCCTTTACAGCGGCCAACATAATATTGATCGTAGCGCCTACGGAAACAACATCCAGATATACGTTGGTTCCGACGAGACAATCAGCCTTCACTTCAATCATGGCGTTTTCCAAACTGTATTCACAGCCCAGGGCGGTAAAACCTTTGAGGTGCTGATCGATCGGACGCACGCCAAAATCGCAGCCGCCCGGCAACGGTGCCAAAGACTGATGGCAGCGACTCAAAAAAGCGCCGATCAGATAATACGACCCACGAATACGGCAGGCCGGCTCATACGGCACTTCACAGGTATGGATGGAACGGGGATCGATTTCCACCGTATGCCGGTCGATGTGATGCACACCGGCTCCCATCGCTTGTAAAATATCAATCAAATCCCGGACATCCGAAATATCCGGAATGTTTTCAATACAGCAAATTTCATCCGAAAGAGCTACTGCAGGAACAATGGCCAACGCCGCATTTTTCGCGCCGCTGATTTCTACTTCTCCGACCAGCCGATTGCCGCCGGTAATTACATATTTATCCACAAGGCACACCTCTGATTTCTCATTCTGCTGCCGCACGTATAATTGCTTAAACGTTACTTTTATTTCTATATCAAACAAATGTTAAATACAATAAGAAAAGCTGGGCAAAACTATTCTGCTCTAGCCTTATAAATATAATACATTCGGAAATAAAAGTCAACATAAACCGGACAATCCCCTGGAAATTACTTGCCTTTTTCTCAAAGAAATCCATTAAAAGCGGATTTGTTTAATTTATGTAAAGCAACACAGCTTTACATAAATTAAAGCCGCCTTTCGGCGGCTTTGGAATTGCATTTCAGCGTTTGGTCTGGGAAAAAATAATTTTTTTCTCCGTTCCGGCACGCAGTCTTGCAATATTTTCCTTGTGCTTAAACACCACGATTCCGCCCATGAGCAGCGCGACAATCGTAGCAACCGCAATATAGGTAAGCGGTTTGTCGCCATGTAAAGGCAACGGGCTGTTTATGTAATCGAACAGATAGGTAATCGCAAAGGTCGCGATCGGATAGGCCACTGCGGCGCTGACAGACGAAAGCGAAACATAACGCCAGATGAAGAACAGGATAAAGAACACGCCGGCCACGATCAGGAAAACCCGCCAGTCAGTCAGCAGGATCATAGCAGAGGCCGTGACGACGCCTTTACCGCCTTTGAAATGAAAATACAGCGGATAAATATGCCCGATAAAGCAGAACACGCCCGCAATATACACGCCGTATTCCGCAAACAGAGTCTGACCGCCCAGCGTACCGGCCAGCATAAAGATCAGCCGTCCGGCAACCACAGCCGCCACACACTTGAGGAAATCGAACACAAATGTGAGCGCCGCCGCCGTTTTGCCAACGGAACGCAGCACATTGGTAGCACCCGCGTTTCCGCTTCCGAACGCGCGGATATCTTTATGAATAAATAGATTTGTTATAATAATGGAAGAACTGATACTGCCCAGCAGATAGCCGGCCAAAGCCGTACAGATTGCCGCCGCAATTCCAATCATACCACACACTCCTAACGATTATTTTGTCTTATCGCCGCGTTCACGCAGAATAAACCGAACCGGCGTACCTTCCAAACCGAAAACTTCGCGGATACGGTTTTCGAGGTAACGCTGATAGGAATAATGGAACAGCGGAATGGAATTGCAGAAACAGATAAATGTAGGCGGACGAGTAGACGCCTGGGTCATATAATAAATCTTCAGCCGGCGGCCTTTATCTGTAGGCGGCTGTACGCGCGCCGTGGCCTGAGCCAGAATATCGTTGAGCACACCGGTGGGAATACGGATCGAATTGGAATTGGCCACATGCTTGATCAAATCGAACAGGCGGTCGATACGCTGGCCGGTCTGAGCCGAAATGAAAATAATCGGCGCATACGACATAAACGAGAAATCGTTTTCCAGCTTCTTGCGGTATTCAATCATGGTGTGGTCGTCTTTTTCAACGGCATCCCATTTATTCACCACGATGATGCAGGCTTTTCCGGCTTCGTGGGCAATACCGGCCACTTTGGAATCCTGTTCGGTAAAGCCTTCGGTGCCGTCGATCATAATCAGGCATACGTCAGCGCGCTCTACGGCCATTTCGGAACGCAGGTTGCTGTAGCGTTCGATGGTATCTTCCACCTTGCTTTTGCGGCGCAGACCGGCCGTATCGATAAACGTAAACTTGCCGAAGCTGTTTTCTACCGTGGTATCGATCGCATCGCGCGTGGTGCCGGCAATATTGGAAACGATGCAGCGGTTCTCGCCCACAATGCGGTTGACAAGCGACGATTTACCCACGTTCGGCTTACCGATTACGGCGACACGGATCATCTCGCCCTCGTCTTCCTCCGACTCTTCGGGCGGCAGATAGGCAAAGGCGGCATCCAGCAAGTCGCCGGTTCCATGACCGTGAACGGACGAAACGGCGATGGGATCACCCAGGCCGAGATTGTAGAATTCATAGAATTCCGGCGGCGGATCACCGACAGAATCGCATTTATTTACGCACAAAACAACGGGGCGGCCGCTCTTGAGCAGCATGGAAGCCACTTCCATATCGGTCGCCACCACGCCTGTGCGCAGATCGGTCACCAGAATGATCACATCGGCGGTATCGATTGCAATTTCCGCCTGTGCGCGCATCTGGGAAAGAATAATATCTTTAGAGGCCGGTTCAATACCACCGGTATCCACCAGCGTCACCTTGCGGTTGAGCCATTCGCATTCCCCGTAAATACGGTCACGGGTTACGCCGGGCTGGTCGTCCACAATGGAAAGCCGGCGGCCTACCAGCTTATTAAACAACGTGGATTTTCCCACGTTGGGTCGGCCGACAATGGCAATAATCGGTTTGGACATAGAAAAATTCCTTTCGCGTACAAAACGTCATACGGTTTCACCGCACAAAGTGCGAAGCAGGGCTTCCCCTGTGTTTTCCACCGGCGTAACCGGTACACCGAGTTCTTTGCGCAGCTGTTCAAGCATCATATCATCGAGAAAAATATCCTCATCCTGCTTGAGCGTACAGGCAGGAATCAGCACTTCATCGCCCAAATCGGCTTTCCGCAGGGCGGCCAGCATATCCTGTCCCGTAAGAAGCCCCGAAACATTGACGGTGCCGCCAAAGAATTCGTTGGCCACGGGCAGAAGCTGTACATCCAAATTATCCCATGCCGCCACGGTTTCGTCAAGCATCTGTTTTAAGAAAGCGGCCGGACATTCACCGGTCACCCAGGTTACACGGCGCTTATTCTGCGGCTGTTTGGCTTCCTCAAACGCGAAGCAGAATTCATCTTTCAAATTGGCCAGCAGCCCTACGCCGTTTTCAAGCTGGGCAAAATCTTCATAAAATTCCGGTTCCGGAATCGCAAGGCCGGCCAGCAGATAAAATTCATCCGCAGGATAAACCGTACGCGCGCCGCGCTCGGCCTTAAATCGATCGCCGAACGCCTCAATCTGGCAAACCGTTTGCAGCGCCGTCTCTTTTGTATAGCTCTGCAAAGGATACAGCCCTTCGCGGTAACGCGTAACCCCCACCGGCACACAGGCGATACTTTGCACATTTTCGCCCAGTTTATACAGTTCTTCGAGGGTAAAGTCAAGTTCCTTGCCATCGTTGATGCCCGGGCACAAAACCAGCTGGCAATTCACGCGGATACCCGCTTCTGTAAACCGATGCAGATAATCCAGCACCTGCCCGGCAAAGCGGTTGTTCATCATTTTGCACCGCAGTTCGGGGTTCATCGTATGCACGGAAACGTTGATCGGGCTGATGTGCATCCGAATAATCCGATCGACATCACGCTCAGACATGTTCGTGAGCGTCACGTAGTTACCAAACAAAAACGACAGCCGGGAATCATCATCTTTAAAATACAGACTCGGCCGCATACCGGGAGGAAGCTGATCGATAAAGCAGAAAATGCACTGGTTACGGCAGGAACGCTGTTCATCCATCAGATAGGTTTGGAACACCAGTCCCAACGAAGCATAGCGGCCCTTCACAATATGCCGAACATGGCGATCGCCGTCCGGGTTTTGAAACGCCACAGCCAGATGAGATTCCGTTTCATAAAAACGGAAATCCAGCACATCCGTAATTTCATGGTCGTTGATCGTAAGCAGCGTATCCCCCGCGCGGATTCCGGCGGCTTCCGCTGCGCTATGGGGTTCAACCCCTGTAATCAAAACCGACATCATCATCCTCCTTTTGCCTGTATTTTTCCTTTAAAAAGAAAAATAGAGAAGACCGCGGCCCTCTCTACATTTCCTGTTCTTATGCGTCTTTTTTCACAACTTCACGGCCGTTGTAATAACCGCAGTTGCCGCATACTCTGTGAGGTGTTTTGTACTCTCCGCACTGAGGGCACTTCATCAGAGCCGGAGCGTCCAGCTTCCAAACATTGGAACGACGCTTGTTTTGTCTTGCGCTCGAAACCTTTCTCTTCGGTACCGCCATTGTCAGGCACCTCCTTGTATGATTTTAGCTTAATCTATCAGCTTTCTAAGAGCCTCCAAACGGGGGTCCGTCTGATGTTTTTGGCAGCTGCACGTCCCCTTGTTCAGGTTCATGCCGCATACAGGGCACAGCCCTTTGCAGTCTTCGCTGCACACAAATTTGCTGGGGATTTCCAGGACGATATCCGTGCGGAGAAGCTCGTCAAGTTCGAGCGGCTCGTCCCCTACCTCTACGTAATCGTCGTTTTCTTCGTTGTTTAAGGCTTTAACCAGTCTATGCGAAAAACGGTGTGTATAATGACGCTCCGTTTCTTCGGCACAGCGATCGCAATTCATCCGATACAGATAATCTACATCGGCCTCAAGCTGAATCGCGCCGGCATGTCCGGTTAAGCGAGCAACAACGTGAATCGGAGAAACGAACGGGTGTGCCCCGCTGACCGTTTCATCGGCCATGGAAAACGAATCTTCCACGCACAGCGTTTTTTCTTCCCCTGCAAACAGCTTTTTCAGATCAATCCGCATACTGCCGTCATCCTTTCGTATACAATCGACTTGAAACTGCTGCCTGTAAGCGCAGTGCCACATTCAAATATTATAAAGTCACACTACGGTTTTGTCAAGCAAAATTTTGATTTTTTCAAAAGCAGTTTCTTTACGGACAGGAAAGAGGCGCTGCAAGCGAAAAACCATGCAGCGCCCCCGGAATTCAGAAGATTGACCGCTTATTGCAGGATATCGGCCTTAACGGATTCCGGCAGCTCGCTTTCGGCTGCGGAAACGCTGAGCACGATCGTGGTGTTGCTTTCTTCGGAAAGCTTTTCCAGACCTGCTACAAAATCAGCCAGATCGGCCAGATCAACCATACGAAGCGTGCCGTCTACCAGGATATCGGTGATATCATAGTTGCCGGCGCACAGGCCGCTGAAGAAACCCAGCGCCATAGCGGCACCGTTTACACCGTAAGCGTCCGCATCGACCAGACGGGCCTGCGTGGGAATATTATAGGTCATCTGGCTGCCCTTTTCCACAACAACTACGTTGCCATTGGAGTTTTTCAGAGCCTCAGTGGCCAGTTCAATCAACTTCTTGGTTTTGCCGGAGCCTTTTTTGCCAATCAACAGTTTTACCATAATCGTATCCTCCGTTTTGGTATTTTCTACACGGCAGAATCAAACCTGCCGCAGTGCAGACAAAATCAATCTTTGTGGATGCGGGCTTCCAGTGCCGCCTTGGCGTCTTCATAGCCCGGTTTGCCCAGCAGAGCAAACATATTCTTCTTATAGCTTTCTACGCCGGGCTGATCGAAGGGATTGACGCCCAGCAGATAGCCGGAAATGGCGCAGGCCTTTTCGAAGAAATAAATCAGCCGGCCCAGAGAATCTTCGGAGAAATCCGGTACGCGGATCACAACGTTCGGCACGCCGCCGTCGTTATGGGCAAGCACGGTACCTTCAAATGCTTTTTCGTTGATGTACGCCATGCTCTTTCCTGCCAGGAAGTTCAGGCCGTCCACGTTTTCGGGATCAACGCCAAGCGAGAGCTCATACTTGGGCTTATCAAACATCACAACCGTTTCAAACATCGTGCGGGAGCCGTCCTGAATGAACTGACCCAGCGAATGCAGGTCGGTGGAGAAAATAACGGAAGCCGGGAACAAACCCTTGTTGTCCTTGCCTTCGCTTTCGCCGTAGAGCTGCTTCCACCATTCGTTCATCATGGCGTAGCAGGGTTCGTAGCTGACCATTACTTCGCTGCTCTTACCCTTGCGGTACAGCATATTGCGGATCGCAGCGTAGCGGTAGCAGGGGTTCTTTTCCATATCGGGTTCCATGTACTCGTTCTGAGCGGCACGGGCGCCGGCCATCAGCGCGTCGATATCGGCGCCGCTTACGGCGATGGGCAGAAGACCGACTGCCGTGAGAACGGAGAAGCGGCCGCCTACGTCATCCGGCACCACAAACGTTTCGTAGCCTTCTTTATCGGCCAGCGCTTTCAGCGTGCCGCGAGCTTTATCGGTGGTGCAGAAGATACGCTCACGGGCGCCTTCTTTGCCGTATTTCTTTTCCAGCAGTTCACGGAACACGCGGAACGCAATGGCGGGTTCGGTGGTGGTGCCGGATTTGGAGATCATATTGATGGAAACGTCTTTGCCTTCGCAGATGGAAAGCAGTTCGGCCAAAGCCGTGGAGCTGATCGAATTACCGGCAAAATAGATAGCCGGGGTATCGCGCTTCATATCGTTGTAGCGCTCGGAACGAAGGAACTCGATCGCGGCGCGGGCGCCCAGATAGGAACCGCCGATGCCGATGACAACAAATACGTCGGTATTCTTTTTGATTCGTTCCGCAGCGGCTTTGATGCGGGCAAATTCCTCCTGATCGTAACGAGTGGGCAAATCAACCCAACCCAGAAAATCGTTGCCCAAGCCGGTGCCGGTATGCAGCGTCTCGTGCGCAAGTTTTACCTGCGGCGCCATGGCCGTGTACTCCTGCGGACGGACAAAACCTTCAAGATAGGATGTTTCCAGCCGAATAGACATGCACAAAATCCTTTCTTTTTTATATTTTCCCTTGCCAAATAGAATGCTAAAAGCAGTGGAATTGATTTCTGTGTTGTCATTATACAATAAAAACGGGCCGATTTCAATAAAATAATCGTGATTTTTTAATATTATTTCCGTGAACCGATTTCTCAAGATACAGTATACCCGTCATTCATGAACAGGCTGAGAATTCACGGTAAAGCTTTTGTGCCAATTCCTTACAGACAACACACATAGGAAAGCAGCAAACGGAAAACAGCGCCCACGGAAATCTCCGGCGTGCCCTCGGCCGCATAGACAGGCTGGCTTCCGAGCTTGGTTTCGCCGCTTGTAAATTCGATGCTTCCAACTACATCTCCGGGCGGAATCGGGGCTTCCAGCGTTTCGGGCAAAATGAGCGTGGAAACGATCCCGGCACTGCCCTTAGGCACCAGATAAGACTGCGGCGCATCGGCGCACAGCGGTACGGTCGCGCTCATTCCGCCCGAAACCGCGGCTTCTCCCAGTTCCGGCAAGGTCGGCGTCATCGCGGAATAATTGGCGAACCCAAAATCAAGCAGCGTGGCGGCATCGGAAAAACGTTCGTCTGTAGAAGACGCGCCCAGCACAACGGCGATCAGCGAAAGTCCGTCGCGTTCGGCCGTAGCGGAGATACAGCTTCCGGCGGCGCTGGTGGTGCCTGTTTTCAGGCCCGTGATACCGTTATAGCTTCGAATCAGCTTATTGGTATTGACAAGCTGCGTTTTGCCGTCACGCAGATAATCGATCCAAATCGTGGTATAATCGAAAATCTTTTCGTGCTGCATCAGCGCGCGGCTCATCACGGCCACGTCATAAGCACTGGTAAGATGGCCATCTTCATCCAGGCCGTTGCAGTTTTTAAAGGTTGTATCGGCCATGCCCAGAGCGGCGGCTTTTTCGTTCATGGCGCGGACAAAATCATCCTCGCTGCCGCTGACAAATTCAGCCAGCGCTACGGCCGCGTCGTTGGCGCTCATAATCACGGTAGCACGGATCAGCTCGTCAACCGTCATCGACTCCCCTGTTTCCAGCCAAATATCCGAACCGCCCATAGAAGCGGCATGAGAACTGACCATCACGGAATCGTCGAGCGAAATCTTTCCGCTGTCGATCGCTTCGAAGACGAGCAGCAGCGTCATCACCTTGGTAACGGAAGCACACGGACGCTGAAGATGCGCTTCTTTTTCAAACAGAACCGTGCCGGAACCGGCATCCATCAGCACAGCCGAAGGAGCCGAAACTTCATTGGCCTCTAACGCGGAAACGGGCACCGCACACAACAACATGCACAGGGCGCACAGGCCGGCCAGACCGCGCCGAAGCGCCCCTTTCCGGCGGGATCGAGTGAACATCATGGTAAACACCTCCTGCAACAATCTATGGTACAAAATCGCGTATCATGACCACAGGCGGAAATTTCGTTTTCTTTTTAGTGGGATCGTCTTGCGTGCACTTTCACGATGTGCTATAATAAATCGCAGCAATGCAATCCGCCGTTATAAGGAGGAGAAAAAATGATCGCTGTAATCGATTATGGCGCAGGAAATATTCAAAGCGTGGTAAAGGCGCTGCGCTTTATCGGCTGTGAGCCGGTTTTGACAAGCGATCCCGATGTACTCGATCGGGCAGACGCCGCCGTGCTGCCGGGCGTGGGTTCATTCGGAGACGCCATGCAGCAGCTTCACGCCCGCGGGCTGGTGGAGCCGATCCGCCGTTTCGCCGCTTCGGGCAAGCCGTTTCTGGGCATCTGCCTGGGACTTCAGCTTTTATTTGAAAGCAGCGAAGAATCCCCGGGCGTAGAGGGGCTGGGTATTTTAAAAGGAAAAATTCTGCGCATTCCCGATGCGCCGGGGCTGAAAATCCCGCATATGGGTTGGAATTCACTTACCCTGCGTGAACGCGAGGGTATTTTCCGCTCCTGTTCGAATGCGCCTTATGTCTATTTTGTGCATTCCTATTATTTGCAGGCACAGGATGAATCCATTGTCTCGGCCACAGCCGAATATGGTGTGACAATTCACGCCGCCGTACACAGCGGAAATATCTTTGCCGCGCAGTTCCACCCGGAAAAAAGCGGCGAAGCGGGGCTGTGCATGCTTCGCGATTTTGCCGGCTGCGTCAAGGAGGGCTAAACGATGTACGCCAAACGAATTATTCCCTGTCTCGACATTAAGAGCGGGCGCGTGGTAAAAGGCACCAACTTTGTGCAGCTGCGCGATGCCGGAGACCCGGTAGAATGTGCTCGTGCCTACAACGCACAAAGGGCCGATGAACTGGTTTTGCTCGATATTACGGCCTCTTCCGATGCACGCGGTATTCTGATCGATATTGTGCGCCAAGTTGCCGACAGCGTGTTTATTCCTTTCACCGTTGGCGGTGGCATTCGCACCGTAGACGACTTTACGGCCATCCTGCGCGCCGGCGCCGACAAAGTTTCCGTCAATTCCTCCGCGCTGAAAAATCCGCAGCTGATTGAAGAAACCGCCTATAAATTCGGCAGCCAGTGCGTGGTGTGCGCCATCGACGCCCGACGCACCGGGGATGGTCACTGGACTGCCTATCTCAACGGTGGCCGAATCGATACGGGACGCGACGCGGTTAAATGGGCCAAAGAAGCCGTGCGCCGCGGTGCCGGTGAAATCCTTTTGACCAGTATGGACTGTGACGGCGTAAAAGAAGGCTACGATTTGGAACTGACGCGCGCGGTGAGCGAATCCGTAGGCGTGCCGGTGATTGCATCGGGCGGTGCGGGAAAGCTTTCGCATTTTTATGATGCATTTACCGCCGGAAAAGCCGATGCCGTTCTGGCGGCCTCGCTGTTCCATTTCGGCGAAATCAGCATTCCGCAGCTCAAAGATTATCTGGCCGGGCGTGGCATTTCCGTGCGCAAATAAATTGAAAAAAGCAGGCTTTTAAATAGCCTGCCTTTTATTTTTTATAAGCTTTTTAAATAAAACGCCGGAGCACACCCGAAAAAGCTTTTAAATTGTTTGGAAAACGCATACGCATCGCTATACCCCAGCGCTTTGGCCGCCGATTGCACCGACTCCCCTTCCATCAGCATCATCTGCGCGGTAGTCATACGCTTTTGCTGCCGGTACTGTTCCGGAGGCTGCTTCATTTCCCGGTAAAATTGTTTCCGCAAGGTTTCATAACCGATGCAAAGCTGTTTGGCAATCTGCTGAAGGGAAAGCTGCTTTTTCAAATCTTTTTCCAATAACAGACAGGCCTGTTCCACCGCAGAAGATACCGCCCGGTCGGAAAATTCAGCGTCACGGGATAACGTACAGGCAAGATGTTCCGCTTCCAAAAGACAGGGAATCAGCGATGCATCGGGCGCGGAAGACATTTGCAGAAACAGCTTTTGAAAAGACGGCAGATAAGCGAAAAAATCCATCAGATGAAGCACCGGCGTTTTTTCCGTCAATTGCCCCAGCGCCAACAAAGAATCAAACGCGCATTTTCCGAAACTGATGTAAAACTCCAGCCAGCGCCCGTCTCCATCCACACAAGTGGAATGGGTACGATCGGGAAGCCGCTGTACCATACAGCCGGGGGTAAGCTTTTGACGGAAACCCGTCTCATCCCAATACTCCCCGGAACCTTCCAACAAGACAAAGCAGCTATAATATGGGATGATAAAGTCAACTTGAGATTTCTGTGCGGTCAGTTTTCTCATAAATCCGCAGGAAAGGATTCCATCCTCCGGTTTTCCTCCCAAAAAACGGTAGGTCACCTGATGTTCGATTCGTGAAAGCTCCGTCTTTTTCATAGCTCGCTCCCTTTTACCAATTAGGACATCCGATTTACCAATTCTGCCATGTTCTTTTCCTTACAGACAGTTTATCATGAAGACAAGCTCCTGTCAAAATAGAGCTGCACATAAAGAAGGAATGTTGTATATGAAAAACAACCGCATGGAATTTCATCAAAGCCCGGACTGGCAAACGTTAGAAGTTCTTTCTATCAATCGAATGCCGGCTCATTCACGCTGGGGTGCGTATGATACCGCCGCCCGCGCGCTTGAAGGAAAATATGGCTCGAGCCCCTACGTTTGCAGTTTAAACGGCACCTATCGTTTTCGCCTGTACGATTCCCCGGCAGAAGTAGATGACTTTTACCGTTTGGAATACGACGACGCGCACTTTCAGGACATCCCTGTCCCCTCAAACTGGGAAGTAGAAGGCTTTGGAAAACCCATTTATACCAACACGACCTATCCCTGGGGAAAAGAAGAAAAAGAATGCCTGATCTCTGCCAAAAAAGGAGAAAAACGGCTTCCCAATCCCCCGTTTGTTCCGCAAAACAACCCCACAGGCTGTTACCGGTATTTCTTCGAGCTTCCGCAAAGTTTTGATGGCCGGGAAGTATACCTTCGCTTTGAAGGGATAGAAACCGTTTTCTATCTCTGGATCTATAAAGACGCTGTCTTTGATACAAACAGAAAAAGCCTTCTCCGGCACATAAGTGCTGAAAAAGGCTTGAAATAAAGGGTTTTCGAGGTTCCGCAGTGTTTTACAGCAGAACTTCGGAAGCCCTTTTTCTGTTTATTCGATTGTTGCTGGCCGGTTCTGTGGCCTATGGAACTTACCCCCTCAAAAACGGCTGCCGGAGGAATAATTAAAAAGTGTGGAATAATTAAAAGGTTCAACCCGGCCACAAAATATTTACACTTGATTTTGATTTTAGTATTGACATACTAAATTTCGTGTGATAGAATACTAACAGAAAGCTAAAGGAGGTATCTTTCTATGAGTAAGAGCTCGATGAGTGATAAAGCCCTATTCAATGCAGCCAACGTAATTAGAAGTTATGGTTTTTTGGATCAGTCAAGCATGATTGACCTCCTCTATAGAGTCGTTATGACGAAAAAGGCTCTCTCCGGCAAGGACGATGACTGTGATACCGTTTATCGCACCATGCAAGAAGTATCAGCTACGCTTCCTCGCTTCCCCGGAGATGCCGATCTGTTTTTTACTATTTACAACGCTCTTTCTCCACTGGACGAGCGAGGCATTCTTTCCTTTATAAATATTGCGAACGACGGCAGAGAGCTTTTTGCTCCGGATGTACTGATCGAAAAATTTTCTGAATACATCGAAGCTGGCACCAGCAAGGTTCTGGTTACCGAGTGCGAGCAATACGGGCCTTCTCTTCTCGATGTGATTGAATCCAACCCAAAGGTCCAGTTTACACTGACCTCTCGCCAAGCAATAAGGACAGAGCTTCTTTCGGTCGTGTACGCTGGAATCAAGAACGTAAAATTGCTTGCCGCTGATATTTATAGTTATGGCTTCACCACCGAGAAATACGATCTAATAATCAGTATCCCGATCTTTGGTGGACGAGTGCTTGTAAATGGTGAGGATTTCATCAGCCGAGAACCTGACCTGATTGCTGTGCAGAATTTGCTATACCACATTAACATGGACGGCAATCTTGCGATGGTGCTTCCTGCAAAAATCACATTTGGTGGCGGCAGTACAGCTGCTCTCAGAGAATACATTGAGCGCAACTATAAGATAAAGGAAATAAGTGTTCTGCCCGCCGGTTTGTTTACACCGTACACGTCTATTCGTACCTATCTGTTTGTGTTCTCGACCGGCAGAACAGACGATGTGGTTCTAAAGCAGTATGAGTCTGACAAACCTATCCGCAAGAGCTCGCCGTGCAAAAGCCTCGTGGTAAAAAACGAAATCCTTCTTTTCGGCGATGAGTTTGCCGACCTCAATGGCTGGAACGTAGACATGGCATTTGCCGAAGAGGATGAGGACATCAAGGCATTTTCTAATTCTCCGGTAAAAAAGTTGCGCTTGAAAGATGCAGCAACAGTATTCCGTGGTAAGGCCGTAAATGCGAAAGCCGAAAGTGGTAATGTGGCGGTTATCAACATCTCAAACATCACCGACACAGGAATTGATTATGAGCACCTCGACCAAATCGAGGAGGAAGAAAGAAAAGTCTCACGCTACATTCTGGAAGATGGAGACGTTCTTGTAACGGCCAGAGGCACTACGGTCAAAATCGCAGTTTTTGAAAAACAACCGATGATCTGTATTCCGTCTGCGAACATCAACGTAATCAGGCCAAAAGACATGCTGCGTGGAGCTTACCTGAAACTCTTCCTTGAGTCGCCGGTAGGAATAAAGATGCTTCAAAGTCTGCAGAGAGGCACTGTGGTGGTAAACATCAACTACAAGGATATTATTGAGTTGGAAGTTCCGGTGTTACCGCTTGAAGCGCAGGATGCACTAATCGAAGAATACAATACCGGTCTGAGATTCTATAAAGAAACTATCGCCGCAGCCGAGGAAGGCTGGCGAGGTGTACAGCAAGGAATCCAGTCAAAGCTGTATTG
>CALWVE010000012.1 GCA_944384905.1 uncultured Clostridia bacterium
CTACTATGCAAATATAATATGCGTATAGGAGGGATGATATCATGAAGAAGAAAAGAATTTTAGGGATAGTGACAGCAATGCTCATGGTTATCGCCCTGGCTCTTACGGGCTGCGGGCAGCAAGGCGAGCAGAACGCGGGAGCAACCGATTCTGAAGGCCGAAACGAAGCTATCAGCAACGAGAACAACCCCGCTGGCGAGGTTACGACTGAGCCGGAAGTTACAAATTTCAAATATATCGATCGATCCGGTGAGCATGCTCTTGACGAGAATAGCGATATTGAATTCTTTGACGAGAATGGCGAATTGAAACAGAACCTTCTCATAAAAGGTAATAATCTTTTAGCACTCCATACATTAAAAGAAAAATTAGCCGGAAAAGTAAAGCTTATTTATATTGATCCACCGTACTACTTTTCTGAAGATAAGAATAGCGACACTTTCTCGTATAATTCGAATTTTAAACTCTCGGCACGGTTGACGTTTATGCGTAATAGAATTGAGATCTCCAAAGAGCTTCTATCCAACAATGGAGTAATCCTAATAAGTATTGATGAGGATGGACAATCATATTTGAAAATAAGCCTCGGTTTGTGCCTTTACCTTCCGCGACGGGCGGCAGGTGGAAATCCCGAATACAAAGTGGAGGGCGGCATAACCAAACGCCTACTTCCTGGGGTATAACGGACATAGTTAAGCCCGCAGGTTCTATTTTATAGAGCCTGCGGGCTTTTTGTCGTTTACATGGTATTCATCAGGTCGAGCAGGATTTTCTTTTGCTCATCTGTCAATGTGCTCCATTTTGCGAATAACGCCTGCTGTTCCTCGGTCAGCGATCCGCCCTCTTCACCGACCGAGAAAAACTGCGCTAATGTTATACCAAACGCCTCACACACCGCTTCCAAGGTCGGCAGCGTCGGCGCGTTATTTCTTTTGAAAACATTGGTTATTGTGGAATGAGAAAGGTTGGCTTCTTTCGCCAGCCGGTAGTCTGTCCAGCCTCGCTCCTCCATGAGTTGTTTGATCCGCTTCTGTGCGTCCATGTTCCCACCTACCTATCTGTATCTATTATATTTCCCAAAAGAGTGATATAATAGACGCGATTGGTAGACAGCATATTTCTCAAAAGGGGTATATTGTAATTTATAGATGGGGCATAAACGGAGTATATTATACAGGATAAGGGAGCGGGCTGCATGGCAGAGCAAGAAAACCTTTTTGAACGGCTGGCAAAAGAGAAAAATACCACGGTCAAGGATATACGGTCGCAGATTACAGCCCGCATTGAAGCGGGCTTGCACGATCCAGACCCGGAGCGCCGGGCACAATGGGAAAGGATACCCTGCGTCGGGGAAATCCCCACACCGGAGGAATGGCTGCGCTATGCGGTCGAACGGATACGGGAAGAAGGCGGCGAGGATTTTCTAAAACGATACTTGATCGATGGGTAAAAAATGCGGTTTTGGTTTCGTTAATAGCTCGGTTCAAATTTGCCTTTTTGTTGTTTTGATTTGCACCATGCACACCACAATATATTGTTGCGAACACGGTTATAAATGGATTGATTGCATTATATATTGTGCTTTTAGACAAACAGCAGCTTACACGGAATGTGTGAGCTGCTGTTTTTGTTTTCTGGAGAAAGGTTGAATCCGAAAAGGTTACAATGTTATAATGAATTACATTTTAATGAAAATGTTCAAAATGAAATGAGGTGTTGTAAATGAAGAATGTGATCAAATCTCCTCGATTAAAATTTGGAGATACAATTGGAATTATAGCTCCTGCCATTGCACTGAAACCGGAGTATATTAAGAATTCTGTACGCAATTCGATTTTGTAATTATAAATCCTAATTGCGAGGTTAAAGAAAGTTGACCCCTCTTGTATCAAAGCTATCATGATATAAATTCAAAAGATCGAGGATTTGTATATGAAAATTGCGTTGGCTTGTTCTCATGTGATTACAAAAAATATAGCCTATAATACGGCTTCTATTTTGCGTACGATGGAGCAGTGCCGGGGGAAAGCCGACTTGATTGTATTCGGAGAATCCATGCTTCAGGGGTTTGAAAGCCTGACTTGGGATTACGAAACCGATCGCGGTATGGCGGTTTCTCTGGATGATCCATCTATTGCGCAAATTCAAAATGCCGCAAAACAGAACCATCTTGCCGTGTCGTTCGGTTTTATTCAAAAAGAAGCGGACGCGCTTTTTAGTAGCCAGCTGGTTGTGGACAATAACGGAGAAATTCTTCATCTTTTCCATCGGGTCAGCGAGGGCTGGAAAGCGTATTGGCAAACCGATTCACATTATCGGGAAGGGGAGAAGTTCCAAACGTTTTCTTATGGCGGAAAAACGTTTTCGATTGCGCTGTGCGGGGATTTGTGGACAGAGGGCAGGCCGGAGGAGATGATGCGCCTGCATCCGGATGCGGTTCTGTGGCCGGTATGGTGTGATTTTGAAGCCCACGAATGGAACGAGACCGTCAAATACGAGTATGCCCGGCAGGCCGCGCTGTGCGGTGACCGGATTCTTTATGTCAATCCATTTTGTACCGATTCGTTTGTTTCCGATGTTGCCACCGGCGGTGCGGCCTGTTTTGAAAAAGGGCAAATCTCGGAGGAGTTGCCGGCGGGAAAAAGCGGAACTATGATTCTTGAAATCTGAATCTTTTTGTAAACGAAAGATCCCGGACAAAACCGCCCGGGATCTTTTAAATGCGCGAAAACCGAAGCCGACAAAATCGGTTCCGGTTTTCGGCAAGAAAGATGAAACAAAAATGCCGATCAATGCATATTGGAACAGAACTTTACTGATTTTTCCGCAGAACCCCGGCACAGACGGAGAAAGCCGATTGATGGGGAGAGGCGACATTCGGCAGCGCATATAGCGGGGAATGCTTTTGAATGGTAGAAATTTTAAACATGGTCGGGGCTCCTTTCGGTCTATACTCTTTTGGGCATTACAGGAAATGCGCAATTTTTTTCAGTTCTTCTGTGGAACCGGAAGCCAGAATAGCTTCCAGCATCTTATGCAGCGATTCGCTCGAGAGGAAAGGATACAGCTTGCGGCAGGTTTTGGATTTGCCTTGTGCCACCAATTTGTCAACCAGGACGTCTAGTGTTTCCTGATCTAAAAACGGCGCCAGAGCAGTCAGGTTGTCGTCGTTGACTTCCTGATCGGCAGAACGCAAAATCAGTTTGTTCAGCGCTTGCTGAGAAAGGAACGGCGCCAGCGGAACCAAGTCTTTTACATTACCATCGGCTCTTTCGATGATACTGTCAAGCGCTTCCTGCGAAAGAAACGGAGCCAGTCCGACAAGGTCGTGCAGATTTCCTTCAAGCGTTGCCGCCAAGCGGTTCAGCGACTGCTCGCTCAAAAACGGGGCCAGCGCGATAGCGTTTTTAATATTAAGGTTGCCTTCGTTTTCCATGGCGTGGGTAACCAGATCATCCAGCATTTTTTCATCCAGAAACGGCGCGATATCGATCAGCTTATCCAAAGTAAAACCGTCTTCTGAGGTGGGCTTTTTTGCAATGCGCTCCACAAATTTTGCGGTTTGATCAGGCTTGAGTACCGGTGCAACGTGGGTGAGGGTGTCAAGGTCCGGAACTTCCACTGGCACGCTGCCGTTTTCTTCCATCTCTACCGCCGCTTTAACCAATTCGGTTTCGCGGGAGTTTCCCAGCAGTTCGTCGATGGTGCAGTGAAAGGCGGCCGAAAGTTCCGAGAGTTTGGAAATATCCGGCATCGAATTGCCGCGTTCCCAGTTGGATACAGCCTGGTAGCTAACGCCCAGTAGGTCAGCCAGATTCATCTGTGTCAGATTGTTTTTCATGCGCAGGTCTTTGATTTTGCGACCGACTTGTACGGTATCGAACATGTTGAAAACCTCTTTTCGTTTGGTTTGGTTTCGTTGTGGTTTCATCATACGCTTTTGATGTTTTAAAAACAAGCAAGCGGTGCTTGAGCCGGTTTTTTTCGGCTTTACAAGCATCGCTTGAGTTCATTTTTATTAGGTTTTATTTAGAAAAATAGTGCGATTGCGCTTCCAGCGTTTTTTGGCAGAAATCAAAGAAATCAAGATATCTTGGAGCAAAGATCGATTGCTTGGGCATAACGAAATTGAATTCGCGGCGGATATCATCCGGCAGACACAAAGGAACCAGCGCGCCGGAGCGCAGTTCTTCGTGTACAACCGGTTCATAGACAAACGCGATGGCTTCATTTTTCTCTACCAGCGTTTTAATCGCAGCAAAATTGCTGATGCGGCAGATGTGGCGGAAGTCATTCATTTTCAGCGAATACTGTTCGAGCAGACGCTCGATGATCTCGCGGTTTCCCGAGCCGTCTTCGCGCACAGCAATCCGTTCGTCTAAAAGATCGCTGAAATGCACTGGCTTGTTGGCCAGATGGCTTTTCGGGGAACAGATGCCGATGAAATGTTCCAGACGCAGCAAACAGTAATCATAGCTGTTTTTATCGAAGAAACCTTCCAGCAGCGCAACATCGATCTGATTGTTGTGCAGCTTATTCAGCAGCACGCGTGTGCTGTCTACAAACAGGTCGATATCCGTATCGGGGTATTCATCCAGGTATTTCGCCAAAACAGAGGGCATGACAAATTCGCCGATTGTTTTCGTGGCGCCGATTCTTAGCGGACGCTTTTCGGCGGGCGCAAACATGGCGCGCTCAGCCTGGTCGGCGTTGTGTTTTAGTTGCAGGGTGTATTCGTAAAGTTCGCGCCCTTTGGCTGTCAGAATGAGCTGTTTGTTTTTGTATTCGAAAAGGCGTGTCTGATACCGGTGTTCCAGATATTGGATATGCTGCGTTACCGTAGGCTGCGTGACAAACAGTCGCTGCGCCGTTTTGGTGTAACTGTGCGTTTCACAGAGAATCAGAAAAGTTTCGTAGCGATAATCCAGCATAACGGGCTCCTGTTCCAGAAATTTTTTCATTTAAAAAATGAATCCTATCTTGACTATATACTAAATTAAGAAGAAAATCAAGCCGGAAACTTTTGGCGCGGCTTTACAAAAGCCGCAGATGCTTAAATGATGAAAATGCATCTTGACAGACAGCCTGTTTTCTTCTTTAATAAAGGCATACATCGATTTGGGAGGAGTTAAAAATGGATCATCGTGTATGTGCGCTTACACCGCCCATGGGCTGGAACAGTTGGGACTGTTACGGAGCCGCCGTTAACGAAGAGCAGCTTCTGGGCAATGCTGCCTATATGGCCAAGTATCTGAAACCTTACGGTTGGGAATATGTTGTCTGTGATATTCAGTGGTATGAACCGGATGCGTTCGATACCGACTATACGCCGCTGGCGCCGCTCTGCATGGATGCTTACAGCCGCCTGATTCCCGCGGAAAAGCGGTTTCCTTCCGCGGCGGGCGGTCGCGGGTTCGCTTCGATCGCGGCGCAGATTCATGCCATGGGGCTGAAATTCGGTATTCATATCCTGCGCGGAATCCCCCGCCAGGCCGTTCATGCCCGTATGCCGATCCTGGGCGGCGGTACAGCCGATCAGGTGGCTAATCCCTTCTCGATCTGCGCCTGGAACAGCGATATGTACGGCGTAAAAGATACGCCGCTGGGGCAGGCATATTATGATTCCCTGTTTGCACTTTACGCCGAATGGGGTGTGGACTACGTAAAAGTTGACGATATCGCCTGCGTAAAATCCACGCCGGAACATCCCTATTCCGCGCGGCATGAAATTGAAATGATCCGCAAGGCGATCGACCGCTGTGGACGCCCGATGGTTCTCAGCCTTTCTCCCGGCCCGGCACCGCTTGAAGAAGCCTGGCATCTGGGAACCCATGCTAATTTGTGGCGCATGACAGACGATTTGTGGGATGACTGGAGTGCGCTGAAAGCGATGTTCCGCCGGTGTGAACAGTGGCAGTTTGCCGTTTCTCCGGGCAACTGGCCCGACTGCGATATGCTGCCGATCGGGCATTTGAATGTTAATCACCGCAAGGGCAGCCGGTATACGCGCCTGACGCACGACGAACAGATTACGATGATGAACCTGTGGTGTATGTTCCGCTCGCCGCTGATGATCGGCGCCGAAATGCGCGATAACGACGCGTTTACGCTCAGCCTGCTTACCAACCGCGATCTGCTCGAGATTCACCAAAAGGCGCAGGATGCCCATCAGGTTCGGCGAACCGAGGACGAGGCTGTTTGGCGCTCACAAGACGCGGAAGGCCATGTGTATTTGGCGCTGTTTAATCTGAGCGAAAACGAGCGAACCATTACGGCTGATCTGCCCGGAAACAGCCGTTCGGTCTATGATGTTTGGACGCATGATTGCCAGCCCTGCAGCGGCACGCAGCTCAGCCGCCGTTTGGCGCCGCACGCTTCAGCCGTGTATCGCGTAGAAATTGACCGCTGAATCGGCGTGTAAGTTTAAAGGAAAGCTTTCCAATCGGATGCTTTTGTGCTATACTAAAACAAATCGGTAAATTTTTGATCGTGGAGGCGATGGGAATGGCTATTTGTCTGCCCGATTGTCATACGCATTCTCTATATTCTTTCGATGGGCACGAACCTGTTGCAGCTTTGCTCGAAGGCGCTCGTGCCGCTGGACTTACTCATTTAACGTTGACTGACCACTGCGAATGCAACGGCTATAATGCCGAAATTCGCGAGCGGTTGTGTGCGGGTTATCGGGATGTTCAGGATCTTCAAAAGGAAGCCGGAACGATCCGCTTGCAGTGCGGCATCGAACTGGGCCAGGCTACGCAGGATCTTGCTGCGGCGGAAGACGCTTTGGCTGCGCGTCCCTGGGGCGTGGTGATCGGTTCTTTGCATAACCTGCGGGAGAAAGAAGACTTTTGTTATCTCGATTACGACAAGGAAGATGTACCGGCGCTGCTGCATCGTTATTTTGATGAACTGCTCGAACTGCTCGATTGGGGCAAGTTCGATACGCTCGCTCATCTGACCTATCCGCTGCGTTATATTTGCGGGGATTACGGCCTGCCGGTTGATCTCACCCCGTATCTTGCGCAGATTGAAGTTGTTTTGGATCGTTTGATCCGATCCGGAAAAGCGTTGGAACTCAATACATCCGGTTGGCGTCAGAAAATGGGCGTACCGATGCCGGATGCACCGATTTTGAAGATGTATCGGGACATGGGTGGAAAACAGGTCACGCTTGGCAGCGATGCGCATAGAAGCGCCGATATCGGCGCAGACATTGCCCGCGGCTGCCGGATGCTGCGTGAACTGGGATTTGCAGGCGTAACCGTATTTGAAGCGCGCCGGCCTGTTTTTTATCCGTTTGAAGAAGATCAAAAAGCTGTGGAAACCTGCTGATTTTTAGAAAGGAAGAAGTTGTTATGAAACGTTTGCTGGAATTGTTGGAAGAAGATTCAACCCTTACGGTTCATGAGCTGGCCGTTATGCTGAATATGACGGACGAAGAAGTAGCCGAACAGATCCGTAAGCTGGAACACGACGGTGTAATCAACGGCTATCACGCGCTGATTAACTGGGAAAAATCAAACGAAAATTATGCTTCCGCTCTGATCGAACTGCGCGTAACGCCCCAGAAAAACGTGGGTTTTGATGATATCGCCCAGCAGATCAGCCGGTTCCCCGAGGTTGAAAGCGTTTATCTCGTGTCCGGCGGATATGACCTCATGGTTTGCATCAGTGCGCCCACGATGCAGGAAGTAGCGCTGTTTGTACAGAAACGCCTGGCTACAATGGACGGCATTTTCTCTACGGCCACCCATTTTGTGCTGACCCGCTATAAAGAACGCAATGTCAATTTCAATAGCCCGGAAACCCGGAACGACGAGAGAGGAAGCAATATCTGTGATTGATTACAGTACGATTCTCAACCCGCAGGTGCAGGCGCTCAAACCGTCCGGTATCCGCAGGTTCTTTGATATCGCCAGCGAAATGGACGACGTGATTTCCCTTTCCATCGGCGAACCCGATTTTACAACTCCCTGGCATATCCGCGAAGAGGGTATCCGTTCGCTTGAAAAGGGCAAAACCTGGTATTCGCCCAACCGCGGCTTTGAACAGCTTAGAACAGAAATTTCCCGCTATATGGACCGCCGCTACGGCCTTGTATACGATCAGAAATCGCAGGTGCTCGTTACGGTAGGCGGTTCGGAAGCGATCGATATGGCGCTGCGTGCGCTGGTCTGCCCGGGCGACGAAGTCATTATCGTAGAGCCCAGCTTTGTTTGCTATGATCCGCTCACCCGTATGGCGGGCGGTGTTCCGGTTTCGATCGCCACAACGGAAGAGACGAAGTTTCGTCTCACAGCGGCACAGCTTGAAGCGGCGATCACGCCCAAAACCAAGCTGCTGGTGCTGCCGTTCCCCAGCAATCCGACCGGTGCGGTACTGCGCCGCAAAGATCTGGAAGAAATCGCGGCTGTGGTGCGCCGTCATAATCTGTTTGTGCTTTCCGATGAAATTTACGCCGAGCTGACCTATGGCAGCGAACTGCATGTTTCCATCGCGCAGATGGAAGGAATGCAGGAGCGCACTGTGGTTATCAACGGTTTTTCCAAAACGTACGCTATGACCGGCTGGCGCTTGGGCTTTGCCGTAGGTCCGGCCGAAGTGATCGGCCAGATGACGAAACTGCATCAGTTCGGCATCATGAGCGCGCCCACCATGGCGCAGTATGCGGCGATTGAAGCCCTGAAAAACGGCGACAGCGACATCGAATACATGCGCGAGCAGTATGATATGCGCCGTCGTCTGATCGTCGACCGCCTGAACGCCATGGGACTGACCTGTTTTGAACCGGAAGGCGCGTTCTATGTGTTCCCGTCGATTAAATCCACGGGGCTTACTTCCGAGGAATTCTGCGAGCGGCTGATTTACAGTCACCGCGTGGCGGTGATTCCCGGTTCGGCGTTCGGCGAATGCGGAAACGGCTATGTCCGCATTTCCTATGCCTATTCCATCCGCAATATTCAGCAGGCGCTCGATCGGATCGAAGCCTTCTTGCAGGAACTGTAATGGCGTGCGTTTATTTGGCGCAGTGCGCCGAGTATCGAACCGACCTGCTCGATGCGGCCGTTGCCGAAGCATTTGAGGTTTTGGGGCTGGATGAAAAGATTCAGCCCGGTATGCGCGTGGTCATCAAGCCGAACCTGATTATGCGCTCGAAAAGCGAAGCCGGCATCATTACGCACCCGGCCGTCACGGCTGCCGTGGGGCGGCGGGTGAAGGCGCGCGGCGCATCGGTGCTGATCGCAGAAAGCCCGGGCGGACCGTATTCGCCGGGCATTATGAAATCGAATTTTGCCCACTGCGGCTATACGGCCATGGCGCAGGAAAACGGCTTTGAACTGTATACGGCCTGTGCTTCCCGTGAAGTAACCGCGCCGAAAGCCCAGCGATGCCGTCAGTTTACGATCGTGGAGCCTTTTCTTACGGCCGATCTCATTATCGATATCGCCAAGCTTAAAACGCACGGCATGATGCTGTTCAGCGGAGCGGTAAAAAACCTGTTTGGCACGGTTCCGGGGCTTCTCAAGCCGGAACTGCACTGCCGCTTCCCCGAAAAGCAGCCGTTTGCCGAAATGCTGGTCGATTTGTGCGAGCGGATCGCGCCCACAATCAGTATTATAGATGGCATCACCGCTATGGAGGGCAACGGTCCCACGGGCGGTTCTCCGCGTTTTGTGGGTGTGCTGGGTGTTTCCGAAAATCCGTATGCGCTCGATGACGTTTGCTGCCGTGTGGTGAGAATCGATCCGCAGGATGTTTTGTATCTCAGCCATGCTGTAGAACGCGGTTTGTACCGGCCGCAGGAGATTGAAACGCTGGGCGCGTCTGTTCAGTCGCTCTATGTGCCTGATTTTAAGATGCCCGATTCCGCCAGCGTGGATTTTCTGGATCGCCTGCCGCGTTTTCTGCGTCCGATGGCTTCCAAGCTTACAACCCCGCGGCCGTATATTCCCAAAAGCAAATGTGTGGGCTGCGGAAAATGCGCGGAAAGCTGCCCGGTGCAGACGATTACGATCCGCAATCATAAGGCGCAGATCGATCCGTCCAAATGTATCCGGTGTTTCTGCTGCCACGAAATGTGCCCGCAGCATATTGTGGAGATCCGCCGCTTTTCTTTGTTTAATCTGTAAATTTAACCTGCGGCGCACCGAGTTTCGGTGTTCCGCGGGTTTTCTGTTCTGGAAAGGAGAAAGACACGATGCTGACTGCCCGTGCTTTCGGAAAAATCAATCTTACGCTTGAAATCACCGCACGCCGCGAAGACGGTTATCACGAACTGGCCACGGTGATGCAGTCTGTTTCGCTGGCCGATACGGTGATGCTTGAGGCCTGTAAAGAAGGTCCGTGCGTTTGCTGCGACGGCGGTATTCCCGCCGACGAAACCAATACGGCGTTTCGCGCGATTGAAGCGTTTGCGGCTTTTTGCGGCAACCCGGACTTTCGCCGCGTGAAAATCACCGTGGAAAAACGTATCCCCAGCCAGGCCGGTATGGGCGGCGGAAGCGCCGATGCCGCCGCCGCGCTGGTGCTACTCAACCGCCATTTCGGCACCGATCTTCCGAAAGAAACGCTGTGCGCTATTGGAAAAACGATCGGGGCGGATGTGCCGTTCTGTATTGTGGGCGGAACACAGCGCTGTACCGGCATTGGGGAAATTCTATCGCCGCTTACTCCGCTGCCGCGCTGTTTGATTGTGCTTTGCAAGCCGCCGAAAGGAATTTCCACGCGCGAAGCGTTTGCCTGCGCGGATAGCGGCGAATATGCCGACGGAGAGGCCACGCGCCAGATGGAAGCAGCGCTGGCGGAGCGAAGCCTTAAAAAAATCGGCGATGGTCTGCAAAATGATTTTGAGCGGCTTGTTCCGTTGGAAGAAGTGGAGCGTATCCGAACTGTTCTGCTCGAAAACGGCGTGCTGGGCGCCCGGATGACCGGCAGCGGATCGGTGGTTTATGGAATCTTTGATTCGCCCGACGCGGCTGTTGAAGCGGCGCAGGCTTTGCGAAAAGAAGGCAAGGTCTTTTTGGTGGCGCCGTCTCCCTGCGGCGTGGATGTCATCGACGGATGAGCCGTTTTTAGCCCGCCTGTTTGTATAAAATCAAAAAGAAAAGCCTATATTCCTTTCGGAACATAAACCGAAAGGAAGGTTATTCTCATGAAATTTTTACAGCATACATCCTGCCTGTTTCGCGCGGCTATGTGCGCGCTTGTTCTGGCTGTTTTGTGGGACGTGACAGCTTACGGTGCGGCCTGCCAAACGCTTCCCGATCAGGTTTTGCGCCTGCATGTGGTGGCGGCTTCCGACAGCGAAGAGGATCAGGCCTTAAAGCTCGCCGTGCGGGACGAAGTGCTTGCCGTTGTGGCTTCGCTAGGAAGCGGCGCGCAAACGCCGTTTGAGATGCAGTCGGCTTTGTGTACTCATCTTGAAACGATCCAAAAAGCGGCCGAAGATGTCATCCGGCAGCAGGGGCACGGGGAAGCGGTGCAGGTGTTTTTTGTGGACATGATGTTCCCGGACTGCGTATACGGCGGATTTGTACTGCCGGCCGGGAATTACCGTGCGCTGCGCGTCGTGATCGGCGAGGGAAAGGGGCACAACTGGTGGTGCATGCTGTTCCCGTCTTTGTGCTTGCCGGAAGCGACAGTGTCCCAGCCGGAGGAAGTGTT
Organism: uncultured Clostridia bacterium; assembly: GCA_944384905.1. Classification (GTDB taxonomy): domain Bacteria; phylum Bacillota; class Clostridia; order Oscillospirales; family Acutalibacteraceae; genus RGIG7265. Next base: position 11,668 of record CALWVE010000012.1, read on the forward strand.
CAGCGAGGCACAGCAGGAAGTGACCAATGCGCAGAAATACGAAGTGAAATTTCTGGCCGTTGAATGGCTGAAACAATTAACGCACGCGCTTTCGGGCGTGGAAGAATAAACGATAGATAAAATTTGAAAAAGGAGGTGCGCCTGTGCTTAATTTGATTTTGGGACGCGTGGGCAGCGGCAAAACGGAGACTTGCCGCCGCCTGCTGGTCGATTTTGCCCGTATGGGAAAAGAAAAGCTCTATTTAATTGTACCGGAGCAATATTCTTTTGAAAGCGAAAAGGCTATCCTGCGCATGGCAGGGGCCAAAAACGCGGCGAAAATCCAGGTGCTCAGCTTTACGCGATTGGCGGAAGCTTTGTTTCGCACCTACGGCGGCTGTGCGGGCACGCCGCTTGATGACAGCACGCGACGGCTTTTGATGGCGCTGGCGCTGGAAGAAACCGCCGATCATCTTTCGCTGTACCGGGAGCACCGCAGCAGCGACAAGCTGTGTGAAATGATGCTTGCGGCCGACAGCGAGCTTCAGATGTGCGGTATCGATGTCGAATCGCTTGGCGGCTTGTTCGGGCAAGGGGATACCTCTGTTCTTTCGGCCAAAATGAAAGACATTTCGCTGGTTTGCTCGACCTATCATGCGCTGGCGGCGCGCTCTTTTGTGGATGAACATGAAGACCTCAATCATCTGGCGAAGATTCTGCGCGAAGAACGCGCGCTTTCCGGCGCTACGGTCGCGGTGGATTCGTTCATCAGCTTTACCAAGCAGGAACGGGACGTGCTGGCCGCGTTGATGGGGCAGTGCGAAAATATGTATGTCTCTTTAAGCTGTGATTCGCTCGACGATCCGGAGCAGGGAGCGGGTTTGTTTTCGCTGGTGCAGAAAACCGGGCGCAGATTGGTACAGAGCGCCCGGGAAGAGCAGGTGCAGGTCGGGCCGATCCGGCATCTCGATACGCCGTGGCGGTTTAAAAGCGACGCTTTGCGCCACATGGAAACCCAACTGTTCCAGCCTGTTGTCGAGCCGTATGCCGGAGAAATTGGAACGGATATCCAGCTTTGGCGCGTGGCTTCCCGCTTTGAAGAAGTGGAAAACGTTGCCGCGCAGATTCGCGACCTGGTGATGCATGGCCTGCGTTACCGCGAAATTTCCGTCATCTGCCGCAACAGCGAAACGTATGCCTCTTTGCTGCAATCGGCGTTTGAAAAGCGGGACATTCCCTGCTTTATCGATACGCCCCGCAGCGTGGATACCGAGCCGCTGATCCGGCTGGTGCTGTCTTCGTTTAAGGCGTTGCAATGGCAGAGCGAAGATCTGCTTACTATTTTAAAAACCGGCTTGCTCGGTGTGCCGGAGCTTGAGATTGCCGCGCTCGAAAACTACATATTTACCTGGAAAATCAACGGAAGCATCTGGCGCGAGCCGTTTGTGCGCCATCCGGGCGGCTTTAAGGGAGAATGGACGCAGGAAGACCGCGATACGCTCGCACTTGTCAACACGGTGCGCGCCCGTGTAGTGGAACCGCTGCTGGCTTTTGAACAGGCAACACGTGATGCCGACGGCGCGCAGATCAGCGAGGCCGTTTATCGCCTGCTGCTGGCGTACGGAGCCGATGAGGCGCTACCTGCGCTGTGTGCACGCTTGGAAGCCGACGGCCAGTTCGCTTTGGCGGAAGAACAGCTGCGCATGTGGGATGTGCTGATGCAGCTGCTCGAACGTTTCTGCACGGTTTTGCGCGGGCGGCCGATTACGGCGCGGCGTTACCGCGAGCTGCTTGCTTCCGCTGTAGAAGCGCAAACGATTTCCGTTATCCCGCAAGGAATGGATGAAGTTGTGTTCGGCACGGCCGACCGTATCCGCCCGTCGTCTCCGCGTGTGCTGTTCCTGCTGGGAACAGCGCTCGGCGAATTTCCTCAGAGCCTGTCGGACGCCGGTTTGTTTACATTAGAAGAACGCCGGCAATTGCAGGCGATGGGCGTTGAGCTTCAAGACCCCGAAGCTACCGGTACGGTGGGCGAACTGTATCTGGCCTATGCGGCGGCCTGTGCGCCGTCCGAAAAACTGATCGTTTCGTGGCCTGCCGCGTCGAGCGGCGAGCCGCTTTCTCCCGGAGAAATTCCCGCCGCCATTCAGGCGATTTTCCCAGGTATTCCGGTTCACACAGCTTTGCCGGACATCCTTCGCGCCAATAGCCGCCGGGCCGCCTTTTCGGAACTGGCCCGCCGCTTTAAGGAACGCGACGCCAAAACCGCCGCACTGCGCACGCTGATGCAGGAGGACGAGTCCCTTTCTGCCCGATTGCAGGCGCTCGACCGCGCCGGAGGCGGGGAAGAGATGGCACTTTGCGACACGGCGCTTGCCGAAGCTTTGTTGGCGCGCTCCCGGCTGATTTCCGCTTCTCAGGTGGAAATCTTCTACCGCTGCCGGTTCCAGTACTTCTGTCAGTACAGTTTGGGCATTCGCGAACGCCTGCCCGCCGAACTCAACGTGATGAAATACGGCACGCTGATGCATTACCTGCTCGAGCACGTGATTCATACGGGCGCGCAGGATTTTCTGTCGATGTCTGAAGATGAGCAGTCGGCGATGATCCGGGGGCTGATCGATACGTATGTCAGCGAAGAAATGGGCGGCGCCCAGCTGATGACCCCGCGTGAGCTGTATCGTTTCCGCCGGCTGGCGCAGACGGCGCGCGCCGTTTTGCTGCATGCCGCCAAGGGGCTTGCCGTCAGCCGGTTTGAGCCGAAATATTTTGAGCTTGAGCTCAAGCCGCAGGGCGTGTGCAAACCGCTGACGATCAAAACACCCGCCGGGGATATGCAGGTGGGCGGCACCGTGGACCGTGTGGATCTGTATGAAAAAGACGGCGAGACGTATGTACGTATCGTAGACTATAAAACGGGCCGCAAAGAGTTTAAACTCAGCGATGTCTTGCATGGGGAAAATTTGCAGATGCTTATTTACCTGGCGGCGATCGTGGAATCTTCCGGATGGATTCCGGCGGGCGTTTTGTATATGCCCGCGGCCGTGGGAACCGTGGCGGAAGATAAAGGCGCCGATGAAAAGCAGATTCAAAAAGATGTCGCGGCCCGCCTGCGTATGAACGGCCTGGTGCGCGCAGATTCAGATCTGCTTCTGGCAATGGAAACCACCGGCGAAGGCGTTTATCTGCCTGCCAAAATGAAAAACGGCGCGCCGAGCGAACGCGGGTCGATCGCCACACGCGAACAGCTGGAAGCCGTGCTGCTGCTGGCACGCAAAAAGGTGGCCGAAATGGCCGGAACTTTGTGCCGCGGAAACATTGCGGCCGCCCCGCTTCTGGCCAACAAGAACCCGTGCGATTGGTGTCCGTATGCGGGCGTGTGTCTGCGAGAATTTACCGAAAGCGATGTTTATATAGAAGATATTTCCAATGTGGATTGCCTGAGCAAAATCGAGGCATCCGTTCAGGAAGAAGAGGAGGGGTGACCATGCCGCGTGAATGGACAAAAGAACAGGAAGACGCCATTCGGGCGCGTGGAGGCGCCCTGCTCGTTTCGGCGGCGGCCGGTTCCGGTAAAACGGCGGTGCTGGTTCAGCGTTTTATCGAGCGGATCACCGACCCGGAGCATCCTGTGGATGCCGACCGGATGCTGGTGGTCACGTTTACCAAAGCCGCAGCCGGCGAAATGCGGGAACGCATTCTGGCGCAGCTCAACGCGATGATCGCCGCCGATCCTTCGAATATCGCCCTTCGCCGCCAGAAACTCTGTCTGGCGCGGGCGCATATCAGTACGGTACATAGCTTCTGTTCCGACTTGCTGCGGGAATTTTTCAACCAGTTGGGGATTGCGCCCGATTTTCGGATTGCCGATGATAAAGAAGTGGAAACGCTTCAGCATGCGGCTTGTGATGAGCTGCTGGAAGAAGTATACCGCGATCCTTCGTTTGAATCGTTTGCCGAAGCGTTCAGCGGTGAACGCGATGACGGCCCACTGAGTCAAACAATATTGGCGCTGTATGCGTTTACCCGTTCCCATCCGTTCCCCGACGCTTGGCTCGAGGAAAAACTACATCTGTACGAAGATGTTCAGCGGGCGGAGGATACCGTGTGGGGACAAACTCTGCTGGAAGATGCGGCCGATGTTTTGCGCGGAGCAATCGATATGCAGCAAACAGCCTGCCGGATTGCGGAAGAAGACGCCAAACTGGCAGATGCTTTGATGCCGGCGTATGATGAAGACGAAAGGATTCTCCGCTCGCTCCTTACCTTGTGCGAGGAGAAAAAGTGGGATGAACTGGGGCAGGCGCTGGCCGGGGCAAAATTCCCCACGGCGCGTGCGCCGCGCGGCTATGCGGATGATCCGTTAAAAGTAAGGGCCACGAAAATCCGCGACGCGATGAAAAAGGCCGTTAAAGAACTTGCTAAAAATTTTGTTACAGATTCCGCCGCCTGCGCAGAAGAATGCACGCGGATGCTGCCGTATGTGCGCCGCCTGATCGATTTGGTGCGCCGTTTTTCCCAACTGTACGACGCCAAGAAGAAAGAAAAAGATGTGCTCGATTTCGGCGATCTGGAACATCTCACGCTCCGGCTTTTGTACCGGCAGCTTCCTTCCGGCGAATGGGAGGCGACCGAAACCGCCAAGACGGTGTCCGCGCGCTTTGACGAAGTGATGGTCGATGAATACCAGGACACCAACGAGGCGCAGGATAGCTTGTTCGCCGCTGTAGCGGGACTTAGCAATCACCGCTTTATGGTGGGCGACGTAAAACAAAGCATCTATGGGTTTCGTCAGGCTATGCCGGCGATTTTCCTGCGCTATCAAAAAACGTTCGAGCCTTACAGCCGGGAGAATCCCGTTTTTCCCGCCTGTGTGACGCTCGACCGCAATTTCCGTTCCCGCCGGGATGTGACGGAAAGCGTAAACTATATTTTCTCTCAGCTTATGCGCGAAGAAGTGGGCGACGTTTCCTATACGGGCGGCCAGCGTCTGGTGGCGCAGGCGACTTACCCTGAAGGCAGCGATACCCGCACGGAACTGGCTGTTTTGCCGCGTGTACGGGGCGCTTCTTATGAAGAAGCCGAAGCCCGCTGGATTGCTCGCCGCATCCGCCAGATGCTCGATGAAGGCTTCTGTGTAACCGATCACGGTGAACTGCACCCCGCAACGCCGGGAGATTTCTGCATTCTTTTGCGGAGTACCACCAAAACGGCGCCGATTTACGCCCGGGTTCTGGCGGCGGAAGGAATCGCGGCACGAGCCAGCCTGACCGGTTCGTTTTTCAAAACGGCGGAAATCCGTCTGGCGCTTTCGTTTTTGCGCGTCATCGATAACCCCGCGCAGGATATTCCGCTTCTGGCCGTTTTGATGAGCCCGGTTTACGGCTTTTCACCCGACGATGTGGCCAAAATGCGGCTGGAACTGCGCGCGCAACCGCTGATCGTCACCTTGACACAGCGTGCGGAAACGGATGAACCCTGCCGCCGCGTATTGGATGATCTTGCGCGCTGGCGGCGGCTGGCTTCCACAATGACCAGCGAGATGTTCCTGCACGATTTATTTGAAAAAACGGGTCTGGAAGACCTGGTGCTGGCGATGGAAAACGGCACGGTGCGCCTGGAAAACCTGCGTCTGCTGAGGCAGTATGCCGCGTCGTATGAGGCTTCCGGGTATCACGGGATCGGCGCATTTCTGCATTTCCTCGACCAGCTGGCCGAGCGCAAGGGCGACTTAGCCGCCGCCGATCCGCAGGCCGAGCTTGCGGACGCGGTGCAGATTATGAGCATTCATAAATCCAAGGGGTTGGAATTCCCCGTTTGTATCGTGGCGGGCTGCGGGCGGCAGTTTGTGCGCGATTACGACGACGTGGTCGTTCACCCCGAACTCGGCATTGGTATGCGCCTGCTCGATCCGTCTGTTCGGGCGCGGTATACCACGCTGCCCCGCGACGCAATTTTGATCCGCCAGCAGGCGAACAACCTTTCAGAAGAAATGCGCGTGCTGTATGTGGCGCTGACGCGTGCCCGTGAAAAACTGATTTTGGTCGGCTCCGTGCGGGACCGCGAAAAAACGCTGGAAAATCTGGCGGCACGCCTAGGCGGGGAAGAGGCGATCAGCACCTACGCCGTGCGCAGTGCGCGCAGTCTGTTGGATTGGCTGTTGCTTTGTGCGCTTCGTCATCCCGACGGATATGCGCTGCGCCAGGCCGGCGGAGCCGGAAACGAAATCGTGTTCCAAAATGAAGCGCCAAGCTGGCTGGTTTCGCTGCCCGATTGGCCGGATGAAGCACAGGCTGCAAATGAAAATTCACAGCCGTTTGCCCCGGCCGATGAAGCTTTTTTACATCAGGTGCGCGAGGCTGTTTCTTTTGTGTATCCGTGGGAAGGCATCAACACCTTGCCCTCTAAAGTGGCCGTAACGGCGTTGGCCGAAGCACGCACACCCGGCGAATATCCGCTGGCGGCCCCTTCGTTTTTGCAGGCCAATGAGATGACTGCCGCTGAGCGCGGTACAGCTGTTCATGCCTTTTTGCAGTTTTTGGATCTGCGGATCGATCCCGCTCAGCTTTCGGCCGAATGCAGTAGACTGGTTGAGCGCCGGTTTATTACGGAGCGTCAGCTTTCCGCCGTGGAACTTCCCGCGATTGCCCGGCTGCTTACTTCCCGTTTGGGCGAACGCATCCGCAACAGCACGCGCGTTTTGCGGGAATATCGTTTTTCCGTTCCGATTCCGGCACGCGCGGTCGATCCTTCCGTGGACGATCGCTTTGCCGACGAAGCGGTGGTACTTCAGGGTGCGGTGGACTGCCTGTTTGAAGAAGACGGAAAGCTTTTTATCGTGGACTTTAAAACAGACCGGGTGAAAAACATGGATCAGCTGCGGGAAAAATACGCCGCGCAGTTGGAACTGTACGCCCTGGCCGTTGCCCGTACGCTGGAATGCTCCGTTGGCGGAAAAGTTTTGTATTCTCTGCATTTAGGGGAAGAAATCAATGTGTGATGCGGTAAAAAAATCATTTTTTTCGTGATTTTCTCTTGACATTTATCGGGGAATAGCGTAATATATTTGAGTAAACAAAGCAGAACGATGTGTTCTCACCGCGCGGTTCCGTCTGGCGCTGGTCAATCAGAAAGCAAATCTCCGCTTAGGCGGGGCTGTTTTTGTACGATTGCGGGCAGATGGAATTCTGCCCGCTTTTTTGTGTGGTGCGCGTGTTTTGGAACACACGGCCGGATGAGGGGGGCTATATCATTAGCAAGAACGAACTTCAGATCAATGAAGAAATCCGCGACAAAGAAGTCCGTGTGATCGATGCGGACGGTTCGCAGCTGGGCGTAATGCCGCTGCAGGCTGCCATGAAGATTGCAGCCGAAAAGAATCTCGATCTTGTCAAAATTGCACCGCAGGCTCAGCCGCCTGTTTGCAAGGTGATCGATTACGGCAAGTATCGCTTCGAACAGGCCAAGCGCGAAAAAGAGGCGAGAAAAAACCAGAAGGTCGTGGAGATCAAGGAGATCCGTCTTTCGCTCAACATTGATACCCACGATTTCGAAACCAAGGCCGGTCATGCCGCCCGGTTTATCGGTGACGGCAATAAAGTAAAGGTTTCCATCCGCTTCCGCGGCCGCGAAATGGGCCATCCGGAACACGGTATCGAAACCATGAAGAAGTTTGCCGCCGCGCTGGCCGATGTGGCCAATGTGGAAAAACAGCCGAAGCTCGAAGGCCGCAGCATGCAGATGTTCCTGGCCCCGAAGCCTGCGAAATAAACGAAACAGCGGAAAATCCGGCAGTTTTCGTATACAAATTCAAGGAGGAAAATCCAATGCCTAAGATTAAAACGCACAGCGGTGCGAAAAAGCGTTTCAAGCTCACCAAGAACGGTCTGGTCGTGCGCGGCCACGCCAACACCAGCCATCTGCTCAACGGTCACGGCAAGACCCGTAAGTCCAAGCGCAACCTGCGCGGCACCACCATCGCCGACAAGACGAACATGAACGCCGTCAAGCGCATGATTCCGTATAAATAATTGATAACTGAACCGATTCTGGAGGTATATAGAGAATGGCACGTGTAAAGGGTGCGCTGATGACGCGCAAGAGAAGAAATAAAGTTCTGAAACTCGCCAAGGGTTACTGGGGCTCCAAGAGCCGCCACTTCAAGATGGCCAAACAGGCCGTTATGAAGTCTGGCAACTATGCCTATATCGGCCGTAAGCAGAAGAAGAGAGATTTCCGCCGTCTGTGGATCACTCGTATTTCTGCCGCCTGCAAACTCAACGGCATGAATTATTCCACCTTCATGAATGGCCTGAAGAAAGCCGGCATCACGCTCAACCGCAAGATGCTCGCCGAAATCGCCGTTTCCGATGCAGCCGCTTTCACGGCTATCTGCGAAAAGGCCAAGGCCGCTTTATAATCACACAGCAAATGCTGTCGGCAGCAATGCCGTGAATCGAGCGCCCGAGGGCATTTTCCCTCGGGCGCCGTTTGTTTTAGTAGGTAAACGGAGGAATCTCTTCATGCAGACGATAACCAGTCGAAAAAATGAAGTTGTCCGCGCGGCTGCGGCTTTGGCCGATTCGGTTCGCCAGCGCCGGGAGTCGGGACGCTATCTGGTAGAGGGCGCCCGCTTGTGCGAAGACGCCGCCCGCAGCGGCGTTGTTTTGGAACAGCTTTTTTATACGGAAAAAGCCGCGGATAAGTATAGTTCTTATCTGACGGCCTGTATGGCGGTTTGTCCGCAGATTTATGAGATTTCCCAGCCGGTGGCCGAGCTGTTGGCCGAAACGAAATCCACGCAGGGAATTTTCGCTGTCTGTCGTATGGATACGGCTTCCCATGATCTGCAGGCGCTGCCCCAAAGCGGCCGTTTGCTTGCTGTGGAGCAGCTGCAAGACCCGGCCAATCTGGGAACGATTCTGCGTACCGCCGAAGCGCTGGGCGTTTCCGGTGTGGTGCTGGCCGGTGCCTGCTGTGATATTTATACGCCCAAGGTGTTGCGGGCTTCGATGGGCGCCGTGTTCCGCCTGCCGTTTTTCGAGGCCGATTCGACGGGACAAGCCATACAGGCGCTGCATGACCGCGGCTATTCCGTTTATGCCGCCGTACCGGATTCTACCGCAAAACCGATCACCCGGCTTGCTTTTTCCGATCGGGATGCCGTATGGATCGGCAACGAAGGAAACGGCCTCACGCAGGAGGCTATTCAGGCGGCCGATCAGGCGGTGACGATTCCCATGGCCGGGCGCGCGGAATCGCTGAATGCGGCCGCGGCGGCTTCGATCGTGATGTGGGAATTGTGCCGCACGCTTTCGGAGGAATCGATCCATGGATAACCGGGCATATTGGTTGTGGCTGCAGCATGCTTTTGGCGCGGGGAGCCGCAAGCCGGCTGTGATTTTGCGCCGGATGCATTCGGTGCAGGCGTTTTATGAGGCGGGGCCGTCTTTTTGGCAGACCTGCCAGTATATTACCGAAAAAGAATATTACGCGCTGATCCATTATTTGCCCGAGCGCGCTCTGCCGCTTTTGGAATATTATGAAAAAGTCGGCCAGCAGGTGCTCACACCCGATGACGCGGCATATCCGGAACGTCTGCGTCAGCTTATCGATTTTCCCTGTGCTTTGTATGTGCGCGGTAAATTGCCGCCGGTAGATCAGGTTCTTTCGATCGGCGTGGTCGGTTCGAGAAAAGCCGATGCTTCGGCGATTGAATCGGCCCGGACGATTTCTGCCGAATTGGCCGCGCGCGGCGTGGTCATTGTCAGCGGCGGCGCGGTTGGAATTGATTCCGCGGCGCATAGCGGGGCGCTGCGTGCCGGAGGCAAAACGATTTGCGTGCTTCCCTGCGGTTTAAATTATCCTTATTTAATGGATAACGCCGCCATGCGGGAACATATCGCCGAAAGCGGCGCGCTGGTGACGGAATATCCGGAAAACGCAGGTGTCTTTCGCGGAACGTTTACGGTACGCAATCGGTTGATTTCCGGACTTTCCAGCGGGATTCTGGTGGTTTCCGCCGCCCGAAAAAGCGGTACGCTGATTACGGCCGCACGCGCAACCGATCAAAATCGCGATATTTTTGTTGTACCCGGACCTGCCGGGGACGAGCGTTGGGCGGGCTCGGCGGCGCTTATCCAAGACGGCGCCTGTGCCGTAGAAACAGCCGACGATATTTTGTGTGAATATGCCGCCCAGATTGAAAATTTCCCCGCCACACTTTCTTCCGAAACGGAAAAAGATTCCTCTTTTTCGGAAAAAATAAGCGAGAAAATCGAAAAAAATGATTCCAAAGATGTAAATTCTTTAAAAACAGGGGAAAATCACCTTGACGAACTTTCCGGCGATGCTGTAACATTATGGCAAGTTCTTTGTGCGCAGCCCCGGCATATCAATGAATTGACCGCCGCGTCCCTGTTGCCTGCACATCGTGTGCTGGCAGCTTTAACGGAATTGGAACTGGCGGGTTTGTGTGAATCATTGGCAGGCGGTTTTTATCGTGCCGCCCGCGGGGCAAAGCCTTGAAGTAAGGAGGTAAGGCCGGTTTTCCGGCGTTTGAGAAAATATGTCCAAACTTGTGATCGTAGAGTCTCCGTCCAAAGCGAAGACGATCAAGAAATATCTTGGCCCCGGTTTTGAAGTGGTGGCTTCCAACGGCCATGTGCGGGATCTGCCCGCCACGCGCCTGAGTGTGGATGTAAAAGACCACTTTAAGCCGAAGTATACCATTATTAAAGGAAAAGAAAAGCTGGTAGACAGCCTCAAGGAGGCGGCCGCCAAAAGCGACGGCGTTTATCTGGCAACCGACCCGGACCGCGAAGGAGAGGCCATCTCGTGGCACCTGGCGTATATTCTCGGGTTGGATATTAACGACGCCAATCGCGTCACATTCAACGAAATCACCCGCCACGGTGTAGAAGACGGCATGAAAGCACCGCGTTCGATCGATATGGATCTGGTTAACGCCCAGCAGGCCCGTCGTATTCTCGACCGTCTGGTCGGTTATAAAATCAGCCCATTTTTGGCGAAAATGATCCGCCGCGGTCTTTCCGCGGGACGTGTGCAGTCTGTGGCTGTGCGCCTGATCGTCGACCGCGAAGAGGAAATTCGCAATTTCAAGCCGGAAGAATACTGGTCGATTGAAGCAAAACTTTTGGCCAAGGGGTCTCAGCGCCAGTTTATCGCGTCTTTCTACGGCGACGATAACGGCAAAATCAAAATTGAAAATAAAGAGCAGGCCGACGCAATCCTGGCCGTGGTTAAGGATGCGCAGTTCGCTGTAGAAAATGTGAAAAAAGGCAGCCGCCGCAAATCGCCCGCGCCGCCGTTTACCACGTCTACGCTGCAGCAGGAAGCTTCCCGCAAACTGGGTTTCCAGGCACGGCGCACGATGAAAGCCGCGCAGGAATTGTATGAAGGCGTGGAAATTCACGGCATGGGCGCCGTGGGTCTTATCACCTACATGCGTACCGACTCGCTGCGTATTTCCGAAGACGCCATCGCAGAAGCGGCCTCGTTTATCGAAGAGAAATGGGGGAAGCGCTACCAGAATTCCCGTCATTTCAAAACCAAGGCCGGCGCACAGGACGGTCACGAAGCGATCCGTCCCACGTCTGTGGCGATTACGCCCGACCGCGTGGAAAGCTCGCTCACCAAAGACCAGTACCGCCTGTATAAGCTTATTTGGGAACGTTTTATCGCCAGCCAGATGTCCAACTGTCTGATGGAAACCACCCAGGCCGATATCCGCGCGGCACAGTATCTGTTCAAAGCCTCCGGCTACCGCGTGACGTTCGACGGCTATACGGTGCTGTATGAAGAAGGCAAAGACGAAGAAGAAAAGACAGCCGGTGTATTGCCTGAGCTTGCGGCCGGCATGCCGCTGCGCCTGAAAGATGTTGCGGGTACGCAGCATTTTACCCAGCCGCCTCCGCGCTATACGGAAGCTTCGCTGATCAAAACGCTCGAAGAAAACGGCATCGGCCGTCCGTCTACCTATGCGGCTACGATTTCCACCATCACGGCGCGTGAATACGTCACCCGCGAAAATAAAGCGTTCAAGCCTACCGAACTGGGCGAAGTGACCACGAAAGTGATGAAAGAACAGTTCCCGAAAATCGTAAACCTCAAGTTTACGGCGCAGGTGGAAGACGAGTTGGGCGATATCCAGCTGGGCAAGGCCGATTGGGTGGAAACGCTCGATCATTTCTACGATGATTTCAGCAAGACGCTGGAAAAGGCCAAAGAAGAAACCAAGGGCGTAAAAGTGACGCTCGAAGAAGATAAGATCGATATGACCTGTGAAGTGTGCGGTCGCCCGATGGTGGTCAAATACGGGCGCTACGGGCGCTTCATCGCCTGCTCCGGCTATCCGGAATGCAAAAACGTGAAAAAGATCGTGGACGAAACGGGCGCGGAATGCCCCAAGTGCGGTAAATCCGTGGTGCGCAAAAAGACAAAGCGCGGCCGTATTTTCTACGGATGCAGCGGTTATCCGGAATGTGATTTCGTTTCCTGGGATGAGCCGACGCAGAAAAAATGTCCGCGCTGCGGCAAAACTCTGCTGCGCAAAAACGGCAAACAGAAAAAGCTCTACTGCATAACGGAAGGCTGTGGCTATGAATCCAGTGACGAAGAATAAGATAACCGTCATCGGCGCGGGACTTGCCGGGTGTGAAGCCGCCTGGCAGATCGCCCGCCGAGGGATTGACGTGGAACTCATCGAAATGAAGCCGGTGCGTTTTTCGCCAGCGCATCACAGCGAAGGGTTTGCCGAGCTGATCTGTTCCAATTCGCTCAAAGCCGCCCGGGTGGAAAGTGCCGCCGGTCTTCTTAAAGAAGAAATGCGCCGTATGGGTTCGCTGCTGATGACTTGTGCCGACCGCTGCCGGGTGGATGCCGGCGGCGCGCTGGCGGTGGACCGCGATCTGTTTTCGGCCGCGGTGACGCAGGCAATCCGCGAAAATCCGCATATCGAAGTCGTCCGCCGGGAAGCAAACGAAATTCCGCGCGACGGGATTACGGTTGTGGCAAGCGGACCGCTTACCGACGGCGCATTGGCCGAGGACATCCGTTCCCTTTGCGGGGATGGACTGAGCTTCTTCGATGCCGCCGCGCCGATTGTCACGGCCGAAAGCATTGACCGCTCTATCTGTTTTGCGGCTTCCCGCTATGATAAAGGCGGCGATGACGCTTACCTCAACTGCCCGATGAACAAAGACGAATATACGGCGTTTTATCAGGCGTTAGTTGGGGCCGAACGCGCGCCGGTTCACGGTTTTGACGTGCAGAATCCCAAGGTTTACGAGGGGTGTATGCCGGTGGAAGTGATGGCGGGGCGCGGGGAAGATACCCTACGTTTCGGCCCGCTCAAACCGGTCGGTTTGCGTGATCCCCGCACAGGGCATCGCCCGTGGGCTGTGGTGCAGCTGCGCATGGAAAACAGTGCGGGTACGCTGTATAACCTGGTGGGATTCCAGACAAACCTCAAATGGGGTGAACAAAAACGCGTGTTCCGCATGATTCCGGGACTGCAAAACGCCGAGTTTATGCGCTACGGCGTGATGCACCGCAACACGTTCCTCGATTCTCCGCGGCTTTTGGATCTCGATTTCAGCCTGAGGAGCCAGCCGCAGATTTTCTTCGCCGGGCAGATGACCGGCGTGGAAGGCTATATGGAATCGGGTGTTTCCGGCTTGATGGCAGGCGTCAACGCCGCCCGCCGGTTGCAGGGAAAATCGCCGGTTGTGCTGCCCGAAGTCACGATGACGGGCGCGCTTTGCCGCCATGTAGCCCAAAGCCCCACGAACAATTTCCAGCCGATGGGCGCCAACTTCGGCGTGCTGCCGCCGCTTGAGGAACATATCCGCGATAAAAAACTGCGCTACGCCGCGCTCTCTCAGCGCGCGCTCGAAGCGCTTCAAATCTGCCTGCCCGACCTTTGAGCCGGGCGGGCTTATCACATGAAAAGTTTGAAAAGCCGTGCAGCCGGACGTGCTGCACAGTTTCCCAAACTTTTCCGGTCAGGCTTTTATAAGAAGCCGGGAAGGAAAGTGTAGTATGAAAATTATTATTGACGCGTTCGGCGGTGACAATGCCCCGCTCGAAATTATCCGCGGCTGCCGCATGGCGGTCGATGAACTCGGCGTTGAGATCCTGCTTTCGGGCAGCGAAGCCAAAATCCGCGCTTGCGCAAAAGAAAACAACATTTCGCTCGACGGCATGGAAATTCTCGATTGCTCCGATGTTTTGACGATGGAAGACGATGCCGCCGATGTACGCACACGCAAAGATTCTTCGATGGCGGTTGGCCTGCGTGCGCTTGCCGAGGGCAAGGGCGACGCTTTCGCTTCCGCCGGTAATTCCGGCGCGCTGGTGGTCGGTTCCACGCTGTTTGTCCGCCGCATTAAGGGTATTCGCCGTGCGGCATTTGCACCGGTTATGCCTTCGATGAACGGCTTTTTCATCATGCTCGACGGCGGCGCGAATGTGGAATGCCGCCCGAGCGATATGGTGCAGTATGGCCTGATGGGCTCGGCCTATCTCGAAAAAGTCATGGGTGTTTCCAATCCCCGCGTCGGCTTGGCCAACGTAGGAACGGAAGACCACAAAGGCGGGCCTTTCCAGCATGAGGCTTTTGCCCTGCTCAAAGAATCCGACCTCAACTTCATCGGAAACATTGAAGGCCGCGATCTGCCCGAAGGACGCGTGGACGTGGTCTTGTGCGACGGTTTCACCGGTAACCTGATCCTTAAGGTTTATGAGGGCGTGGCTATGGCGCTGATGGATAAAATCAAAGGCGTGTTCACGAAGAGCGTGAAAAACAAAGTGGCCGCCGCGCTGGTCTTAAAAGATATGAGGGCCATGAAAAAAGAATTCGATTACAACGAATACGGCGGTGCGCCGATCATCGGTACGGCCAAGCCGGTGTTTAAGATTCACGGCAGCGCTAAAGCCAAAACGGTTTGCAGTGCCATTCGCCTGCTTAAAAATTACGTCAGCGAAAACGTAGTGGAAGAAATGAAACAGGCTGTGGCTGCTTACAATGCTGCCCATCCCGAAAAACCGGCCGAGACCGGTAAGGAGGGCTGAGCCGATGGCCAAATCGTTTGAAGAACTCGAAAAAAAGATCGGTTATACGTTTCAAGATAAAAGCCTGCTGCAAACAGCGCTGACGCATTCGTCTTATGCCAACGAGCACCGCAAAACGGAATCGAGCTACGAGCGTCTGGAATTTCTGGGCGATTCCGTGCTGGGCTTCGTGGTGGCCGACTATCTGTATAAAAATTGTCCCCATCTTCCCGAAGGGGAACTCACGAAACACCGCGCGGCGCTGGTGTGCGAACGTTCGCTGCATGAATTTTCCCGCCGCATCGGCGTGGGGGATTACCTGCGTTTGAGCCACGGCGAAATGCATTCGGGCGGACGCACGCGCCCGAGTATTCTGGCCGACGTATTTGAATCGATTACGGCGGCTATTTATGTGGACGGCGGCCTGGAAGAAGCCCGCAAATTTATTCTTACGTATATTATCCCGTCTGTGCAGTCGTTTGACGAAAAATCGTTTAAAGATTACAAAACGATGCTGCAGGAAATCGTTCAGCAGAATCCGGAAGAACATCTGGAATATGTGCTGGTGGGCGAGCGCGGCCCCGATCATAACAAGCATTTCGTGATGGAAGTGCATCTCAATTCCAACGTGATCGGCCGGGGCGGCGGACGCAGCAAAAAAGAAGCCGAACAGCAGGCTGCCCGTGAAGCTTTGGAGCTGATGGGGTATTGAAATCGGCAATCACAATGGAAATCCTTAAGAAAGGGCAGGTGGCTTTGTGCTGCTGAAATCGCTTGAGCTTCAGGGCTTCAAGACTTTTCCGGAAAAAACAAAATTAACCTTTGAAACGGGCATCACCGCGGTGGTGGGCCCCAACGGCAGCGGAAAAAGCAACATCAGCGACGCCATGCGCTGGGTGCTGGGCGAACAGTCTGTGAAAACGCTGCGCTGCTCCAAAATGGAGGACGTCATTTTCAGCGGAACACCCGGACGCCGCGGTATGAGCTGCGCCGAAGTGACGCTGACGATCGATAATAAAGACCGCAAACTAAATTTTGAAGGCGATACCGTCGCCGTGACCCGCCGTTTTTATCGCTCCGGTGACAGCGAATATTTGATCAACAAAGCGTCCGTCCGTCTCAAAGATATCCATGAGCTGTTTATGGATACCGGCTTGGGGCGCGACGGCTATTCCATGATCGGGCAGGGTAAGATCGACAGTATCGTAGCGGCCAAAAGCGAAGACCGGCGCGAAATTTTTGAAGAAGCCGCCGGTGTTTCGCGCTTTCGCTATCGAAAAGAAGAGGCCGAACGCCGCTTAAACCGCGCCGAAGAAAATTTGGTGCGCCTGCGCGATATTTTGGGCGAGCTGGAAGGGCGCGTGGAACCGCTTCGCCAGCAGGCCGAAAAAGCGGAACAGTTTTTGGTGTACAGCCGCGAAAAGAAGGAATTGGAGATTCGCGTCAGTTTAGCCGCGCTGGAAAAAAGCGGCGCCGCGCTGCGCGAACAGGAACATAAAATCGATGCCGCGCAGGCGGAATTTGACGCTGCCGCCGCGCGGATGGAGACGCTTTCCCGTGAGGCGGAATCGGCCTTCGCCAAAACCAATGCGCTTACGGTTTCGATGGACGAGCTTCGCGCGCTGGCTGCTGCCGATGAGGCGGAAGCCACCCGCTGTGAAGGAGAAGCCCGTGTATTGCAGGGTACGATCGAGCATCACCGCGATACGGTGCGCCGTATTAAAGAAGAGCTCGATCAGTCGCGGCTTTCGGATGAAGATATGCAGCGGCAGATCGATGAAAAAATGGAAGCCGTCGGCCTGAAAAACGCGGAATATGAAAAGCTCAACGCTGATTTTCTGGCTCTGTCCGGTCATGTGGAAGAACTGCGCCGTCAGCTTGACGCGGGTTCCAAAGACACCGAGACACTCGCCGCCGCAGCTGCGGCCGAACAGGCGGCTTTGGCCGAACTTCGCGTACAGGCATCCGCCGCGCGCTCTTCCATGGAAGAAATCGAGCGCCGTTCGGGCGAAATCGATACAGCCGCCGGACAGGCTCAAAATAGGGCCGAAGAACTTGAAAAAACGGCAGCCGAATTGCTTGTAATGGCGGAGGATCTGCAAAAACAGATTACCGCCGCGCAAAATAGCCTGGATGGGCAGAAACAGCTGCTCGACCGCCGCCGCGAAAAACAGCAGAATCAGCAGCGCGCGCTCGATGAACTGCGGCTCGATATCGGCGGCATGAACCGCCGTATCAGCATGCTGGAAGAGATGGAAAAAAGCCTGGAAGGCTTCCATCAAAGCGTCAAAACGGTTTTGCGCGAGGCAAACCGCGGGGCTCTTCGCGGCATTCACGGCCCGGTTTCCAAGCTGATCACCGTTCCCGGCGAATATGCGCTGGCCATCGAAACGGCGCTGGGCGCCGCCATGCAGAATATCGTGGTGGACGGGGAAGCCGAAGCCAAGGCCGCGATCCGCCTGCTGAAACAGCGCGATGCCGGCCGCGCTACGTTCCTGCCGCTGACAACGATTCACGGCAGCGAGATTCAGGAACCCGGCCTCGATCAGATTCCCGGCCTGGTGGGCGTTGCCAGCCGCGTGTGCAGCTGCGATCCGAAGTATCGTTCCGTTTTGCAGTCGCTTTTGGGGCGCGTACTGCTGGCCGAAGATTTGGACGCCGCCGGAAATATTGCGCGTCAGTTTAAATATCGTTGGCGTGTGGTGACGCTCGACGGTCAGGTCGTCAACGCGGGCGGTTCCTTTACGGGCGGTTCCAGCGCAAGAAGCGCGGGTATTTTAAGCCGTGCCGCTGAGATTGTCCGCCTGCGTAAGCAGCGTCAGGAAATGCACCAGCGTGCGGAAGAAGCCGCCGCCGCGATGAAAACGTTGCAGGAAGAAACGGCCGCTTTGGAAGCGCAGCGCGAAGTGGATCTGGCCGCGTGCAGTGAGCGCCAGGAAGAGCTTCGCCATGTGCAGGAAGAAATCCGCCGCACACGATTTGAAATCGAATCCAATGCGAATACCCTGCAAAATCTGGAAAAAGAAAAGCAGGAAGCCGCCGGCCGTATGCAGCGCCTTTCGGCGGAAGCCGCCGCGGCTGATGAAAAAATTCAGGCGTGCCGTGAACGAATCGGCCAGGCGGAGGCGCAGCTTTCCGCCGCCGGAGAAACGCAGCGCGCATTGACAGAAAAGAGCAGCGGCATGGCCGATAAATTGCAGGAACTGCGTTTGGCCTGTTTTGCCGCCGCGACCGAGAAAGAATCGATGACGCAGGCTGTGGAAGAACTGCGCCGCCGCCGTTTGGCGGGAGCCGAGCGCACGCAGTCGCTGCGTCAGGAGATCGATTCCCTCGAGCAGCAGAATACCCAGCTTGGGCAGCAGGCCGACGAACAGAACCGCCGGGCTCAAACGCTGCGTGAACAGGCGCAGGAAAAACAGCAGAAAATCCAGGCGCTTTCGGAAGAACGGACGCAGAGCGAACAGCGTTCGGCCGCTTTGCGCGCAGAAGAGCGCACGGTTTCTTCTCAGAAAGAAAACGCCGGCGGCGCGCTGGCTCGTTTGCAGGAACGCCGCGATACGCTGCAAAAAGAATACGACGCCGTCATTGCGCGGCTGTGGGAAGAATACGAACTGACCCGCCGCGAAGCGGAACAGATCGCCTCTCCGGCAGAAGACCTGCCTAAGGCACAGCGCAGATTGACCGAACTGCGCGGCAAAATCCGCGCGCTGGGTTCCGTGAATGTGGCGGCTGTGGAAGAATACAAGGAAGTTTCCGATCGGTATGCGTTTTTGAAAGAACAGATCGAAGACGCCGAAACATCCAAAACGGAACTTCTGCAGTTGATTGCCCGCCTGACCCGACAGATGAAAGAAGTGTTTGTCGAGCGCTTCGGCGAGATCCGCACGCAGTTTACGCAGATTTTCAAAGATCTGTTCGGCGGGGGCAATGCCGATATGACGATTACCGACGAAAACGATGTACTGAATTCCGGTATCGAAATCACGGTGCATCCGCCGGGCAAGATCGTTACGCATATCGAGGCGCTTTCCGGCGGCGAAAAGGCGCTGGTCGCCATTGCCATTTATTTTGCCATTATGCGTGTCAGCCCGCCGCCGTTTTGCATGCTCGACGAAATCGAAGCCGCTCTCGACGACGTGAACGTGGCTCGTTTTGCTTCGTATCTGCGGCGTATGAGCGGTAATACACAGTTTATTGCGATTACACATCGCCGCGGCACCATGGAAGAAGCCGATGTGCTGTATGGCGTGACGATGCAGGATCAGGGCATTTCCCAGCTTTTGGAACTGCATCCCGATGAAATCGACGCGCACACAGCGGCGCAGTAAGAAAGGTGGATGACGATGGGTTTATTTGAAAAAATCAAAAACGGCCTGAAAAAAACCAGAGATGCCGTCAGCCGGCAGATTACGCTGATGCTGCATTCTTTTACCAAGATCGACGAAGAACTGTTTGAAGAGTTGGAAGAGCTTCTGGTGATGGGCGACGTCGGCGTTGTGACAGCCGAAAAAATCTGCGACGAACTTCGCCGTCACATCAAAGAGAAGGGCATTACCGATCCTTCTTTGATTATGGATGAAATTCAGGAAATCGTCCGCGAGATGATTTCCGGCGATGAGGAAATGCATCTTTCCACAAAGCCTTCCGTGATTCTCGTGATCGGCGTCAACGGCGTGGGCAAAACCACCACGATCGGCAAACTGGCCGCCCGCTTTAAGGCCGAAGGCAAATCGGTCATTCTGGGCGCCGCCGATACGTTCCGTGCCGCCGCGATTGAACAGCTGGAAGTCTGGGCTCAGCGTGCCGATGTGCCGATGGTAAAGCACAGCGAAGGGGCAGACCCGGCCGCCGTTGTGTTCGATACGATTGCAGCCGCCAAAGCGCGCCGCGCCGATGTCATCATCTGCGATACAGCAGGCCGCCTGCACAACAAGAAAAATCTGATGGACGAACTGGCCAAAATCAACCGCGTCATTTCCCGCGAACTGCCGGATGCCGACCGCGAAGTGCTGTTGGTGCTCGATGCGGCTACGGGTCAGAACGCTGTCAACCAGGCCAGAGAGTTTAAAAACGCGGCCGATATTACCGGTATTGTGTTGACCAAGCTTGACGGTACGGCCAAGGGCGGTGTGGTGCTCACGATCCGCGAAGAGCTGAAACTGCCTGTTAAGTTTATCGGCGTGGGCGAAAAGATCGATGATCTGCAGCCGTTTAATGCAGATGAATTTGCACGCGCCTTGTTTGCCAAGGAAGAATAAGGAGGCTGCCATGGAATTTGTCATTGCAACCCATAACGCACATAAGGTGGAAGAATTCAACCGTATTTTAAAGCCGCTGGGTATCACGGCCGTTACCGCCGATCTTTCGGAAGTAGACGAAACCGGCACGACGTTTTCACAGAACGCCTATCTTAAAGCGGAGGCGGCCTGCCGCGAAACGGGCAAGCCGGCAATCGCGGACGATTCCGGCCTGTCGATTTATGCGCTGGGGCTGGAGCCGGGTGTGTATTCCGCCCGCTATGCCGAACCGGGACACCGCCGCGAAAAGGTTTTGAACCTGCTTCGGGATGTACCGGATGAAAAGCGCGGAGCCTATTTTACCAGCGCGATTTGCTGTGTGTTCCCCAACGGACGCGTCCTGCGCGCCGAAGGTGTATGCCTGGGACAGATCGCTCACGGAAACCGCGGCGAAGGTGGTTTTGGTTACGACCCGATCTTTGAAGTAGGCGACAAGACGTTTGCCGAAATGAGCGGCGAGGAAAAAGACGCCGTCAGCCACCGCGGCATTGCGCTGCGCGCATTCGCCGAACAGCTTGAAAAATGGCTGCAGGAGGGCGTTTATGGGACGGTATGATGGTATTCTGATCTGTTCCGATATCGACGGCACACTGACTTACCCTTATACGGGGAAAGACGATAACCTCAACGGCATCGGTCCCACGCGTGACACCTGCGAGCAGATTCGCCGGTTCCAGCAGGAGGGCGGCCTTTTCACCGTTTGTACCGGACGGCGTCCGTCTCATCTTGAAAATTTTACGGATAAATTTATCGTCAATGCCCCGGTTATCAGCTGCGGCGGCGCGATGGTGTATGATCTTGAAAATGAAAAAGCACTTCGCCTGAAAACGATGCAGTTTGATCTGCCGCAGGTCATCCATGCCCTTCATCAGGAGTTTGCACCGTTTTTAAATCGCATTCATTTACATACGCTGGAAGATACGATCGAAGTAACGGCCGAGCAGCTTTGCGATCCGCAAAGCGGGATCTGGAAAACGGATACCTATCTCAAGATCGTGCTGGTTTTCGATACGGCCGAACGCGCTATCGAAGCGCGTAAGCTGGTTCTGGCGCACCCGCTGGCCGGGGAACTGGATGTCTGCCGTTCCTGGCCGGAAGGGCTTGAAATTATGGATAAGGAATCCACAAAAGGCGCTGCCGCGTTGTTTTTGAAAGCGTATCTCGGCGCCCGTGAGCTGATCTGCGTGGGGGATTTCGAAAACGATCTTTCCATGCTGCGGGTGGCCGACCGGGCGGTGGCTGTGGAAAACGCGCTGCCCGAAGTAAAAGCGGCCGCCTCGGAAATTACGGTTTCGGTTTACGATGGCGCAGTTGCCCGTGTGATCGAATCGATCGATAAATCATAACAGAAAGTGAGTTCATCTATGTTGACTAGCAAACAGCGAGCTTATCTCCGTTCTTTGGCGGTAGACCTCGATACCATTCTGATTCTGGGTAAATCCGGCAACAGCCCGGAAGTAATCAAGCAGGCCGATGACGCCCTGACTGCCCGTGAGCTTATCAAAGGCCGCGTGCTGGAAGCCTCTCCGCTTTCTTCGCGTGAAGCCGCCGATACGATTGCCGAAGCGGTCGGCGCCGATGTGGTGCAGGTGATCGGTTCCCGCTTTGTTTTGTATCGCAAAAACGAAAAGAACCCGAAGATTGTTCTGCCTAAGGCCCGTCCGGCTCGTGGATAATGGCACGCATCGGGATATACGGCGGTGCGTTTAACCCCATCCACAACGGGCATCTGCATATTGTCTGCGATTTTATCCGGGCACTTGGGCTCGATTTTGTGCTTCTGATCCCAACGGGTGTTTCGCCGCATAAGGCCGCTGCCGCGCAAAGTGCAAGCGCCGAAGACAGGCTGGCTATGTGCCGCCTGGCCTGTGAAGGCCTTCAGAAAATCCGTGTGAGCGATTGCGAGATCCGCCGCAAGGGGAAAAGCTATACCGCCGATACGATTACCGAACTGAAAAAGCAATATCCAAACGACGAACTGTTTCTGCTGATGGGGGAGGATATGTTCCTCACGGTACAGAAATGGTTTGATGCGCCGCGCATTTTTCGGGGTGCTACGCTTTGTGCCGCTCCAAGAAGTTCCGACGGCGCGGCGCGTTTGCTGGAACACGCCCGAAAATTGCAGGCCGATTTTCCCTTTGTGCGCACCCAAGTAGAAGAAATTTCGTTTCTCGATGTTTCCTCCACAGCCGTTCGCGAAGCGATTCAGGCGGGAAAATCGATCGATGATTGGGTGCCGCCTGCCGTAGCGGATTATATCCGGCAGCACGGGCTGTATGGCTTTAAGGAGGAAGAGCGATGAAGACACAGCAGGAATATGAAGAGATTCTGCGTCCACTGCTTTCGAAAAAGCGGCTGCACCACAGTATCTGTGTAGCGGATGCGGCTGTGCGCCTGGCTAAACGCTGGGGTGCCGACGAAAACAAGGCGTATACGGCCGGCATGCTGCACGATATTATGAAGGACACGCCGCCGGAAAAACAGTTGAAATATATGCAGGAATTTGGTATAATATTGAGCGATATCCAAAAGAAGACGCCGAAAGTCTGGCATCAGATGTGCGGCGCGGGATATCTCGAACACCGCCTGCATTTGAATGATCCCGAGATTCTGGATGCGGTGCGTTATCACACAACCGGACGGGCCGGAATGAGCCTGCTCGAAAAAGTGATTTTTACCGCGGATTATATTTCGGATGACCGCGATTACGACGGTGTGGAAGAGCTTCGCGAAGCGGCTTTCTGCAGTTTGGAAGAAGCTATGCTGATCGGCCTTTCGTTTACGGTGGAAGATCTGGCTTCTCAGAAACTTCCGATTGCGGCCGATACGTTTATGGCCTATAACGAATGTACGCTTCAAAGAAATGGCTCTAAAAAATGATAAATTGCCGTTTGCCGATTGATCCGGCAAGCGGAGGAAGGGAATCACGAATGACATCACTTGAACTTGCCCGCAGTGCCGCCGCCGCGCTGGAAGACAAAAAAGGTCTTCGCATCCGTTTGGTGCGGATCGATGAAATTTCGAGTCTGGCGGATTATTTTGTATTTGCCACCGGAACCAGCAATACCCATGTGCGTGCGCTGGCCGACGGCGTGGAGGAAGCTTTTGAAAAACTGGGTGTGCCGCTGTATGGCCGCGAAGGCTATGGCTCGGATTCCTGGACGCTGCTGGACTACGCCAACGTGGTGATTCATATTTTTACGCCCGAAGCCCGGGAATATTTTGATCTGGATCGCCTGTGGAGCGACGGCGAAACGGTTCCATATGAGAAAGAAGGAAATGATACGGTATGATCAAATACGATCCGAAAGCCATTGAAGAAAAATGGCAGAAAAGCTGGGAGGAAGCCGGTGTGTTCCATGCTTCGAACACATCCGATAAACCCAAATACTATGCGCTGATCGAGTTCCCCTATCCTTCCGGACAGGGTCTGCACGTAGGACATCCGCGTCCGTATACGGCGCTCGACAGCGTTTCGCGTAAGCGCCGTCTGCAGGGATACAATGTTATGTATCCGATCGGCTGGGACGCTTTCGGTCTGCCCACCGAAAACTACGCCATCAAAAACCATATCCATCCTTCTATCGTTACGCAGCAGAATATTGCTCGCTTTAAAAAGCAGATTCAGTCGCTGGGCATTTCGTTCGACTGGAGCCGCGAAGTCAGCACGACCGATCCGTCTTATTATAAATGGACGCAGTGGATTTTCCTGCAGCTCTTTAAGCACGGTCTGGCTTACAAAAAAGAGATGGCCGTTAACTGGTGCACGTCCTGCAAATGTGTTTTGGCCAACGAAGAAGTGGTCAACGGCGTTTGCGAACGCTGCGGCAGCGAAGTTATCAACAAGATGAAGAGCCAGTGGATGCTCAAAATCACGGCTTACGCCCAGCGTCTGGTAGATGATCTGGATGATGTCGATTATCCCGAGCGCGTCAAGACCCAGCAGAGAAACTGGATCGGCCGCAGCGAAGGCGCCGAAGTTGATTTCGGCACCACCGCAGGTGATACGCTTACGGTTTATACGACCCGTCCCGATACGCTGTACGGCGTAACGTATATGGTTGTTTCTCCGGAGCATCCGTTTATCGAAAAATGGAAAGATCAGATCGGCAACATGGATGCCGTGCGCGCCTATCAGGCCGAAGCGGCCCGTAAGTCCGACTTCGAGCGTACCGAAGTGGCCAAGGATAAAACCGGTGTTCGTCTCGAAGGCGTTATGGCGATCAATCCGGTTAACGGAAGCCAGATTCCGATCTTTATTTCCGACTACGTGTTGGTTTCTTATGGTACCGGCGCCATCATGGCCGTTCCGGCACACGATACCCGCGACTGGGAATTCGCCAAGAAGTTCGGTTTGCCGATCATCGAAGTCGTAAAAGGCGGCGAAGATGTACAGAAAGCGGCCTTTACCGATTGCGAAACCGGTGTGATGGTCAATTCCGGCATCATCGACGGCCTGTCCGTGGAAGAAGCCAAGGAAAAGATCAAATCCTATATGGAAGAAAAGGGCTTCGGTCACCGCAAGGTGAACTTCAAGCTGCGCGACTGGGTCTTCTCCCGTCAGCGTTACTGGGGCGAACCGATCCCGATCGTTAAGTGCGAAAAGTGCGGCTATGTTCCGCTGCCGGAATCTGAACTTCCGCTGGAACTGCCCAACGTAGAATCTTATGAACCCACCGATACCGGTGAATCCCCGTTGGCCAAGATGACCGACTGGGTAAATACCACCTGCCCGTGCTGCGGCGGCCCTGCTCAGCGCGAAACGGATACGATGCCCCAGTGGGCCGGTTCTTCCTGGTACTTCCTGCGCTATATGGACCCGCACAACGACGAGGCGCTGGCTTCCAAGGAAGCGCTCAATTACTGGTCGCCGGTTGACTGGTACAACGGCGGTATGGAACACACCACCCTGCACCTGCTGTACAGCCGTTTCTGGCATAAATTTCTGTATGACATCGGCGTTGTGCCCACCAAAGAACCGTATGCCAAGCGTACCAGCCACGGCATGATCCTGGGCGAAAACGGCGAAAAGATGAGTAAGTCCCGCGGCAACGTGGTGAACCCCGACGAGATTGTCGATCAGTACGGCGCCGATACGCTGCGCTTGTATGAAATGTTCATCGGCGACTTTGAAAAATCCGCGCCGTGGAGCCAGGCCGGCATCAAGGGCTGCCGCCGCTTTGTGGAACGCTACTGGAATCTCCAGTCTATTCTCAGCGAAGAGAAGGGCATTCGTGCCGCGCTGGAATCTTCCTTCCACAAAACGATTAAGAAGGTTGACGAAGATATCGAAAACCTGAAATTCAACACGGCAATCGCCGCTTTGATGTCCCTGATTAACGAAGTGTATGATTCCGGTTCTATTACGCGCGACGAACTGGCCGTGTTCTCCATCCTGCTCAATCCCTTTGCACCGCATGTCACCGAAGAAGTGTGGCAGGCCTGCGCGCTGGGCGAGGGCATGGTTGCGCAGCAGCAGTGGCCGGCTTACGATGAATCCAAGTGCAAGGATGACGTGATCGAGATCGCTGTTCAGGTGAACGGCAAAGTGCGTGCACGTCTTTCGGTTGATGCCGAAATCACCGCCGAAGCCGCAATCGCAGCCGCTAAGGCCGAGCCGAAGATTGCCGCCGAGATCGAGGGCAAGCGTCTGATTAAAGAAATCTACGTGCCCAAGAAATTGGTCAATATCGTGGCAAAATAAATTGAATTGATAAATAATCCCGAAGACGATCTACTGTCTTCGGGATTATTATTTTATAATATTTAAAAAAAGCTCTATAAAACTATTGACAAATGAATTATATTTGTATATTCTATAGATAGAAAGCGGTGCTGCAGCGCTTGATTTCAATTTGATGAACAGGAGGGTTCAAGATGAAAAAAGGTTTAGTCATTCTTCTGACAGGTCTCATGCTGTTTTGTATGTCCGGCATGACATTTGAGCCCGCCCAGCACGTCATGACAGAAGCGGATATTCAGGATCATTATGATTATCTGATTGCTTCTGTGGAGGATACTTTCCCGGAACTGGCAGACCATTATGAAAAATGGCGTTATGCCGGTGTGGAATATCCGATCCCGGTCGAATGGGAAGAAAACGGCAAGATCATCGAAGGGGTCACAGCGGAAATGCTCAACGAGCGCCTACATGGCAGCTTATTTGAGCAGATGATCATGGAAGAACCCCGTCAGGATGGCCGTTATGTGCAGTCTATGTATTTTATTCTGCATGAAGACCGTACGGCTGAGTTGTTCATGGCGTGTCCTCTGGTTGGCCATGAGGTCGATGTTGCAACGGCGGAAGCCAATAATTGGTATCATTAAAGCAAAAGTCAGATGGGCGGCGGCGCAAACCGCCGCCTGTTCCTTTTTAAGGAGGTATTGGTATGACTTTTCTGAAAAAGCGGAGTGTGCAGATTGCCGGCGGTATTGTGTTGCTGATTGTGCTGGTTATAGCGTTGGTGTATGCGTTTTTCTTCGGAGAAACCTATGCTTCCTTAAAGGATAAGGACATGATGACACCGCCGTTCTCCGATACATGGTTTGGTATGACAAAAACGGAATTCTGTAAAGCCTTGCAAATTGAGGAAAGCGATTTGAAGCCTGCGGAACCGTTTGATAGTGCCGATTATTGGGATTTGGAAGAATACGCGCAGGAGTATAATGTGTCTGAGAAAGAACTGCGGTTCTATGACCGGTATACAAATCAGTATTATTTGAGTTATACACAGCCCATTTATGGCAGAAGCGATTATTATACGGATGATCAGCCTGGTGTGGTGCGTGTGATTTTTACTGATGAAACAACCTGGCAAGGTAAGACCGTACCACCTATGTTGTGTGCCGTGTTTGCAAAGTTTCCGTATGAAGCTGAAAAAAGTCAGGTTTTATATGAGGGTATTTGGAAGGATCGATACGGAGAATCATTTGAAAATGGTAGCGAAGAGACTCCTAAAGGTAAACGTGTAACGTTGAATCCGACTACGACTCATAAAAAAGCAGAACTGCTGTCAATTCTATATACATCCGGTATGTCGCCGCAGGAAATTGAAGCGATGGATGTTCCTCATATGAAAGATGAGGAAATAGACCGCTGGTATAAAGAAGTAAATCCAGGCAAATACACGGCTATTTTACCTGCGGAACTGCGGGTGGGCGATTATCTGATTGTGGATCATATCGATACACCCGTTGAACAGTATATCATAGCTGATGCTGGATACCTGGTTTATTATGATTATTTTTTAGATGCATTAACGTAAAAGTAGTTAAATAGAGGATAGACAAAAATAAAAAGACGTTCTCCGTTGGGAGGACGTCTTTTGTTATGGCTTGCAATCTCCCTCTGGCTGTGCTATATTTTTCATAACACCCGTTTGACGGGAATTTTAGGGAGGCATTCTCGATGACAAAACAAGAAATTCTTTCCGCTCTGCGTGCCGGACAGGCCGATCTGTCTTTGCCCGCCGACGCCCGGCAAAAAGTGCTCGACAATACATGGATCAAACCGTATCTCGATTCCGTAAAGGAAGCGGCCGAAAGCTTCCGCGGCAAGCCGATTCCTTCCATTCCTTACAGCTGCTTTAAGCTGTTCCACGAAACCGGCGACCGCTGGATGTTTGAAGACAGCGAAGTCGGCTATTTCCCGCGCCGCGGCCGCTTGGCGGCTTTTGCCGTGCTCAGCTGGCTGTATGGCCGTGAGGAAGACCTGCACGAACTTGAAGACATTATCTGGGCTATCTGTGATGAATATACCTGGTCTGTTGCGGCACATCTGAAGCCCGAAGCCTACACCACGCAGCTCGAAGACGAAGCTTATATGGTCGATCTGTTCGCCAGCGAAACGGCGCAGGCTCTTTCTGAAATTTCGTTCCTGCTGGGCGATGCTCTGCCGTCGATCCTCAAAAAGCGTATCGACCATCTGGTAAAACGCCGTGTGCTCGACCGCGTGTTGGCTGCCGATTACGGTTGGATGACCACAACAAACAACTGGGCGTCCGTTTGCGCCGGTTCGGTCGGTATGGCCGCTATTTATACGCTGCGCGATGACGAAGAACGCTTGGCTGAAGTGCTCGAGCGCATCTGGCCGGCGTTTGAACATTTCCTTTCCGGCTTTGCCGAAGACGGTTCCTGCCTGGAAGGTATCGGCTACTGGAATTACGGTTTCAGCTATTATACTTCGTTTGCCGATCTGATCCTGCGCCGTACAGCGGGGAAAATCGATATGTTTGCTTGTGAAAAGGTGAAGAAGATCGCCCTGTTCCAGCAGAAATGCTATTTTGCGGGCGGACGTACGGTCAGCTTCTCCGATGGCGGCAGCCGCGCTTCGTTCCTGCCTGGCCTGACATCTTATCTCAGCCGCAAATTTGACGGCGTGATTATTCCGCCTTCTTCGAGCATGGCTGACTTCTACGAAGACCATTGCCACCGCTGGAGCAACGTTCTGCGCAATCTGCTGTGGTCGGTGGATGCTTCCGATACACAGGATCTCACAGGCTGCTATCCGCTGCCAGCCGCGCAGTGGTACCTGTGCAGCGCGGCAAACGGTGTAGGCATTGCCGCCAAAGCCGGCGATAACGGCGAGCCGCATAACCACAACGACGTGGGTAATCTCCAGATTTTCAAAAACGGGGAAGAGATTTTGTGCGATCTCGGCTCCGGCGAATATACCCGTCAGTATTTCTCCGATCTGCGCTATACGTTTATCACCTGCGGCTCGCAGGGCCATAGCGTGCCGATGATCGACGGCTGCACCCAGAAAGCCGGAAGCGAAGCCGCTGCCGCTGATGTATCTGTTTCCGAAACCGGTATTGCGATGGATCTTGCCCCGGTTTATGGTCTGGAAACGCTTTCGTCCTTGCGCCGCAGCATCGAATTTGACGCTGAAACCGGCAAAACTACGCTGACGGATCGCTTTGTCTTTAGCGGCGGCAAACATAAGGTTCAGGAGCGTTTTGTAACTTACGGTAATGTTCAGGTAGACGGCGACGTGGTTCGTCTGTTCTGCGGGAACGAAACGATGGCGATCCGATTTGATACTGCCCGCTTTACGCCCGTGATCACGCCCGCGGAATATTCCGCTCATTTCGGCATCCATAAGCATTTCTTTGTGGTAGATTTTGTGGCCGAAATGGAAGGCGATACCGAAGTATCGTTTGTTCTTGAATAAGACAAACAGAAAATAAAAATCCAGGTTATAAGAGGTGAGTTGTATGGAAAAATGGTTTGCAATGATCGAAAAGCACCGGCAAAAAATGCAGGATGTGCTTGACTTTATGTGGAAGAACCCCGAGACCGGATACCGGGAATGGAAAGCCAACGCCTATCTGAAAGAAGCCTATGAAAAACTGGGATACCAGCCTTTGATGGCGGGGGATATTCCGGGCTTTTATATGGACCTTGATACCGGCCGTCCGGGCCCCAAAATTTTGATTTTGGGTGAACTGGATTCTCTGATTTGTCTGGAACACCCGGACGCCGATCCCGAAACCGGTGCGGTGCACGCCTGCGGCCACTGCGCCCAGAGCGCGGCGCTGCTCGGGCTTGCGGCGGCGCTGAAAGAACCCGGCGCGCTCGACGGTCTTTCCGGCTCGATCCGCCTGTGTGTGGTTCCGGCGGAAGAATTGATCGAAACCGGCTTCCGCGAAGAATTGCGCAAAAAAGGAATTATCCACTATTTCGGCGGAAAAGTTGAGTTTTTGTACCGCGGTTATTTCGACGGCTGTGATCTTGCATTCATGATCCATACATCTTCCGGTAAACCCGGTACGTTTGTGGTTCACCGCGGCAGCAACGGCTGTATGGTGAAGAATATCACCTATCACGGCAAAGCCGCCCATGCCGGCGGTGCGCCGCATCTGGGGGTCAATGCGCTGTATGCGGCTAATCTGGGGCTTTCGGCGATCAACGCTCTGCGCGAAACATTCCGGGATGATGATCATATCCGTGTACATCCGATCCTTACGGCCGGCGGCGTAGCTGTGAATGCCATTCCCGATACGGTTAAGCTGGAAAGCTATGTCCGCGGCGCTTCCATGGAAGCAATTGCCGAAGCCAACGTGCGTGTCAACCGCGCGCTGGCCGGTTCGGCGGCCGCGATGGGCGCAAACGTTACGTTGTGTGACCGTCCCGGTTATACGCCGCTGATTAACGATGAAACACTCAACGAATTGATGGCCGATGCCATGCGCACGGTTGTCCCGGCGGAAAATGTGGAAGTCAACGATCATTGGACGACCGGCTGCACCGATATGGGCGATCTTTCTGCGGTGATGCCCGCAATTCATCCGCATTGCTCCGGCGCGTCCGGCGTGGGCCATGGGGCGGATTACCGTATTTCCGATTTTGAAAGCGCTTGTATGAATTCCGCTAAGGCGCAGCTGGCGCTGGTACGGATTCTGCTTGAAAACGAGGCGGAAAAAGCCAAGCTGGTCGTGAAAAATGCGCATCCGCGCTATGAAAGTTTCGAAGCCTATTTCAAGGCGATGGATGAAATTACGCTGGATGTAGAGGCCGTGGAATATCATGGCCGCACGGCTTCCATCTCTTTCTAAACGGGAGGATCGAAACATGATTCTGCATGTGTTGGGAAGCTGCGCCGGAACGGAGCCCATGCCCGGACGCCACCATACCAGTGCTGCGCTGGAGGCAGGCGGCAGATTGTACGTTTTGGATGCCGGCGAAGGCTGTGCGTACACGGCGCATTTGCTGGGGCTCAATCTGATGAATTTGCAGGCCGTCTTTCTTTCGCATACGCATATGGATCATATCGGAGGGCTGGCGCATTTGCTGTGGACGATGCGAAAATTGTGTGTGCTTTCCCCCGAAAACAGCCGGCGTATGCAGGATCGTGAGATCCCGGTTTTCCTGCCGGAAGAAAGGGCATTTTCTGCTATTTTGGATTTCCTTAGATGTACGGAAGGCGGATTTAAAACCGTTTTTCGGCCGGTCAGCCGCCCGATGACGGATGGATTGCTGTTTAACGACGGCGTTCTTTCGGTTTATGCCCTGCATAATCATCACTGGGAACCGGCAGCCGGAGAACCCTGGAAAAGCTATTCGTTTTCTGTTGAGGGAGAGGGGAAAAAGCTTTGCTATTCCGGCGATTTTAAGGAGCTGGAAGAAGTTCTTCCTCTGGCGGAGCATGCGAATCTGATTCTGCTTGAAACCGGACATCACCGCGCTGTGGATTTGTGCCGTGAGCTGCTCGCGAGCGGAATCCCGTTCGGTAAGGTGCTGTTCTTTCATCATGGGCGTGCTATTCTAAAAGATTTTGAAGGCGAACTCGCGCAGGCGCGTGAAGTATTGGGCGATCGCGTCAGCTTCGCACAGGATGGCATGCGCGTAGAATTTTAAGAGGGGGCAAAGTATGCCGATTCGCAACACGTCAAAAGCATTGATCGTAAAGGATAATCGCGTCCTGCTCAATCGCTGCCGCCTGGAAAAAACCGGAGAAATCTATTACGATTTGCCCGGTGGCGGTCAGCAGTTGTTTGAAACGATGGAAGAGGCCGTCATTCGGGAAGTGCGGGAAGAAACGGGTTACACGGTACGCGTGGTTCGTTTTGCCGCGGTGGCCGAGGAAATCAATCAAAGTGAAGCGGTTCGCACGCAAGCTCCGGATTATGCCCACCGCATGGCGCATATATTTGTGGCTGAGATTACAGGAAATGCGCAAATCCAGCCTGCGGAAAAAGATTTTCAGCAGGAGGCCAGCGTATGGGTATCGCTGGATGAAGCGGATCAGCTTCCTGTTTTTCCGATTCAGCTCAGAGGAAGAATTTCCGAACTGGTTCAATCGAAAGCACCGGTTTATTTAGGAGCTTCTTTTGTTTAATGATTAAAAAATTGCCGCAGACAGCTTGTCTGCGGCAATTTTGTTTTTATTTATTTTTAAGCCATTCGGCAGGAATGGGTTCCGTTTGCGGTGCGGCAATTCCGCGATGCTTTTCGTAGCCCACGGGATGCGAACGCCAGCGCTTATCGGCCAGCCACTGCATAGTTTCAAACGGGTCGTCCGTTTCGGCGAGCTGACGGCGATACAGCGCGCGCATTTCTTCCAGCGCATCGGCATAAGCCGGGTCTTTGGCTACGTTTTTCTTTTCCAGCGGGTCTTTGTTCAAGTCGAACAATTCTTCGCCGCCGTCTTCGATGTAGCGGGTATACTTGTAATCGTTAGTGCGGATCATGCGGCCGGGCGAAATGGTAAAGCCCCATTCGGTATGCCATTCGCTGGCGACATAGTCGCGCTGTACCAATTCTCCGCCGGAAAGTTCTTTCGAAAGATCCAGTCCGCGCAAGCCGTCCGGAATCGGAAGTCCTGCATAACCGCACAAGGTGGGGAAGAGGTCGAGCAGGGAAGTCATGCGGCCGCTGACACGCCGGGGCTGAATGCCTTTTCCGGAGAAAATAAACGGCACACGGCTGACTTCTTCATAGAAATCGACCTGTTTGGTGACGCGATGGCGGGCGGCCATGCTGTCGCCGTGGTCGGCCATGAACACGATCAGGGTGTTGTCGGCGTCTTCACGCTGTTCGAGCGTATCGAGAATGCGGCCAATTTCCGCATCGGCGCGTTCCAGATAATGATAATAAGCAGCCAGATAATACTGGAAGTTGCGCGGTGTCCACTGGGCTACCTGCGCCTGACGGTTATGGCTGCAGCAGATGTACTGTACGCCGATCGGGCGGTTTTCAATGTCGTCAAATTCAAAGTTGTCCGGCAGCGGCGGCAGCGGTACGCCCGGGTCAATACCGGGGTTCTCTCCGGCAAATTCGCCGATAAATCCACAGATATTATGCGGGTTTACCAGGTCGGCCACCATGATATACGGCTTTTCACCGTTATAGTTTTTCAGCCATTCTACAGAACGGTCGGTGGTATAGCGATCGTGGAAGGTATCCATATTGAGCGGCCATGCATCCGAAACGGGGTCAATTTTTGTCTGCAATTCTTCATCACACCAGAATCCGCGCAATGCGCCGGCGTCATGCTTTTTGCCGAAGTGAACGGTTTCGTAGCCGCCTTCTGCGAAAACGCTGCCCAGCGTAGGAACCGTATCCGGCAGATCTTCTACAGGGAATTTCCGGCCGTTGGAAAGCACCTTCGTTTCATGCGGATAGATGCCGGACCAGAACGAAGCGCGCGCGGGCTGACAGAGCGGGCAGGGCGTGTAGCAGTCATCGTAAATGACAGCATTTTTGGCGATGCGGTCGATATTGGGCGTTTTGGCATAAGTATTGCCATAGGCCGGAAGCGCACGCCAGGTGAGCTGGTCTGTGACGAAAATCAAGATATTCGCTCGTTTTTCCATACAAATTCCTCCTTGCAGCTTTTTTCTGAATCGAGTATTCAGGCGTTGCTTGCTGTCATTATAGACCGCCACATATTAAAAAGTCAAGTGTAACAAGTTTCAAAAAGAAACAAAATGCCTGCCAGATATTTCCGGCAGGCATTTTTATGCAATCAGATATGTTTTTAGTTATTTTCGGAAAAGAAACCGATCGAACGGAAGCGATCATACCGGCGTTCCGGCAGATCACGCTGCGGAATGCTCTGCAGCTCATCCAGATCTTTTTTCAGGGCGTCTTTGACTCCTTTGCACATCTTTTTGAAATGTTCAAAATCTTCCGGAATCACCCGTTCGGCGACATGGAACTTCACCATATCTTCGGCTGTGATATGCAGGCAATCGGCGGCTTCCTCTACCTTATTGCTGTCTTTCCAGATGATACTGGCGCAGCCTTCGGGAGAAATAACGGAATAAATCGCGTTTTCCAGCATATATACACGGTCTGCACTTGCCAAAGCCAGTGCGCCGCCGCTGCCGCCTTCACCGATGATGATCGAAATAACCGGTGTCTGTAATCCCATCATTTCCATGATGCTTTCGGCAATTGCCTGACCCTGACCGCGCTCTTCCGCGTCTGCGCCGCAGAAAGCGCCCTGCGTATCGACAAAGCAGATCACGGGACGATTGAATTTCTCGGCCTGTTTCATCAGGCGCAGCGCCTTGCGGTAGCCTTCCGGACGCGGGCAGCCGAAACTGTGCTCCAGGCGGCTTTTCAGGTCGGTACCTTTTTCGATTGCGATATAGGTGACCGGCATGCCGTCGAGCATACCAATGCCGCCGATAATAGCTTTATCATCTGCAAAACGGCGGTCGCCATGCAGTTCCAGGGTGTTTTCAAAGATCTGTTCAATGTAAGCGGCTCCGGTGGGGCGTTTGTTGGCGCGAGCCAGCCGCAGTTTTTCATAAGATGTCATGGGTTACGCCTTCCTTGTATAATAGAGTAGTAGTTATTAGAGCCCCTCTCCAAGGGCTGTGCTACACTGTAAGGGATGCTGTGGATTGGTGTCGCCCTCCTACCACAAGATGGTTCACGAAAGGTTCCAACCACAGCCCCTTACACTTTTGTTGATCAGTTAAATACCGCCAGACGGTTTATGTGGAACAAGGCTACAAAAGTAAGGTGCACTGTGGATGCAGCATCACATATTTATCGTTGGAGGTATT